>NZ_JBJIAI010000006.1:0-299309 GCF_045311035.1 Mycobacterium sp. SMC-13
TCAGATCATCCTCGGGAAGGTGCGCCCTTTCCTACGCCGCCTCGCCGAGGCTCATCCACAGGTTCTGATCATTGCTCGGACCTCGATCCCGCGCAACGCGAGGTCTATGACCTGTTTCCGGCCAACCTGTCGCGAGGTTTGGTCATGACCAGGTCCAGTGCGAAGCCGTATCTGTCACTAGGGCTTTCGTTCCGGACGGGCGCGCTTGCGGCCGACACGCGGGAGTTGGTGATCGTGCGTGTCGGCGCGGTGACGAACGCCCCGTACGAGCTCCATCACCACGTGCCCGAGGCGCGGGCCGCCGGAGTATCAGAGTCGATGATCGACGGTGTCGCGTCAGGAGCCACAGAGTTCGGAGACCGGCGCGTCGATGTGCTCATCGCGTTCGTCGATGACCTGCTGGCGCAGATCAAGGACGGCGGGGCGAGCACGGAAGCGATGCAGGAGTTCTTCTCCGACAACGAAATTGCCGAGATCACCCTGCTGGCCGGCCACTACGTGATGACTGCGATGTTCATCAAGACCCTCGGCATCGTCCCCGAAAAGGGCGGCATTGACGCGGCGAACATTTTGGTGGACGCCACCGCCAAGCTGCACGACGAACGAGCAAAGGACGAACGATGACCGACGAAATCCCTTTCGAGGAAGGCCTATTCGACCTCGGTGGGGGAGCCCATGTTTTCCTGTCCGGCAATGAAGCCCTCGGCTTGGCCAATGCCGGCCTGGTGGTGAGTGCCGGCGAAGCGCTCGTCATCGACACCCTCTACGACGTGCAACACGCACGAGCGATGTGCGCACAGATGGACGTACTGACCGAGTCAGCGCCGGTGCGGTACGTCTTCAATACCCACACCGATGGTGACCACTTCTTCGGCAATCAGGTATTCGCCGCTGATACCGAAATCATCACCACCGAAGCCGCCAGTGCGCTGATGACTCAGGAACATGCCGACCTCACCACGAAACTGCTCAACACCGATACCCAGCCGGGCGGTCCACTGCAGGCGCTCGCACCACTCGGACGGCCGTTCGACTTCTCCGAAGTACGGGTTCGTGCCGCCGACACCACCTTCAACGGTGAAAAGGCCTTGAGAGTCGGCAAACTCGACGTCGAACTCCACGAACTGGGGCCGGCGCACACCGTGGGCGACGCCATCGCCTACCTCCCCGAGCTGGGTGTGCTGTACGCCGGAGATCTGTTGACGCACAACCCGGTTGCGGTCACCTGGTCGGGCTCGATCCCGAATTGGATCAGGGCGCTCGAGCGCATCCGCGCCTTCGGAGCCCGGACAGTCGTCGCCGGGCACGGTCCCGTCCTGATCGGACCCGAGATCAACGCGGCCATCGACCGCGGCATCCGGTTCTGGTCCACCCTGCACACCGACGCCACCCGCCTGTACGACCACGGTGTGCCGGTGGCCGAGGCGGTCGCTCGCATGGACATCCAGAACTACCCGGAAGCCGCTGCGACGCTTCCGATCATCGTCACCGCGATCTACCACGAACGCGATCCGGACATCCCGTACTTGGATCTGACGCAGGCCATCGAGTCCATCGCCGCGCAGCTCGCGGACGCGCACGGTTAGGAGCGCCCCGACCCTTCACTCGATGTCGTGTGGCGCCTGATGCTCGGGCAGGGCGGCGACGTCTTCGTCCTCGGATACCAGGCAGGCGCGGCAGAAGTCGACGCCGAACGGGGTGAGGTGGATTGAACGGCGGACGACCTTGTGCGCGCGCACCGAGTGCATCGCGGCCAGCACGTCCGGTTGGGCCTCGACCACCTGGTATTCGAGCGGGTCGCGTAGTTGCTCCTGCGAGAACCAGATCAGGCCCAGCCGGAACAGGTTGTTGAGGTAGGCGGGCACGTTGTCCAGATAGCGCAGGCCCGCCCGCGGGCCGATCATGTTGAGGCCCGGAGCCACCAGCCGCGAGGACACCATGCCGATGGGGCCGCCGGTGCGGACGTCGACCGCCGGCTGTGGGCCGCCGCGCAGGAGAAGCAGCAGGATGCGGGCCTCGTCGGGCGCCATCTCCTCGAGGATGCGGGCGTAGGCGGGGTGGCCGCGTTCGGTGTTCCACACGTCGCGCGAGCGGGTCAGCAGCGCCTGCCCCTGAGCACGCAACGACTGCTCCATTTGGCGTTGGCGCTCTTCGTCTTCCTGCTGGTGTGACACCGTGTGCGTCGTCGTCGCGGTGTCGGTGAGCGAGGCGCTGACCTGGACGACGGCCTGCGACACCGAGACACCGTTCGACACGGCCTTGGCCACCTCGCCGAAAACGGTGCCGGCCTGCGCGACGCCGGAGATCAGCTCGCGTGCGGTGTCGGCCGCCGATGCCGGGTCGGCGACTATCTCGAGTGCGCGCCGGCCCGTTTTGAGCCCGGCAACGAGGGTCCATTCCGCCGTGCGTACCCAGGCCGTCGCGGCCAGGCGGACGAGGCCGGGCAGTGCTTCGCCGATCTCGCTCGCGGGTAGGAGCGCCGCGGACGGTTCCGATGAGGGAGAGAATGTGGCGCTGACTGGTCCCCACTGGGCGTGGCGTCGTCTGGGCGGCTGGCGTCGGTTGTCACTCATGCCACACCAAGTCCCAAGAAGATGCCGTAGTGGAGGAAGCCACCGGCGGCGCCCATGATCGCGCCGTGAGCGTAGAGCATCCACTCATCTTCCCTGATTGCCGAACGCAGCATCTCCACGAAGTCGGTCGGCGGAAGTTCTTTGGTGCGCTGGGCGATCAGTGTGCGGATTTTCCCTGATTGCGCTTTCGAGAACTCTTCGTCCTTGAAGGGCGTCAGCGTCCGGCCGACGGCCTCGGCGGCGAAGCCGGCCTTGATCGAGTCGTAGGCCTGGGCGCCGAGTGCCACCCGCGCCGCACCCCGGATGGGTCCGGCTGCGCGGTCGATGGCCGGGCCGAGCGCGGCCGCCATCATCTGGCGGGTGCGGTCGCCGCTCGGACCGTCGATCAGGAAGTCGCCGATGCGTTCCAGCGTGATGACGTCGTCGGCGATGATCCCGGCGTACACCTCGGCGGCCTGCTCTTGCCGCCGCAGGAACAGGCCCTGGAACTTGATGCCGAAATAGCGGGTCGGCTCGGTCGGTTCGAAGATGAGCCACATGCCGAGCGCGTTGGTGATCCAGCCGACGATGACGCCGAGCATCGGCAGCATCCACCAGGTGTGGAACCAGTGGTCGATGAACGCGACGGGGATGCCCAGCAGGAACCCGAAGATGAAGCCGAAGTTGACCATCAGGTTCAGCTCGCGCTGGCCGATGTCCTTGAAGACGCGGATGACGAGGTCAGGGTTTTTCCGGAAGTGCTCGATGACCATGATCTTGGGGTCGAGCAGCTGGTCGATGTGGATGCCGATCTCGGTGGTGATCGACCGCACCACGTCCGGTAGTTGCGACTGGACCCGCGCGACGATCGCGCGTTTGCCGACGGTCGGCAGGTCGCGCCAGAACTGGGGGTCGTTGGCGATCATCACCTCGTCGACGAGCTGCGGGATCTCGGCTTCGAAGAGCTTGACGATGTGCTCGGCGATCATGTCCGGCTCGAGCTGCTGGTAGAACTCCGCGGGCGTACCGAGCTTGGCGATGGCCTTGTCGGATGCGATCGAGCCCATCTTGGCCGCACGGGCGGGCACGATGCCCTGCCAGCCGACCCCGCCCTGCAGGATGCCGGGGATCTCCTGAAGTTTGTGCGGCAACAGCCGTGCCAGCTCGGCCATTCCCGGGATTCTGAACCCGTGGAAGTTGACGGGATAGAACAGCATGATCAGGCCGGTCCAGTTGATGAGCCAGCCGATCACCGCGGTGAACAACGGAATGCTGAGGAACGCGAACCACTCCATCGGGGTGTGGATCTGGCTCAACGTCCAGTCGCGATCGAGCAACCAACCCCACAGTTCGTTGAACGTCGACCTCACCGCCTTTCGCTGCGCACGCTGATCCGCACCACGTGTGGTTTGCCACCTGTGCGTGTGCACATTAGCGGTTGCTGCCACGCCAAGGTGCTCGACTGAGGCCACGCTTTCGCCTCAGCCCGATATCGGTCGCAGTAGCGGCACTCGCCGGACGACCTGGTGACGTTGTATTAAACCAATGGGTTGACAACGCACGCGCCGGCGCGCACACTCGTACTCAACCAAATAGTTGAGGAAGAAGATGACCGACCAGCTGTCGAAAGTATTTGCGGCGCTGAGCGATCCGATCCGACGGGACATCGTGGCCCGGCTGACGACGGCTGACGCAACGGTGAGCGAACTCGCCGAACCGTACGACGTCAGCATGCAGGCGGTGTCCAAGCACCTCAAAGTGCTCGAGGATGCCGGGTTGGTCAGCCGGGGCCGGGCCGCACAGACCCGGCCGGTGCACTTGGAAGCGCAGGTGTTCGACCTGATGACCAAGTGGATCGAGCGCTACCAACAGCAGGCCGAACAGCGTTACCAGCGCCTGGATGCGGTGCTGGCAGAGATGAATGACAACGAATCGAAACCGCGACGAAAGGGCAGAGCATCATGAACACCGCGCAGGCCGTCATCGAAGCCGACAAGGACGTGCCACTCATCCGCATCACCCGTGATTTCCAGGCCACCCCAGCGCAATTGCTGAAGGCGCACACCGATCCGGAGGTGTTCGCCCGCTGGGTGGGGCCCGACGGTATGGACACTCGCATCGTGGAGTGGGACGCCCGAGACGGCGGCAGCTGGCGCTACGTCGCGGTCCGGGACGGTCAGGAGTTCGGCTTCCGCGGTTGCTTCCACACCGTCGCCGCTGACAAGATCGTCCAGACGTTCACCTTCGAGGGCATGCCCGACGCCGTCTCGCTCGAGACCTTGTGGTTCGAGGATCTCGGCGACGGCCGCACCCGGCTCCACGGCCAGTCGTTGGTGGACAGCTTCGAGGGACGCGACGCCTGGCTGGCCTCCGGGATGGAGACGGGCGTCGATCAGGGCTACGCGAAACTCGACGCACTGCTCGGTGAGCTCTGAGCGCCATGGCTGCGCTGCACGCACTCACGGCCGCCGAACGGCACCGCCGCATCGCCGCCGGATTCACCGAACATGCTGCAGCCGTGCGGGATTGGTCGGCTCCGACGCCGGTGGCGGACTGGACCGCAGGCGACATCGTCGGGCACCTCGTCGGCTGGTTCACCGAATTCCTCGGTGCGGGCGGTGTGGTGTTGCCCGTCGGTCCGCCCGTCGCCGACGACCCGCTCACGGCGTGGGTCGCACACACCGCGGCGGTGCAGGGTCTGCTCGACGGCGACGCGGCCGACGGCGACTTCAGCCATCCGATGGCGGGCTCACACCGGCTTGCCGACGCCATCGACCGGTTCTACACCGCCGACGTGTACATGCACACCTGGGATCTGGCCGCCGCGATCGGGCGCGACTCCGGCCTGGACCCCGAGTTCGCTGAGCAGATGCTCGCCGGGATGACGGGGATCGAGGACCTGCTGCGCTCATCGGGGCAGTACGGGCCACCCGTCGTGGTTGCGGACGACGCGGGCCCGGTGGCCCGGCTGATGGGGTTCATCGGCCGGGATCCGGCCTGGTCGGCCGGTACGCGTCAAGCAGTGTGAGAGGACCCGGCCGTTACTGTGCCGGGGCCGCGAAACCCGTCCAGCGCAAGCCGGTTTGAGCTTTCGCGGTCGACGGAGTGGAGGCGGCGGCGACGCGTGGTTTGGTGGCCGTCTCGCCACGCAGGCGGCGCTCTTCGCGCATGATGCGGCGATTCAGGATTCGCTCATCGCGGGCGGTGAGCGTGCGATTCAGTCCAGACAGCTGATCCAGCTGCAGCCAGCTCAGCCCGTCGAGATCGCCGTCGGCGTCATGGCTGGCCAGGACAATGGACCCACGCAGCAGAGGGACGGTCTTCGCCGTGAAAGTCGTTGTCGCCAGCAACAGTTCGGTTGCCTTGCGATTGATGCGGCGCTGGCACCGGCGTGCCGTCGGGCTGAACCAGAAGTCGAACTGTCGGTCTGTGCTGGTCAGGCATTGCAGCCGTTGGCCTTGAATCAGATCGGTAATGTCCGCTGGTGTGTAGGCGCGGGTCTCATAAACGGCGCCGTTGGTGCTGAAGTACAGAACTGTGTTCATAGCGATAACCCATTCGGCTCTTTCTACGTATGGACTCTCTGTCGAGCGGAGCACCCACACTGGGGTGCTGTTATCAACGGTACCCATGTGACAATTGAGACAAACGTTGATAACGCCTGGGGTACGGGAAATATGCCCACCGCCGGGCGCTAACACTGCCGCCGCCCGCGCCGATAGCACTGACATGACCCCATTGCGCGCGGCCGGAGCGCTCGTCGCCGCGGTCGCCGCGCCGTGGTTGTCGCTGGTGACGGCCCATGCCGATGCGTTCGGACAACTGGCTGCCGTTCCCGTGGTCGCGTCCCCGACATGCGGTGGCACCGTGAGCGCCGACGCGCAGCAGACGCCGGTTCAGATCGGCAATGACGTCGGGCACGGCATCGGGGTGTCGATCCGCTACGACGCCGGCATCTACGACGGCTCCTGCTCCCTGACGGTGACGGCCGCGTGGCGCAATCTGGACACCGGCGCCGCCGGGCAAGGCGACATCTCCGCGGTCTCGACGATCGACGGGCACTACGGCTTCATCGGCTACGCGAACAAGAACTTCGCGACCGGGAGCGGCACGGTCGTCGTCACCCTGAGCTCGCATCCGGGCCAGGAAATGCGCATCACGGCGTAGGCGGCTCCGCGCAGGATCGGGCTGCCGCGGTGATGCGACGATTGGCCCATGACCGCGACGCTCGTCACGACCAACCTCGCCGGCGGATTCGCCCACCGCACGCTCTTCGAGCGGCTCGACGTGACGGTGGCGCCCGGCGATGTGATCGGCGTCGTCGGCTCCAACGGTGCCGGCAAGAGCACGCTGTTGCGGATCCTGGCGGGCGAACTCGCACCGCTTGACGGCGTGGTGAGTCTGGCGCCGGCCGACGCTTTCGTGGGCTGGCTGCCGCAGGAGCACGAGCGGGTGCCGGGGGAGACGGTCGCCGCGTACGTCGCGCGTCGCACCGGATGTGCGGCCGCGACCAAGGCGATGGACGCCGCAGCCGAGGCGCTGGCCGATTCGACTGCGGACGCCGATGCCTACTCCGCTGCTCTGGATCACTGGCTGGCGACAGGTGCGGCAGATCTGGAGGAACGACTGCCGGCGGTGTTGGCCGACCTGGGGCTCGATTCCGACGCGGTGCGGCCGGAGTCGACGCTGATGACGGCGTTGTCGGGCGGGCAGGCGGCGCGCGTGGGGTTGGCGGCGTTGATGCTGTCGCGTTTCGACATCGTCCTCCTCGATGAGCCGACCAACGATCTCGACCTCGACGGACTGGCGCGCCTGGAAGAGATCGTGGGGAATCTCCGCGGCGGTGTGGTGCTGGTCAGCCATGATCGAGAGTTCCTGGCCCGCACCGTAACCCGCGTTGTCGAGCTCGATCTGGCGCAGAACCGGACCACCGTCTACGGCGGCGGTTACGAGAGCTATCTGGAAGAACGTGAGGTCGCGCGGCGGCACCGCCGCGAACAGTACGACGAGTTCGCCGAGAAGAAGGCCGATCTCGTGGCGCGTGCACGCACGCAGCGGGAGTGGTCGAGTCAAGGTGTGCGCAATGCGATGCGCAAGGCACCCGACAATGACAAGAACCGGCGCGCCGCACAGACCGAGTCCAGCGAGAAGCAGGCGCAGAAGGTCCGCCAGATGGAGAGCCGGATCGCCCGCCTCGAGGAAGTCGAGGAGCCCCGCAAGGAGTGGACGCTCCAGTTCACCATCGGTGCGGCACCGCGGTCGAGTTCGGTTGTCGCGACGCTCGACGATGCCGTTGTGCGACAGGGGGACTTCGTCCTCGGTCCGGTGTCGCTGCAGGTCGATGCCGGCGAGCGGATCGGTATCACCGGCCCCAACGGCGCGGGAAAGTCGACGCTGCTGCGGCTCCTGCTCGGTCGGCAACAGCCTGACGAGGGCCGCGCGAGTCTGGGCGCCAATGTCGCCATCGGCGAGATCGACCAGGCCCGTGCCGATTTCACCGGCGACAGCCGCCTCGTCGATCGCTTCGAGCAATTCGTTCCGTCATGGCCGACCGCGGACGTGCGCACGCTGCTCGCAAAGTTCGGCCTGCGTGCCGATCATGTGGAACGCACCGTCGACGAGCTGTCCCCCGGAGAGCGAACACGGGCGGGCCTGGCGCTGCTGCAGGCACGCGGGACGAATGTGCTGGTGCTCGATGAGCCCACCAACCATCTCGACCTGCCGGCCATCGAGCAGCTCGAGCAGGCGCTCGAAACCTACAACGGCGCACTGCTTCTGGTGACGCACGACCGCCGCATGTTGCAGAACGTCCGGTTGGATCGCTCGTGGCTGGTCGGGGGTGGACGGGTCACCGAGTTGTAGCCGGCGATCAGACGTCACCAGACGGAGGTCGCGACGTGGCGGCATCAGCGACTGCTGCCGTCGCGGGCGCGCCGGCCTGTCGGAACGACGCGGCGCGCTCGTGCTCGCGGCGGCGGACCGCGTCCTGGATTTGTTCGAGATTGTTGCGGAGCAGGTCGGAGACGAACTCGTCCATCCGGGGGTCGGCGAGCATCGCGATGAGGACGTGCATCACCGATTCGCTCGCCTGGCCGACGACCTTGTCGTACCCGGGGATTCGGCTGATGACGGGTATGCCCGAATCGGTGCGGATCTTGTCGGCCGCAAGGGCTTTCAGCTCGGTGTAGTTCTCTTCGATGGCGTTGGAGATGTTGCGGGTGTAGTGACCGGTCTTGATGACGTCGATGACCTCATCGAGCACCATGATGGTGATCGGCCGCTTCACCAGTTGGACCGCCCGCACGCTGATCCGGTTGATCAGCCGGAGCCCGGCCGGTGTCTTGAGCCCACGTCGGACCAACACCGGCGTGATCACCAGCGAGCCGATCATGATCACCAGCGCGATGCCGACGATCCAGCCGAGGTCGCGCCAGCCATGGATCTCCATGGCTGTGGTCACGACCGTGTCCTCACGGATGCAGGTTCCACTGCCCGACGTCGGCGGCCAGGGCGTCGCTGACGTCAACCTCGAGACCACCGACCACCGGACCCGGATTCGACGCGGTACTGACGATCCGTTGGTACATCACCGCCGCCGGATAGACCTTGCCGCCCGACCAGGATCGGGTCTGCCACGCCCACACCTTGCCGGGCGTGGTCGAGCGGCCGATGACACCGTCGGCTGCGGCCCACTGGCAGGTGTTGATGCCGCCGTAGACGCCGGTGCGCTGCGGGCCGAGGACCGAGTTGATGCCGCGAAACCACGGCAGTGCAACGTTGTTCCAGGTTTCGCGACTGATGTCGTCGTCGACGGAGAAGAAGATCGGTGCGCTCTGACCGCCGCCCGCCGCGGTGTGCAGTTGCCAGGCGGTGCGCGCATCGGCGACGCCGCCTGCGTAACCGCGCGTGAAATCGGACGGCGCGGTGCCGCCGGGCTTGCCGTACTGGTAGTTGCTCACGATCGCGAGTCCGGCCGCGGCCAGTGACCGGGCATACGGCAGCGTGATCGGCTTGGCGCCCATCGATGAGCCGGGGCGCGATGTCGAGACATAGTTGACGACGCCGGCGTGCCCGGCGGCCCGAATGTCTTGCGCCGGAATCTGCTTCATGGCGAAGTCGATCAGCGTGGGCGCGGCGGCCGCGGCCGTCGGCAGGCCGAGACCGGCCGCACTCAGCCCAGCCAGTGCCGACGCGGCGCCGGCATAGCGCAGCGCATCACGACGCGAGAACGGGCGCCGAAGGCCGGTGGTCTCCGGGAAGTCCTGCATTTCGAGATGTTAACAATGCGACAGATGTGAAAGTTGTGGCCGTGACGTGCTGATTCCAGATCGTGACCAGACTGTTTCATCGGCCGTCGTTTGTCGGCCAGTGCGGAGGCTCGTTCGATTCAAGGTGACGGTAACGATGTCCAGCGCCGTCGTCCTCGCGAACACTGGAGTTCGGATCGATGAGGGAGTGTGCATGTATCAGGGCCGCAGCGTGCGGGCACCGCAGGTGGTGCTGACGGTGGAGCTTCCCACCCGCGATGCACTGGCTCAGGTGACGACTCTGATGGACGAGTTCAGCGCATTTCTCGCGTATCGCGTGCCCGGCGCCAGGGTGGAGAAGTTGGTGGCCGGTACCGCTCCGGTCCGCGCTCCGCAGCCGGTGAATGGACTCATGATCGACCGGACCACCCGGCAGGTCAGCGTCGATGGTCACCAGATCGCCATGGCCTACAAAGAATTCGAGCTGCTGGCCTATCTGGCGCAGCACCCGCGACGGATCATCTCGCGACAAGAGCTGATCGAGAACGTCTGGGACGCGGGCTTCGCCTCGATGCGGACTGTCGACACCCATGTGCGCCGGCTCCGGGTGAAGCTGGGTGCACACGCCCTGACGCTGACGACCGTCCGTGGCAAGGGTTATCGCTTCGACCCGCAGTCCTCGACACGGTTCCGGGACCAGCGGCCGATCCGGTCGGCGTGACCGTCAGAACGCCGGTACCACCAGGCCGGCGTACGAGCGGGCGATGAACGAACGCGCCGAATCTGACTGTAAAGCGTTGGCCAACAGCCTGATTGGTTCGCTGTCGTGGTTGTCCGGGCGCGCGACGAGGTACTCGGCGTAGTCGCGGTTGGCGTGGTCACAATAGAGCGCCCACTGCAGGTCGATCTGGCGGTCCATGGCGTAGTTGCCGAACAGGAACACCAGATCGAAGTCGGCGAGGACATCAGCCAGGCGCGCGCTGGCGATTTCCTTGAACAGCAACTGCTTTGGGTTCGCGATGATCGAGTCGACGCCGGGGGCAGCCACCTCACCCTCACGCAGGGTGAGCAGACCCAGGTCGCGAAGGATGTGCAGGGCGCGCCCGACGTTCGCCGGATCACCGGGCAGCGCCACCTGTGCGTACTGCGGCACGTCGCCGACAGTGGATATCGATTCCGAGTACAGCGCGAACGGCTCGATGTGCACCGGTGCGACGGGGACCAGTCGCTGGGCCGAGGCGGCATTGAACTCGTCGAGGAATGGCAGGTACTGAAAGAAGTTGGCGTCGATCGTCCCGGTGACCAGATGGTGGTTCGGTTCGTCGAAGGTGTCGAACACCTCGACGTGGAGGTCGATGCCGTCGCGCGCGAGCACCGGGCGGACGTGATCGAGGATCTCGGCGTGCGGGACCGGTGTCGCCCCTACGCGCAGGACGTGGCCGGTGCCATGAAGCGATCGAATGGTCCCCACTGCCAACCCCTTTGACTGACGCACCCGCGGCGCCATGCCATGAAGACTACCGACCGGATGCCGAATCTGCGGCCCTGAAGTCCGCCGAATGTTACGGCATGTGACGCATTGTCAGCGCCGGTGTCCTGCCCGCTGGAGCGCGTCCACCCCGACCAATAGCTTTTGTCTCCAACAACATTCATCGACCAGCAAGGGGCGTCATGACAGTCGAACATACGGCGGTGCGCACCGATGGTGGGCCTCCGGCCGGCGCGCAGCGTCTTCGCGGCAACTTGGGGATCCCGGCCATCGTCTTCATGGTGTTGGCCGCAGCGGCGCCGCTGGGCGTCATCGGCGGGCCGGTGCCCTTGGGCATCGCCACCGGCAATGGGTCAGGGTTCCCCGCGACGTTCGTCATCGCCACCTTCGTGCTGCTGCTGTTCGCCGTCGGCTTCACCGCGATGACGCCCTTCGTGCGTGAGGCCGGGGCGTTCTTTTCCTATGTGCAGCAAGGATTCGGGTCCAGCCCGGCCATCGGCGCCGCGTTCGTGGCGGTCCTGACGTACGCCTCGATGGAGGCCGCGGTCTACGGCCTGCTAGGTCCGCAGCTCGGCGGTCTGTTGGCCCTCGTCGGCGTACCCCAGTTGCCGTGGCCGGTATGGGCGTTGGCCGGGCTCGCGGTGATCACCTACCTCGGGTACCGCAACATCGAGCTGTCCAGTCGAGTGCTCGCGGTTTTGCTGGTCGCCGAGATCGCGATCGTCGTCGTCCTCGACGCGGTCATCGTCGCTCGCGGTGGTGACCACGGATTGTCGACGGGACTGCTCGACCCCGCGCAGATCACTTCGGGCGCACCGGGTATCGGGCTGCTCTTCGCGATCATCTCGTTCCTCGGCTTCGAGGCGACGGCCATCTTCCGTGACGAGGCACGCGATCCGGACCGCACCATTCCGTACGCGACGTACCTCGCGCTCGCGGTGATCGGCGTCTTCTACACGGTCTCGAGCTGGGCACTGATCTCGGCGTGGGGCGATCGCGAAGCCCTTGAGCGTGCGACGAATTCGGGCGGCACCATGCTGGTCGACACCGCCCAGCGCTACCTGGGCGTGGTGGGAGCGGACGTCATTCAGGTCCTCTTCGTCACGAGCCTCTTCGCCTGCATCTTGTCTTTCCACAACGTGGTGTCCCGCTACCTGTTCGCGCTGTCCGGCCGGGGTGTATTGCCCGCGGCTTTCGGCCGGCCCCACACCCGTCACGGCTCGCCGCACGTCGCGTCGTTGGCGCTGTCGGCACTGATCCTCGCGATCATCGGTGTCGCCATCGTGGCGAAGCTGGACCCGAGCACAGAGTTCTACACCTGGCTGTCCGGGATCACCACGGTCGGTGTGCTCGCCCTGATGGTGCTGACGAGCGCGGCTGTGCTCACGTTCTTCGCCCGGGACCGGCGGCACTACTCGGTGTTGCGCGTCCGGGTCGCGCCGGCGCTGGGCCTGGCCGGGCTGGTGGCGTTCCTGGTCCTGATTCTGGTGAACCTCAAGGACCTGGTCGGCGGGTCGTCAGGGTTGGCGTTGGCCGTAATCCTGGTGCTCGTAGTGGGTTTCGTGGGCGGTGCCGTGCTGGGCTACCGCCGCGCGCGAACCGAGTCGGTCGCCCCGGCGGGAGAGGAGGGCTGAGATGGCGTTGACCGCGGACGCAGCAATTGACGAGCGGCACCGGAGCGTTGTCGACCTGCTGGACTCCGGCGTCATCACGGAGGTCGAGGTGGCGTGGAGTGACCAGTTCGGCCACGCCTTGGGCAAGCGGGTGCCTGTCGAGCAATTCCGCTCTCGCGCTGGAACTTCCGGGTTCGGCTTCTGCGACGGAGCGCTCGCGTGGAACTCCAACGCGCGGGTGATCGAGAGCCTTCGGTCGACCAACTGGAACACGGGCTACCCCGACGCTTTCGCCGTACCCGACCTGAGCACCTTCCGTGAGTTGCCGTGGCGATCCGGGGTGGGGCACGTCATCTCCGACATCGTCGGTCACGACCGCACGCCGTCACCGCTCGATCCCCGTGCGGTCTTGCGGCGCGTCATCCAGCGGCTGGAGAACCTGGGGTACACCGCGAAGGTCGGCGCCGAGTTCGAGTTCTACCTGCTCAATGCCGACGGATCGATCTTCCAGGACGACGTACACGCCTACTCGCTGCAGAATGCCAACACGCTCGAACCGGTGCTCAGCGCGCTCTATTCGGTGTTGCGCGAGTTCACTTCCCTGGAGGGCCTGCTGACCGAATACGGTCCGGGACAGGTCGAGGCCAATCTGGTCTACAGCGACGCGCTCGACGCCGCGGACAACAGCGCCCGGTTGAAGTACGCCGTCAAGGAGATCGCCCGGCGCAACGGCAAGTTGGCGACGTTCATGCCCAAGCCGTTCTCGGAGCACTCCGGAAGTTCTGCGCACCTGCATATTTCGCTGTGGCGTGACGGTGAGCCGGTTCTGGCCGGCGCCGACGGGACCGAGAGCCAGGTCGGTCTGCACGCCATCGCCGGCCTGCTCGAACACCTGCCGTCGATCACGCTGTTCGGCGCGCACTCGGTCAACGCGTACCGCAGGTACGTCCCCGGATCGTTCGCCCCGGCGACCTTGACGTGGAGCCGGGACAACCGGACGTCCGCCGTCCGGTCGCTGCTGGAGTCGACGCCCGAGGCGACGCGAATCGAACTGCGCACCGGGGCATCCGACGCAAACCCTTACTGGCTCATCGCATCTGCCCTGGCCGCCGTCGTGGCCGGCCTGGAAGCCCGACGCAATCCGTCAGAGCCGCAGACCGGCAATCTCTACGACGTCGGGGTGCGGCTACCGGAATCGCTCAGCGTCGCGATCGCGCTGGCGCGCAGCGATGACGCCATCGTCGACATCCTGGGCGCGGACTCCGTGCATGACTTCGCCGAGATCGCCCAGAGCGAGTGGGACGAGTACTCCAGTGCTGTCACCGACTGGGAATTCCGGCGTTACCTGGAGAATTCATGACCACGACATTGACCGCGCCGCGCTTCGGGGTGTGGGCACCCGTCTACGGAACCTGGGGTGCCAGAACACATCCCGTCGAGGTGCCCGATGCCAGCTACCACCGGACGCGCGATCTCATCGTGCGCGCCGAAGAGCTGGGCTTCGACTCGACGCTGATCGCCCAGCACGTCCTGCATCCGGGTGGTGCCGAACACGACGTACTGGAAACCTGGTCGACGCTGGCCGGGCTGGCCGAGGCCACCAGCCGCGTCGAGTTGATCGGCGCGATCAAGCCGCTGCTGTTCAATCCGCTGGTCTTCGCGAAAACCGTTGCCAATATCGAACAGATCGCCTCCGACCGGGTGGCGATCAACCTCGTCAGCGGCTGGTTCCTCCCTGAGCTGGAGGCAATCGGCCTCGGCGACGTCATGCACGGTGACCGATACGAGTACTCCCGGGAGTGGCTCGACATCGTCGGTCGGCTGTGGCGCGGCGATGCCATCGAATCCGGGCTGGACGGGGCCGTCGCGGCCGGCGCGCAGTTGCGGCCGGCCCTCGAGCGGACCCCGCGCGTCTACCTCGGCGGGGAGTCCGAAGCGGCGCGCGCCCTGGCGGCAGCGCAGGCCGACGTGTTCTTCCTCAACGGGCGGCCGCCACAGGATGCCGCCGAGATCATCGACGACATGCGGCGTCGTGAGCGGAATAAGCCGGAGCCCTTGCAGTTCGGGCTGTCGGCGTTCGTCATCGCCCGTGAGTCGGAGGAAGAGGCGCAGCACGAATTCGAATACCTGCAGGGCCTGGTTGACGGTTCGGGACAGCGGGACCGCACGGTGGGAGCCGACCCGGCCACCGCCATGTTCAAGGTGCACGAGGGTGTCGCGCGCGTGGGCACCAACGGCGGCACGCTGGCCGGGCTCATCGGTAGTTACGAGCAAGTGGCCGAACGGATCACGACATTCGCGAGCCTCGGGATCGACCTGTTCATGCTGCAGTTCCAGCCGCTGGAAGCCGAGATGGAGCGCTTCGCGGCCCACATCCTGCCCCTGTTCCGCTGAGTTGAGAAGGAAATCCCATGACCATCACGGCATTGGCCGCAGGGTCGGTCGCGGACCGGCGGGCGTCGCTGGCGCCGGTCGTCGAGAGGCTGGGCGCGGACGACGCCCAGCATGAGCTGACCCGAACCTTGCACCATGAGGCGATCCGCGCGATCGCCGACACCGGCGTCCTCGCACTCCGGATCCCCCAGGAGTACGGTGGCCCAGGCGGTTCCATCGTCGATGTCATCGAGACCGTCATCGATATCGCGCAGGCCAGCTCCAACGTGGCCCAGGCGCTGCGCGCCCATTTCGGACTCGTCGAGCGGCTCCTGGGTAACCGCGGCGACGACGCCCTGCGGGCCCGCTGGTTCCCCGATGTGCTCAGCGGAAAGATCGTCGGCAACGCGATCACCGAAGCCGTGGGCGCATCTCCCGCGGCCATCGGCACCACGTTGCGTGCCACGGGTGACGGCCGATACCGGTTGGACGGCAAGAAGTTCTACTCGACCGGCACCCTCTACGCCGACCTGATCGCGGTGTCGGCCGAACGCGAGGACGGCCGCGAAGTGCACGTGATCATTCCGGCCGATCGCCAAGGCGTGACGTTGTTCGACGACTGGGACGGCTTCGGGCAGCGGCTGACCGCCAGCGGTGCAACGACTTTCGAGTCGGTGTTGGTCCACGAGGATGAGGTGTCGCTGGTGCCTGCGGATCACCGGCTCGCGCACAGCCAGACGTTCCTGCAGCTGTACCTCACGGCGGTGGCAGTGGGAATTGCCAAGGGCGCCTTGCGCGACGCCGTTTGGTTCGTCCAGAACAAGGCACGTCCCGCCGCCCACGGGCTGACCCCTTCGGCCACCCAGGACCCGTTCATCCTGCAGGCGGTCGGGGAGATCGCCGCCTGGACGTCGACCGCCACCGCGGTCACGCTCGGCGCCGCGGCGGCACTGGATCGGGTGGTGGACTCCGGCCAGATCGACGACCAACAGGCCATCGGTGCTGCCGCAATCGAGGTGGCGAAGGCCCAACTCGTCGCGGAACGTCTAACCCTCGATGCCGCGCAGCGACTGTTCGACACCGGTGGCGCATCGGCCACAGCTCGTACACTGAATCTCGACCGACACTGGCGTAACGCGCGAACCATCGCCAGCCACAACCCGCTGGCGTACAAAGCCTGGGCGACGGGGGATTTCGTTGTCAACGGCGCGCTGCCGCCCAACTCCGGATACTTCTGACCCGCGATGAGAGGACAGACCCGATAGTGGCCGCACCCGTTGTCGTCGTACCGCGCCGGTTCTCGGTCGGTGACGACCCGCGCGTCATCGCGGCGAATGAACTCTTCGACCGGATCGTCCAACTGGTCGAAGCGGCCGGCCTGACACCGCTGGTCGTCGACGATCCGTTCGTGGCGCTGTCCGACGTCGGTGGTCTCGTGCTGCCCGGCGGCGGAGACATCAACCCGCAGCGCTTCGGGCAGGTCGCAACCGCGGCGGTGTACGACGTCAATGACGAACAGGACGAACTCGACTTCACGCTGGCGGCACGAGCAGCGGAAGCTGGGTTGCCGGTGCTCGGCATCTGCCGGGGCGCGCAGGTGCTGAATGTGCTTCGCGGCGGGGACCTCCACATCGACCTGGTACCAGGCGAAGTCCCGCATCGGAGTACGACGGCCGGCGAGTTGTTCGGCTGGCATCCGGTTGCCCTGGCAGCAGGTAGCCGAGTTCGTGCTGCCCACGAGTCCGACCAGATCATCGTCGGTTCGGCCCACCACCAGGGCATCGCGTCACTGGGGGACGGGTTGGTGGCCACCGGCCACGCGGCCGACGGCCTGATCGAGGCGTTCGAGGCCGTCGACGGTTGGGTGCTTGCGGTGCAATGGCATCCGGAGGCGCCGGGCACGTCGGAGTCGGTTCAGCGCGCACCGTTTGCCGCGCTCGCCCAGGCCATCGAAATCGACGAACGCCTAGCCCGCCGCTGAAAACTGCGTCGCCGCCGCAATTCCGAGCAGTCGCTCAAGGCCCGCGCTACCCGACGGTGTCACGACGACTGCCCGGCTGCTGCCGATGCGCCGTACCCAGCCCTGGGTGAACATCGCGGTCGCGATGTGCGCGCCCGCCGCGCCCGCCAGGTGTCTGCGTCGCTCGGTCCAGTCGAGGCACGCGCGCGTCGCGGCCCGGCGCCCCGGTTCGAACGGCGAGCCCAGCGCATCCGTCAGCCACTGGCGTCCATCGGTGGTGAGGGTCAACGACTCGTCGAGCAATCCCGGTCGGAGCAACGCCTCGGTGATGGTCACCCCCAGCCTCCCGGCGAAATGGTCGTAGCAGGTGCGCCCGCGTGCGAGGGCACTGTTGATCACCGCTTCGCGCATGCCGCGTGGCGGTGTGGACGGCTGCTCTCCCAGCACCGCGAGTGACTCGAGCACCTCGGCGACGCCGGCGTCCACCAGCTCGACGTAGCGATGGCGCCCTTGCCGGCGTTCGCTGACCAGCCCCACCGTCACCAATCGGTTGAGGTGCTCGGTGGCGGTCGAGGCTGCGACACCGGCGTGTGCAGCCAATTCCTTTGCCGTCCAGGCCCGCCCGTCCATGAGCGCGATAAGCATGCGGGCGCGCGTACTGTCGGCCATCGCGGACGCAACGGCGGCGAGGCATTCGGCTGTCATAGACCCAGTGTGCGACGGTGACAATTCGGTGGCCACCGAACGGTTCGGCGGCCACGATGTTGGCATCGTCAGCCTTGACCAGACTCGATCGCGTCAACGATCTCGACGGCCGCTGGCCCACACAGTTGTTCTAGGGTGACACCGCCACCGGCAAGTAGCGCCTCGATGCGGTGTAGGAGTTCACCTGAGCTGACGCGTTCATAGAGGTTCGCGCCGGGGCAGGCACTCGATGCGATGTCGCGGTGGCCCGCCAGCGTGCTGGGCGCAACGCCGAAGGTTTGTGCGGCCCATGCGAACGCCACTGCAGTGCTGTGGATCTGGGCCTCAGTGAGAAGTTCCTTGTCGAAGTCGCCCTCGCAGACGACCAGGAAGTGGCCGGCGGTTTCATAGTCGGTCGCTGTGTCGCCCGAGAGCTGCGGGGCCCGCAGCTCGTAGATGTGTCCGTTGCGGTCGACACTGACGTGGTAGGCGATGTCGATCCAACCGTGGCTATCTTGGTGGTAGCGCTGGTGCTGACGCAGGCGCGAAGGTGCTCGCTTGTTGTCTCCGAGTATGACGCCGCTGTGGTGAAGCGTCAGTCGGTTCACCGTATGCCGCTGCCCGCCGGGTCGCGGGGGTCGAGCTCCCCACGCATTGCGACATAGCAATGTCGCGGGGTTCGGCTTGGGTACGGGTGGGACCGTCGAAACTGAAGCGCGCTGTAGTTCTTGCGTCGTTGGGCTTGACGGTGCCGTTGTGCCGATGACCGCTTTGGGGGTGTTGCTACACGCCTCGACTGAGGCGGCGAGTCCTGCGCCGCCGATCAATCGAAGCGCCTGTCTGCGGGTTACGGCGCCTCCGATCGCGTTGGCTGGCGGCAGGTCCATGTCGGACACCATACGTGCGCCGGATGCTGCCTACGTCGATTTTGCGGATGGCCGGGGACACGCTCGATAGGATGCCGGAATGCCGGTCGCTGAGGGGGAAGTATTCGCTGGCTACAGGGTCATTCGCCTGTTGGGGTCGGGTGGGATGGGGGAGGTGTACCTTGCCCAGCACCCGCGGTTGCCACGGCTCGAAGCGTTGAAAGTGCTTCCTACCGCGGTCAGTGCTGATGGTGAATACCGTCAGCGCTTTGCCCGCGAAGCCGATATCGCCGCGTCCCTTTGGCACTCGCACATCGTTGCTGTCCACGACCGAGGTGAGCAGGACGGCCAGCTGTGGATTGCGATGGATTACGTCGACGGTACCGACGCGGCGAAGTTGCTCCGAGACCGCTATCCGCATGGGATGCCGCCGAAGGATGTGGGCGACATCGTGTCTGCGATCGCCGGTGCGCTCGACTATGCCCACGAGCGGTACCTCTTGCATCGTGACGTAAAGCCATCGAACATCCTGATGGCCGACCCACGTTCGTCGGATCGCAGAATCTTGTTGGCCGACTTCGGTATTGCTCGAGGTGTCCATGACACCGGCGGTCTCACGGCCACCAATATGACAGTTGGCTCGGTGGACTATGCGGCCCCTGAGCAGCTTACCGGTGGCGCAGTGGACGGCCGTTCCGATCAATATGCATTGGCCTGCACGGCGTTCCATTTGTTGACCGGTGCGCCGCCATTCGTGCATTCCAACCCGGCTGTCGTCATTGGCAGTCATCTGTCTGCTGCCCCACCATCTTTGACAACGACACGCCCGGAGTTGGCCGAAATGGAGAGAGTCCTGGCCAAGGCGATGTCGAAGGACCCGGCCCAGCGGTTTGGTAGCTGCAGCGAATTCGCGATGGCGTTGGCTCACTCAAGCGTAGGCACAGCCGGCCCGACTTCTGCAACCCAACTTGCAACACCGGTATCCGGTTCATCGCCCGGCGGGCAACAACGTCGGGCCGCGTCACCGCATCAACGCCCGAGTCGTCGGCCGGTGTTATTTGCGGGCGCCGTAGCGCTCCTTGCTGCGGTTGGGCTAGTTGCCTTCGTTGGTGCTCGGTTGGGGGGCACGTCCTCATCTACCTCGCCGTCAGCATCGACACCTCCGGCTGCCGAAGCGGCCCCCGCCAACGAAACGGGTGCTGAGACGGTCACCATGACTGCTCCTGCAGTTACAGTGACGCGCCCCGTCCAGCCACCCGTTGGTGGCGCACCGCCACGGCCGAGGTCGTCATCGGTGCCAGCTGGCGATCTCGGTTTGGGTACCCCGATGACGGCTCCTAGGTGCAACGGTCAGGGAATTGTGATTCTTGGATCGGTGACGACGCCGGGTGAATACGAACAAGGCGTGCAACGACTTCTCGATGCAAATCCAGGCGCGGGCTATCTGCGAACAGACATGTCGTGCCCGTCTCTTCGGCAGGCAACTGACGCTGGGAATCCGATATATGCGGTGTACGCATTCGGTGGAACCACACAGGGCGAGGTGTGTTCCCGGGTGCGAGCTGTAGGCGGAATCGCATACGGGAAGTGGCTGGACATGACCACAGATCCGGCATACATCATCCCGTGCTGAATGGACATCGCGCCATGGCTGGCACCATGGATGCATGGACGAGCCCGCCGCACAGTTCGTGAACCTGCACCGCGGCGATGAACCGCTCCTCCTACCCAACGCCTGGGACTTCGCCTCCGCCGCAGCGTTTGTCCGCGCGGGATTTCGCGCGGTGAGGACGACGAGTCTCGGCGTCGCCGCCTCATACGGACTGCCTGATGCCGCCGGCGCCACCGGGGCGGAAACTCTCGCTCTGGCACGGACATTGGCTCGGCTGCCGGTTCCGGTGACGGTCGACATCGAGGCGGGTTTCGGGATGGACCCGGCAGCTCTGGCCGCGGAGCTGCACGCCATCGGTATCGCCGGGGTCAACATCGAGGACGGCCGCGGCGATCACCTCGCGGCGCTCGACGAGCAGTGCGCGCTGATCGCGGCGTTCAAGGCTGCCGCGCCGGACGTGTTCGTCAACGCCCGCGTCGACACCTATTGGCTGCATCTGCCCACGGCTGACACCACCCGACGCGCATCGGCGTACGTCGACGCCGGCGCGGACGGCGTCTTCGTACCCGGCCTGCGCGACGAGCGCGTGATCGAGCAGCTCGTCGCCGAGCTCGGAGATATTCCACTCAACCTGCTCGCCCAGTTGCCGTTCCGCCGGCTCGGCGAACTCGGCGTCCGTCGCGTGAGCACCGGGTCACTGCCGTTCCGCGTCGCCATCACGCAAGCTGCCGCGGCGGCGACGGCATACGCTACGGGCGCGCCGACTCCCGCCGCGATGTCCTATGACGACGCGCAGGCGCTCTCGCTCAGCTGATCAACTGGCGGCGTTGGGCAGCAACGGCGGGCATGCCCCCTGGGCATCGGTGGCGAGCTCGAAGTGCCAGAGTTCGTTGGCGTAGATCTGGCACAGACCGAAGCGTGCACCGTTGGCGATCAGCCACCTGTCGGCGCTCTGGCCGCCGATGTCGACCGCCTGACCGCTGACATGCTTGGACTGCTGTGACGTCTGAACGTATTGCCGCGCCGCGTTGTAACTGCCGTAGGTCTGGATCGCGTCGTCGAGCAGTTGTTGCTGGAACTCGGGAGTGCGCCAGCCGGAGGTGACCGTCATGGGGATGCCCTCGGCCGCGGCTGCGGTCGCCGCCTGCTGGATGGCGGCCAACAACGCCGGGTCAAGGTGCCCGACGGTGGGGTTGGAGACGTCGAACGGGCTCGCCGCATCGGCGGACGCGGTAGCCATCGGTCCGAGCATTGTGAGCGCACCTGCCAAGGCCAAGGCGGTACCGACGAGTCGCATGGGCACCGACCCTACTCGGCGTCGGCTACCGACTCTTCTCCCGCAGGGACATCGGCGGCGTCGTCGCTGCCGCCAACGCCGCGGCGTCGATCGTCTGACATCGATATGGCAGCGCCTCCAGCCGAGCCGTCATCGTGGCGAGCGGATCCTCCACGACGCCGGTGGTACCGGACAGGAACGCCCACTCGTGTTCGTCACTGCCGAAATAGACCACGGTGCCGAAGGTTTCGCCGAAACGCTCCCATGACCGGAGCAGCGTCTCGTTGCGCCATAGCGTGGGGCAGCCGGCCTGGCCGGTGACGACGGTGCCGATGTCACCACACAGCTTCATGTACTCGGCGCCGTAGAGGCGGTTGTGCTGGGCGGCCTCAGCGCGTTCGTCGGGGAGATCTATGACGACGACGTCATACCTGGGTCCGGAGTAATCTGCCACAAACTCGTATCCATCGGTGTAGTGCACTGTGACGGGGCCGAGTCCGGCTTCGGCCCTTGCCAATTCATCGGGCGTGTAGCCGTAGGGCAGGTGTTCGGCGCAGAGCCGGACGGCCTCGCGGTCGATGTCGACGTGGTCGACGTGCGTGGCCCCGGCGGCGACAGCCATCTGGCTGGCCACACCTTCGCCGGAACCGATGATCAGCACCCGGTCGACGGTCTCGGCCAGCAGCAGCGCCGGCACCATCAGTGCCTCGTGATAGACGAGCTGGCTGAATTCGGTGCTCTGCCGGTCCGAGTCGCTGAACAGTGAGATGCCCTGCTCCGTCCGGCCGATCACCAGATGCTGAAATTCGGTGTGGACATCGCACAGCACATCGGTGAGCTGCCAGGTGCGGGTGATGCCGGGTGCCATCGGCTCGACGATCTGCCGTCCCGCTCCGCGAAACACCGTGTGGATGTGGGCATCTGCCGCACCCACGGCCTGTCGCAGCAACCGGACGGCCTCCTCGGCGTCGGCCGATTCACCGCAGGTGAAGACGTCGACGAACATCGCGCCGCGTTCGGGATAGCTGTGGATCGAGGCGTGTGATTCGGCGAGCAACGCCAACACCGTCACGCCGTGTGGCTCGAAGCGCTTGTCCACCATGTCGCACACCGTGGCTCCGGCCCGCTCGACGGAGGTGCGCAGCAGGTGGCGCAGCCGCACGCGATCGTTGGCCAGGTCGCGGTCGACGCCGGTGAATTCGGCCAGCACGTGACAGCCCGCAAAGCTGCTACCCGGTTGTGACTGCATCTGTGACCTCCACGAATTGCGTTGCCAGCGGGACAAATCCATTGAACGACGAGGCGTAGCTCGTCGTATACGCGCCCGCCGCATCGATCTCGACGAGGTCACCCGGGCGTAGCGTCACCGGCAGCGGATACCGCCGGTACAGCACGTCGTCGCCGTCGCACGTCGGGCCGGCGACCACGGCGTTGTCGACGGGATCACTGTCGCGGTTCGTGCGCAGCCGGTACCGGATGTATTCGTTCTCGGTCTCGGCCAGGCCGCCGTAGCGCCCGATGTCGAGGTACACCCAGCGGCGGCCGTCGGTGCCGGTCCGCACCGACACGACTTCGGACGAGAGCGTGCCGGCCGAACCGACCACCGCGCGCCCGGGTTCGATGACGACGTGGGGTAGCGCCGGGAAGTGCCGTCCGAGGGCGTCGGCGATGGCGCCACCCACGATCGCGACGCCGGGTACGGGTGCGTCGTACGAGATCGGGATGCCGCCGCCCAGGTTGAGTGTCGTCAGGCCGGGTACGGCCTCGAAAATGTCACGCGCGCATCGGATGCCGATCTCCCACGCGTCCGCATCGAGCTGCTGCGAGCCGACGTGGAAAGCCACCCCGTCCGCTCGGAGTCCCGACCGGGCAGCCTGTCTCAACAACCCGGCCGCATCGGCGGGCGCGCAGCCGAACTTGTGCCCGAACGGCGTCACCGACGACGGAAACGTCGGCGCAATGCGACATTCGACGCTCGAGCCCGGCGCGTTCTCGGCGATCGCCGCCAGGCCGGCCGCGGTGTCGAAGGTGAACCGCCGGACGCCCCGCGCAAACGCGTGCGCAATCTCGGCCGGCTTCTTGAGCGGGTTGCCGAACGTCATCAGGGCGCCGTCGATGCCCGCCGCCGCGCACAGGGAGACCTCACCGACGGACGCGACGTCAAAGGCGCAGTCGAGGCCTGCCAGGAGCCGCAGGATGGGCTCGGCCGGGTTGGCTTTCACCGCGTACCGGATTTCGGCCGCGGGCAGGGCGCCGCGTAACGCCGCAACGTTCCTGCGCACCGTTGCGAGGTCGATCGTCAGGTAGGGCCTACCGGGCACACGCGGCAGAGTACTGAACCAATCCGTCCGTCGCGCGCTGATCGGCGAGCGAAGCAATCAGCCGACGAGGTTGATGACGAGGTTGATCGTGCACGCGATGATCACGGTGCCGTAGATGTAGCTGAAGAGGCAGTGCCGGAGTACTTCGGCCCGGATCTGAGAGCTGGTGACGTCGGTGTCGGAGACCTGGTAGGTCATCCCGAGGTTGAACGAGAAGTAGAAGAAGTCGCTGTACTGCGGATCGACATCGGGACTGTTGAAGTCGATTCCGCCGGGTTCGTCGTCGTAGTAGATGCGCGCATAGCGCGCCGTGTACATGGTGTGGAGCAGCGCCCACGTCGCGAGGATCGCGGCCAGCGACATGCCTGCGTACGACGCCTTGTCCGCGTCGTTCGCGGACAGCAGCAGGATTCCGATGGAGGTCAGGCTGGCCGTGAGGATGAGGAACAGGACCAGATCGCCGATCTCGTCGTCGACGTCGGCTTCACCCGCGTGCTCCTTCGTCTGCTCGGGGCCCATCCGCCACAGCGCCACGAGCGCCCATGAGACGTAGCTCGCCGCGGTGACGATGACGACCGCCAGCAGTCCGACGGGCCAACGCTGCAACAGCAGCCCGGTGGCCAGGCCGACGCCGAGGCCCGCCGTCAAGCTGATCCAGAATCTGTTCGCGCCGGAGAGTGAGGTCACCCCATGCATTCTCCGTCAGCTCCCGTAGAGGCGTAGCGCCCGTGCGGCTTCCGTGGCGATCTCACCGCTGAGCCTCGCAATAGGTGGGCCGCCGCGTTGATGGATCACGTTGGCCAGCACCGCGACGTAGGTGTCCGACTCCGCGTCGATCCAGAGGCTGACGCCGGTGAAGCCGGTGTGCCCGAAGCTGCCGACGGGAAAGACCATGCCGCGGGGTCGGGAATGTTCGGTGTCGATGTCCCAGCCGAAGCTCCGGAGTTCTTGTCCCGGGATCGCCGGATAGTCCGGCGCCAGCAGCGGATCTGTTGTGTTGGGCCGGTTTTCGACGGCCGCTCGGCTGGCGGCATTCGCCGCGGGCACCTGCCCGGCGTTGTGCCCCGGTTGTTGCGGCGTCGCCATCAATTCCGCGGTGCTCCGCCCCAGCGGGAACGGGCTCGGACGTCCGGCGAGCCGGTCGATCAGCGCCTGCGCGTAGCGGCCGATGTCCGAAACCGTCGAGAACACTCCTGCGCTCCCTCCGGTGCCGCCCATGCGCCTTGCCGTCGGGTCGTGCACCGTGCCGCGGATCAAGTGGTCGAAGTCGGGGTTGATGCCGGGAGTGTCGTCATCGTGGGAGGTCGGTGCCACGCGCCCCAGTAGGGCGGTACTCCAGGTTCCGGGCGGGCACGGTCCAGCCGGTACGCCTTCGAAAACGATTGCCGTGCCTCGAATCTGGTGCGGGCCGCAGGCCTTGGTGGCGGGCAGATACCGAGTATCGGCAAGGTCCATCGGCGCAAAGACGTTGTCCTGTACATAGTTGTCCAGAGACTCGCCGGTGATCTTCTCGATCAGGGCGCCGAGGATGATGAAGTTGAGGTCGGAGTAGTGGAATCCCTCGCCGGGACCGAACTCCAGAGGCGCGGTGAGCGCACGACGAATGCCTTCGGCCTTGTCGGCGTTTGTCAGCCCCCACGGGCCTTGATGGCTGAGGTCGCCACCCGTACCGGACGTGTGCGTCAGCATCATCCGCACCGTCACCTGGGCGCGGCGTGGGTCGTTGGTCGGATTGAATTCCGGAAAGTACGTCTGGATGGGCTCGTCGACCGCGACCAGGCCCTTTTCGTACAGCTGCAGGAAGGCGACAGTCGTCGCGATGCTCTTCGACAGCGACGCGAGGTCGAATATGGTGTCGTCGGTCATCGGTTCCGCCGGGGCCGCAGATCCGTCCAGCGCGGGTTCGTCACCGAGTCTGCGGGCGCCGTAGGCCTGCCGGAACACGACCTTGCCGGCATGCCCGATCTCGATCACCGCGCCGGGCAACCGATGCGCCGCGAGCGCGTCGTTCACCAGGCGAGATACCGCGGCGAACGGGCCGGCCGGGACGACGCTCGGGACCGGCGTGGCGGCCGCAGTTGTCGTGGCCGGAGGCCGAGCAGTCGGCGGCGAGGTGACGGCCGGCGGCGGCGTCGGGTGTCCGCACGCCGCGAGGGCGAGCATCACCGCGCATACCCGTGCTACGCGCGACCCCGACACCCTCACCGCTTCGACGTTAGCGCCTCACTCTGTTCAGCAGGGATCCGACGATGAGCAGACCGCAGAACCACAGTGGCAGAGCGATGGCGCCGGCACGGGAGGCTGGATCCTGCGTCATCAGGATGTAGATCAGCGCGAAGTACCCGAGGCACAGGTAATTGGTGAGCGGTGACAGCGGTGTCTTGAAGACACCGGCGCCTTCGCGCGCCCGAAATCGCAGATGGCTCAGCGCGATGATGCTCCACGTGATCAGCTCGGCGCCGACCACGACGGGAATCAGGAGTACGAGCGCCTTCCCGGGCAGCACGACATTCAGCAGCACCGCCACGGCGACGAACCCGGAGTTGAGCAGCAGTGCACGGACGGGGACGCCGCGGGCGTTGGTGTGAGCGAGGAACCGTGGCGCCTGGCCGCTGGCGGCGAGGTCGTACAGGACGCGCGCGTTGCTGTAGGTCATCACGTTCGCCACCGACAGTGCGGCGGTCAGAACGACGATGTTGAGCAGCGTTGCGGCGCCGCCGATCCCGAGGCCGACGAGCATCAACACGAACGGGCTGCCCTCCGTGCCCACCTTGTCCCACGGCCAGATGATCAGCATGACGCCGATGGCGCCCACGTAGAAGACCAGGATTCGCAGCAGCACCTGATTGATGGCGCGGGGGATGTTGCGGGCGGGCTCCTCGACCTCACCGGCGGCGGTGCCGAGCGACTCGATGCCGCCGAAAGAAAAGGTGATCGCGACCAGCGAGATCATGAAGGCGCCGAGCCCCTTGGGGGCGAAACCGCCATGCGCCCAGAGGTTCTGCAGGCCGTGCACGTTGTAGTCGCCGGCGCCGAAGATGATCGCGATGCCGATGACGATCATGGCGATGACGGCGGTCACCTTGATCAGCGTGAAGTAGAACTCGAATTCGCCGAACGCTTTTACGTTGAAGGTGTTGGCGGCGGTGATGAGCACCAGGCACACCGCGGTGGTGATCCAGCGGGGCATGTCCGGGAACCAGAAGGCCATGAACTCCGAAGCTGCCGTCAACTCCACCATGCAGACGACGACACAGACGTACCACCAGTTCCAGCCGGCGATGAAACCCGCTGGTTTGCCGAGATATTCGCGGGCGTAGGCCGACCACGACCCCGCGACCGGATGCGCGACGGCCATCTCGCCGAGCATCCGCATCACGCCGTAGAGGACGATGCCGGCGATCGCATAGCCGAGCAGAACGATCGGCCCGGCGGTCTGCACGGATGTGCCCGAGATGAGGAACAGACCCGTCCCGATCGCGGAGCCGAGGGAGATCATCTGCAGATGGCGGTTCTTCAGGTCGCGGTGCATCGGCGCGTCAGCCGGGGCGGTGGTCTCGGCACGGGGCCCATCAGCGGGACGGGTGCTCGGAGCCATCGGGTTGCCTTCCATTCGGTGTATCGCGTGCGGGTGAGGGGCTGGGACTACGTCGGTGCGGCGGGTACGTCGACGCGGGTCTGCAACACCCGCCCGGCCGACTCGCCGCGCATCAGACCGTCATGCGTGGTGTCGTCGACAACCAGGTACAGCGTGCGCCCATCGGCGCCACCGAGGGCGGGTGCGACGGCCCAGCCGTGGTCGATCGGGATCCGATGCGTCACGGTGCCGCCGGCGATGACGCGCAGGAACTCGCCGGTGTCGTAACAGCCGACCCACACGCCGCCCTCGCTGTCGACGCACAGGCCGTCGGGGTGGCGGCCGGTGCCGAGGTCGGCGAACACCGTGGGGGAGCCGAGACTGCCGTCGGGTGCGGTTGTAAAGGCAAGCAGGCGTGAGCCGTTCGTCTCGCTGACGACGAGGGTCCCGTCGGGCAGAAAGCCGAGGCCGTTGGGGACGGCGAGCCCGGTCGCGACGATGCGGACGCCACCGGCCTGGTCCACCAGGCCGATCTCGCCGACGAGTGCATCGCGGGTCTGTTTGTACAGGTCGACGTATGCGCGGCCGTCGGGGACGACGACGAGGTCGTTGGTCGACCAGGCCAGATCGCTGACATCGAACGTCGAAGTGGTGTTTCCGTGGGCGTCGACGTGGTGGATCGTGGCCTCGAAGAGCGTGGACACCACGAGCGTTCCGTCGGGAAGCCAGCCGAGGCCGGAGGCGCGCGGCACCTCGGCCTCGACGGAGAGGTCACCCGTTTCGCCCACCGAGTACACCCGGCCGGCCGGTCCGTCGCTGAACCACAGGTGGCCGTTGCGCCATCGCGGTCCTTCGCCGTACACGAACCCGTCGATGAACGGCTCAACAGCTGTTGACGTCGTCGTCGGACCATTCCCTTCGCTCGATGAGTGCGTAGAGGCTATCCCGTGCTGGTCGAGGACCGATCCGAATCACCGCACCGGATCGGGTGCGACACTGGTCGCGTGACGACTTCAGAGCCCATCGAGCCCGACACCAAGGACTGGACGTGGGTGTTGACGCGCGCCTGCCCTGAATGCGGCTTCGATGCGTCGTCCGTCCAGCCCTCCGATGTCGCCGGCCGGATCCGCGACGATGCCGCTGACTGGGTGCACCGCCTGGCCGGCTCCGGAGTGAAGTCGCGACCGCGGCCCGACGTCTGGTCAACGCTCGAATACGGATGCCACATCCGTGACGTGCACCGAATCTTCGACCACCGCGTCCGACTGATGCTGACCGAGGAGGATCCGCGGTTCCCCAACTGGGACCAGGACGAGACGGCCATCGCCGACGACTACGGTTCGCAGGACCCCGCCGTGGTCGCCACCGAGCTGTTCGACGCCGCGAACATCGTCGCGGACACCTATGCCAATGTGCCGGCGGAATCTTGGAAACGTCGCGGATTACGCAGTAATGGAAGCGAATTCACCATCGCGACCATTTCGCTCTACCACCTGCACGACATCGTCCACCACGCGCATGACGTCGCCCCACGCGGGTGATAGACGTACGTTTGCGACATCTCATGAATCAACTGAACCGAAGGGGCCAAGGGTGTCGGTTTCCGGAACGCGGCGCGTATACGGGGGCGTCACCGGCGAGGAGCGCATCGCCCAGCGGCGCCGGAAGCTGATCGAGGCCGGGACGAGCTTGTTTGGCTCTCCCGGTTCAGGTTCGGTCCGCGTCAAAGACGTGGTGGCCGAGGCCGGCCTGACAGAGCGCTATTTCTACGAGAGCTTCACCGATCTGAATGCATTGTTCGGTGTGGTGTTCGATGCGGCTGCCGATGCGATCGATGCGCGGGTGAACGCCGCCATGGTCGATGCGCCGGTCGACAGCTTTGCCCGCGTGTCGATCGCCCTGCGCGCAACCGTCGACGTGTTGTCGGACGATCCGCGGATGATCCGCATTCTGTTCGTTGAAAGTCTGGGCTCGGGCGGTCGTGCGGGTGTTCACCGCAATGAAGTACTCGCCCGCACCGCCGGCAGTTTCTTGAGATGGTCCACGCCAGAAGCCTCATCGTTCGAAAGCAGTGCCGCCGATATTCGGATGAAGGCATTCGCCATGTCGGGCGCCGTTGCGGAACTGCTGATCTCTTGGGCGGATGGACATCTCGAGGCCACGCCGGCTGAACTGGCCGACTTTCTGGCCGGGCTGTACTGGCGCATGAATCTGCCCTGACCGACACAGCCATAACCAAACAGATTGCGCTGCAGGGGAAACCGCCGTGGCCGCGTCGCCTACTCTGCCGCGGCTTTGATCGCCTGCAGGGTCTGGCGCATCCCCTCGCGCATGGATGCGGTGAAGACGTCCTGCCCGCCCATGTAATTGTCAATGACGTGGACCG
Organism: Mycobacterium sp. SMC-13; assembly: GCF_045311035.1. Classification (NCBI taxonomy): domain Bacteria; kingdom Bacillati; phylum Actinomycetota; class Actinomycetes; order Mycobacteriales; family Mycobacteriaceae; genus Mycobacterium; species Mycobacterium sp. SMC-13. Next base: position 29,957 of record NZ_JBJIAI010000006.1, read on the forward strand.
TCTCGTCGGGGCTGCCGTCGGGGCTCTCACGCCGCTGGGTGAGCTTGGTCCCGCCCGCTGTGGGCTCCAGGCGCAGGGACCAGATGGCCCAGTTCTCCTTGATCCGGAAAGCGATTTCGCGGCCGTTGTCCAACCGGATGATGGTGCCGTGCGTCTTCCATTGGAAGGTGCCGTTGTTGTTCAGGTTGGTGAACTCGACACCGTCCGCGACCTGCTCGGCGCCGCCGCGCAACCGGGTCGATTCGACCTGTGGGCTCCACTCGGCCATCCGGCGGACGTCGCTGACCAACGTCCACACCGTCTCGGGCGCGGCCGCGATCTCGATGCTCTCCTCGAGTATCGGCTGCGGATTCGAAGGCATGTCGTCACTCCCATCATCGCGAAATTGAACGTCCGATCGGACGCCTTTCGGAGCGTAATGATCAAAGAGATTTACGTCCAGTCGCACGTATAAAATGCGGAGGTGGCAACCGACGATCAGTTGGATGGGCGACGCGTCCGCGGCGACGCGACCCGGCGGAAGGTCGCCTACGAGGCGGCGATGATCGCGACGACCCACGGGCTCGACTCGATCACGGTCGGCGCGCTGGCCACGGCGACCGGGGTCAGCAAGAGCGGAATCCTCACCGTGTTCGGGAATCGGGAGGCGATCCAGGTCGCCGCGGTGGCGGAGGCGCGAAACATCTATCGCGAGACGATCATCGCGAAGGCGCTCGAGGCGGCCCCCGGCGCGCCGCGGCTGCGTGCGCTGATCGACGCGTGGGTCGACTACCTGACCGCCGGCGTGTTCCGCGGTGGTTGTTTCATGGCGGCGACCACCGCCGAATACGGCCGTCGCGACGGTCCGGTCGCGGACGGGGTCAGGAAGCTCAAGCGTGGCTGGCTGAAGCTGCTGGAAACCGAGCTGGCTGTCGCGGGCTCGTCGGCACCGGCAGACGACGCGTTCAAGATCGACGCGTTTCTCACTGCCGGCAACGACCGAAGGGAACTGTTCGCCGACGACGCCGAGCTGATGCGCGCCAGAGACCTCGCGATGGGTGTCGTCGGCCAACTCGCGGGCGCCTAGCGGCGATCAGCCGATTCCCGGTCCTTGTGTGGCTTTGCCGGCGTAGCTTCGGTTGCATCTGACGATGCGAACTGGGGGTTGCCATGGCGTTGAGAACCTATGGCGTGCTGGCGGCGGGAGCGGGTGCGGTTGCTGTCGCGCTACTGGGCGCGAACCCGCCGGCCGATGCCGCACTGGCGATCCAGCCGTTCCCGGCATGTTTCCCGTGGGAATGGAACTGTGGGCCCGGCGGCTTCTCGACCCCGGCCGACGACGGGATCCCGGGCGACAATGCCGCAGAAGGTGGCATCCCGGCCCCCGCGGTCGTGCCGAACGTCGACGGTTCACTCAGCCCGCCGGGCATGCCGGGCGACGTATAGCCCGTACTAACGCTGCACTCACAGTGGCGGTGGGATGTCTTGTTGCTCTGCTGATTCTGCGGCCGCCGCGGCTTCTGCAGCTTCTGCGGCTTCGCGTTCTTGGCGTTCTTTGCGTCGGCGGGCGAAGGCTTCTTGTGCGGCTTCGCGCTCGTCGATATCGGCTTGGTTGCGGGCGCGTTCGTAGGCGATCTGCTGGGCCTGGTTCTGGGTGCGGGTGCGGCGCCGGATGGGCATCATGACGCCCCGGCCGGGAGCCGCGGTGGTGTCCAGATCGGTGTCCTGTGGTGGTGGGTTCGGCAGTGGGGTGTCGGTGACCGTGCGGGGAAACAGGATTCGACTTTCGGGCACGCTGATGTAGGTGTGGCCGGTGGGTGCGGTCCACACAATCGTCCCGTCAGGCTGTTGACGGTCCTGCCACCCGTCAGGGCCGCCGTAGAAGGTTTTGAGTAGGTGGTGTTTGCGGCATTTCGGGCTGAGGTTGCCCGGATGTGTCGGCCCGATCGGCCACGGAATGGTGTGGTCGATATCGGAGGCGGTGGCGGGCTGATCGCAGCCCGGGAACATGCAGGTCATGGCCCGCACCCGGACGAATTCATCCATCGCCGCCGACGGCCGGTAGCGCGGCACCTCAGCCAGATCCGCAGCCGAGGCGACCGTGCGGACCTTCGCACCGCGAGCCACCAGGTCCGCGAGCATCGCCGGGGGCACCACACCGCCGCCGAGGACATAACCGACCGGGGTGCGCACCGGCGCCGGGGGCTTGGTGGAAGTCGGAGCGGAAGTCGGGACCGGCGGGTGCGCCGCATGAGCGCCGGGGGTGGGCGCCGCGTCGCCGGCCGGTTCGAACACCGGAGGCGCCGGGGCGTCGGCAGACCCCGAGTCGGCCGCCGGTGCAGGCGCGGGCATGGGCGCCAGGTCATCCACCGGCGCGGGCTCAGGCTCAGGTTCGGGTGTGAACACCGGCTCAGGTGCAGGCGCATTCGGGGTCGGGGGCGCGCCCGGATCCCCACTGAGCAGCGGATCCGCCACCGGCACCGGCAGCCGATCGGTGAGCACATGAATCATCACCGCCGCCGCCCGGGCATCAGGCCCAGCGGCCGGGCAATCCGGATTGCCGCACTGGCACACCAGCCGATCCCCACGAGCCGCCAACACCCCCAACGCGTCAGCCCGCCGCTGCCCAAACGTCCGCGGATCGTCCTCACACACCTGCCGGGCCATCTCGTTCAGCACCCGATCCAACAGCTCGGCGTCGGTGGCCAGCAGCGCACCCCAGATCGACGCCACCCCGGTCTCATCATCGGGCTTGCCCACCCCGACCCCACGCCGGCGCGCGGCCGAGCGCACCTTGATCACCGCGGCCGGGTCGAACTTCTGCACCCAACCGTCGATCTTGCGTTCAATCTTCTTGCGGGACAACCCCGCCCACTCCGACAGCGCCCCCGCCAACGCAACATCGATCACCGCCAGCGTATTGGGATCCTCCACCAAACGGGTACGCCAACAGATCGTCCCGACCGTCCGCGCTGAGACCCCACCGTCGGCGAACACCGCCGCCACCCGAGGTAGCCGGAACCGCAACGCGACCGCAATCGACAACTGCCCCGACGCTTCACGCTTCCCGATCCCCAGCGCCGCACCCACCTCGGCGACCGCAGCATCCCACCCATCACAGGCCCACCACTGCCGACCATCTTCGTCATCGACACGCAACGCCACCAGATCAGCGATCGCCCGAAACTTCCCGCACTCAGCGACATTCGACACCCGCGCGAAATGCACCACCGCATCGACCACAGAGGCATCGTGAACCAGCACACCGCCGGCCCCGATCCCTACGTGTTCGTACATATGTTCGATTATGCCAGACGGGTCCGACGCGTGCCACCGCATTTCTGCTGGGGGGCCGAGGCTATCGGCGCCGGACTGAATCCGCATTTACGCGCGCGCATATTTTGTGCGAATCCGGATTCGGCACCACGGTGGCCGGCGTACCTTGAGCTCAGCCCACCCTCGCCGTCGATGAGTTGGCCCGGCCACCGCACCTGATCGCAGGCGTGTGGAACGAGAACGGAACTTCGGAAGCGAAGGGCGACTCATGCCGGCCGATGTCGACTTTTGTGTTGTGGGAGCGGGTTTCGCAGGATTGACCGCCGCCCTGCGGCTGAAACAGGCGGGCCGTTCGGTGGCCCTGCTCGAGGCGCGGGACCGGGTCGGGGGTCGTACCTTCACCGAGGTCCTCCCAGACGGGACGTGGATCGACCGCGGCGGCGCGTGGGTCGGTCCGGGGCAGGACCGCATCAAGGCCCTGATGGCCGAATACGGCGTGACCGAATACAAGGAGTACGTCGACGGCGACGCCATGATGATCGTCGACGGCAAGAAGCACCGGTACTCCGGCACCATCCCGTGGGCGATGAGCCCGTGGGCCATCGCCAATCTCGGCGCCGGCCTCCTCGAGATCGGCCAGATGTGCAAGACCATCCCGTTCGACGCCCCGTGGCAGGCCAAGAAGGCCGCCGAGTGGGACCGAATCACCTTGGGAGAGTGGCTGCATCGCAATATCCGCTCGCATCAGGCACGCGAGATGCTCGACATGGCCATGGCCGGGGTGTACACCTCTGCCGCATCGGAGACATCACTGTTGTGGGCGTTGCATCAGATGGGGTCCGGTGGCGGACCGGTGTTCGTCATCTCCAACGCCGGCGGCGCGCAGGACGCCCGGGTGCGTGGCGGCATGGGAGCGATCTACGGCCCGATGGCCGCCGAACTCGGTGCCGCGCTACATCTTTCGTGCCCGGTGGACCTCATCGCGCAGGACGACGACGGGGTGACCGTCCACGCCGAGCGGCGGACGGTCCGGGCCCGGCACGCGATCGTCGCCGTACCGTTGGCCGTCGCTTCCCAAATCGATTACGCGCCAGGGCTTCCCGTCGACCGGATGTTCCTGCACCGGCGCATGCCGAGCGGCGCCGTCTACAAGATCTCGGTCGTCTATGAGACGGCGTTCTGGCGTGCGGACGGCCTGTGCGGTCAATCGGCCGCACCGGGCAGTCCGGCCACGCTGACCATCGACGCCTGCACCGACACCGGCACGCCGGGCATCATGTGCGTCATCACCGAAGGCCCGGCCGCGCGCAGGCTCGGGCTGCTCGATCCGGCGGGACGCAAGGCCGTCGTCGTCAACGAACTGGTCGACCGGTTCGGGGCGAAGGCCGCGTCGCCGGTGAGCTACCACGAGCAGAACTGGACGGTCGAGCGCTACTCCGGCGGCGGCATGATCAGTCACGCACCGCCCGGCGTGCTCACCGAGTTCGGCCACGCGCTGCGGACGCCGTGCGGGCGGATCCATTGGGCCGGAACGGAAAGTTCGGCCATCATGTGCGGCTGGATCGACGGTGCGGTGCGCTCTGGGGAGCGGGCGGCTGCCGAGGTGCTGGCCGCGGACAGCGTGGCCGTCGTGGGCTAACGGCTCGCTCGCCAGCGCGCGATCTCGCGGCCGATCTCGGTCTCCGCGGGTCGGCCGAAGAACCATTCTTGGCCGATGCGGTACCAGTTGTTGGTGCTCTGCAGATGTCCCAGTGTGCCGAAGGTGAGGAAGTCGGCGCGCCGGGAGAAGACATGCTCGGGCGGCAGCATCTGCCGCTTCATCCCCGCGAACTCGGTCTGCCGCGGATCGATGGCCGAGACGACGGCGCCAGTGGCCAGCTCAGGCGTGATGGTGAGGTCCTCGTCGATCATGTGCCATTCGCTCGCGGCCCAGATGTACTCCAGGCAATCCTGGGCTGTCACACCGGATTCCGTGTCCACGATGCCGCGGCCCAGCATCAGGCGGTACAGGTCGTCGGCACGGCCTTCGATCGCGGCGTGGAAGCAATCGAGCTCGAATGCCACGTTCGCGGGGTCCATCCGGTTGTACAGCCCGAAGTCGACGAAGCCGACCCGTCCGTCGGCGGCCAGCATGATGTTGCCGGGGTGGGGATCACCGCAGAATTCATGGTTGGTGAACAGCGAGCCGATATAGAAGCGGTAGACCAGTTCTCCGATGTGATTGCGGTCGGCCGCCGGCAGCGTGCGCATGTGCTCGAAGCCCGTGGCGTCGAGGTACTCGGTGACCAGCACCCGCGGCGTGCAGAACTCGACCACGCTGTCGGGGACGACAATGAACGGGTGTCCTCGGTACTGCTCGGCCACGACGCGCTGGGTGTCGGCCTCGCGCAGGTAGTCCAGTTCGCTTTCGAAGTTCCGGGTGATCTCGTCGAGCATGGCGGTGTTCGCTGATGGCCACAACCGCCAGAGCTTCATCAGCAGCGCGAGATTGCGCATGTCGGCCTGGATGGCCCGATCCACGCCCGGGTACTGAACCTTGACGGCGACGTCGCGGCCGTCGCGCAACCGCGCTCGGTACACCTGGCCTATTGATGCTGCGGCCGTGGGGGATTCGTCGAAATCGGCGAAAACGCCCGACAAGGGTCCGAGGTCGGTTTCCATGACCTCGCGCATGGCGCTGAACGGCGCCTGCGGCGCCTGATCCCGCAGCGCGGCGAGCTTTTCCCGAAACTGCTCCCGATGCGAATCGGGCACCAGATCCAGCTCGATCACCGACAGCATCTGGCCGAGCTTCATCGCGGCGCCCTTCATGGAGCCCAGCACCGTCACGAGATTCTCGGCCATCTGGATGGTGGCGCGCTCGGCCAGCAGTTCCTTGGCGCGTTCCGACCGGCCGACCATCGACAGCCGGGTGCGGCCGCCGCGCACGGCCTGCTTCGCGGCGAGGGCGCCCAGTTTGCCGCCCCGCGCAAGACGCCCTTCAGGCAGTCGGCGTGCCACGCTGCCTCCCACGGAATCGGTGCAACGACGCCATCAACGTACCGGCCCGACTACGCAGGTGTCTCGTGTGCCCAGGACTCTGCCTCGCGGGTGATCCGTTGCCAGGCCTCCAGACTCGCCAGGCGTGCGCGAGCCTCGCCGTCCAGCACGGCGGAGGTCTCGAGTAACTCGACGACAACGCCTTCGGCGGTGGCGACTTCGAGTACGTGCACCACGACGTCGATGTCGGGATGGCCGAGCAGTTCGGTGACCGCGGGCCGCGCGAGTTCGGGGTCGATGCGGTTCAGCAGCGACACCAATGCTGCGAGCACTTCCGGCTTCCCCGCGGCCGCGGCCCGGGCCATCCGCAGGGACCGGTCCGGTCCGGCGGCCCGCATGATGTCGTTCATGACGTGCGTGTCCGATACCAGGACGCCAGTCAGGATGATGCCCTCGTCGTCATCGATGGCTCGCTCGAACGCCACGATGAGCTCGTCGGTGGCGAATTCGACGAACCGCGACGCAGTCAGGTAGTCGCGGCGTCGCAGCAGTTCCCTCGCGGCCGGGATCAGCAGCTTGGCGGGCAGTCGCGGGGCGAAGTGGGGAATGACGCGTGGGTCGACGTACGGCGCCGCGTCGGCGAGGTACGCCGGCTTCAGCCCGGACAGCACCCCGATGGCGCGGTCTCCGTGTGCCAGTCCCACGGCGCCGCCGACGCGCCCCGCGACTTCCGGCGGCACCGCGCGGTGAGCCACGGTCACCACCAAAGCATTTGGGACGAGTGGCGCGAGCTTGCCCACGCGTGCGAAGGCTTCGGCCTGTTCGTCGAACAGCGCGTCGGACAGCGCTCCGCGGAGGGCTTTGAGGTCGTCGGCGCCGAGCCGTTCTAGACTGGCCAGGTTTGCGGCGTCGGTCTGCAGCAGCGCGGCGAGCAGCGACAGCTGGGCACGGGTCAGGATGTCGGCCATCAGTGGGTCACCTTCCGAACAGGATCTTGCGGGCGGCGGGCCGGATCAGCCGGGGCAGTACCTTGAGCCCATCGTCGAGCGAGTCGTTCAGGCTGCGCTGATGGGCCACCTTCGCCTTCTTGAGCAGGCTGAGCAGCTGGGCAGATTCCTCGGGGGTGAGCTTCTCGAGTACTGCCCGCGGTTGTCCGAGCTCGTCGAGCAACGGGTTGTCGGTACCCGTGGTTACGGCCTTGTCCATCCTAAATAATTATCACATTCGGATGGTGCAATTATCCGAAAGGCTGCGATCGCGGCGAAAAGGGCCCTTAAGCTGGCCTGTTATCTGGATAGCGATAGTATCGAGGCTCGTCGTGCGGAGGATGTGGAGGACGTGGTGGCGGCTCGGAAGGTGCTGACTCGGGCGGAGAGTCAAGCGCAGACGCGGCAGGAATTGCTGGATGCCGCAGAGCAACAGTTCTACGCCAACGGGTACCACGCCACGTCGCTCGCGGCCATCGCGGCGGAGGCGGGACGAACCATCGGCGCGGTCTACAGCAACTTCGAGGGCAAGGAAGCGCTGTGCCTCGAGGTGATCCGCAACCGTTCCATGGCCGAACTCAATCAACTGCTCGGACCGCTCGTGGCGGCCGGCGTCTCCACCGACGACAGGCTGGCGGCGCTCGCGAGTTGGTGGGCCCGCATCGGCGCCGAGCCCAACCTCGTCGTGCTGACCGCCGAGTATGTCACCAGCACCTTCCACGACCCTGAGCAGCTCGGCAAGGCCCGTGAGGCGCTGGAACGGTTCAAGGAATCGACGCGGGTGCTGCTGGAAGATGCTGTGCCCGAAGGGGTTCCGGCCGATCACCCGCTGATGGACGACGCCATCGAAGTGGCGGTGGCGACCGGCGCCGGCATCGCGATGGCCCAGGCGCTGGGCACGATCGACGCCGAGCGGGGCGCTTCGCTGATGGTCGCCAACATGCGGTTGTGGTTCGACGCGCTCGTCGTCGGCAAATAGAGCCCGAGTCAGTCCGTCCCCGCCGTCACCCGTTGTGCCGCAACGGCGCGGAGCGCTGCGACCACGTCGCTCCCGGCCGCCAGGTCCGCGGCGTACCGCGCACGGTGTTCCCACGCGACCCGTCGCCCGCCTCGTTCTACGACGAACACGCCACCCAGCCGGCGCGGATCGCCGGTGCGCTGATAGGGGTAGATCCCGGCCCGGACGAAGTCGAGAAATGCGCTCGCATTCCGGATCGGGTTCAACCATCGCGGTCGGGCGGCCAATCCCATTGTGCGGTAAAGGGTGTGGTCCTCGGTGACCATCACGGGAGTGCGGGCTCCGGACCGCTTTCGAAATGTGAAGCCCTGGATCGACGTGCCGATGCCGATCAGGATCACCTGGGCGCCAAGCGCTTCCACCTCATCGAAGCGACCGGTCAGCTCTCTGGCCTGCGCCAGGCCGAAAGCGCTGCCGAACTGCGGTAGGAACACCAGCGCCACCGGTCCGTCGCGCCAGAAGTCCTGAAACTCGTGCAGGTGGTGCCGGTCATCGAACACCCGCTCATTGCTGATGACGTCAACCCGGCTCAACTGACCGCTCCCACAACGGCGAACGGGCACATCGTGCCGCGCTTGCCGTGCTGCAGCGTCAGGCCGGGGTCGTGCGTCATCTCGACGAAGCCGGTGCTGTCGGCGTGGCGAATCACGTTGTGCAGATACCCCCACATCTCGGGGCCGAAGTACGGGATGAAGATGCGGTCGAAGATCGGGTTCTGCAGCGCCTTGACGGTCGCCTTGACCAACAGGGTGCCCAGCCGTGGCCGCATCCGGTAGTCCTCGAGGCCGCAGATCTGTCGCACATACGGTGTCAGTAGCGGGATGGCGGCCCAGATCGCCACCCGCATAAGACTTCCGATGACGAGGTTCGGGTTCAGTGGTGTCACCGGTGGATGGGTCATGAAGTCGGTGAGTTCCTGCGCCGGGCGCGTGAATGCCATGAGCTCCTGCTCGGCCCGCTGCACCCACGCTTCGACTTCCTCGGGGGTGTCCGGCAGCTCGCCCGCCGGCATACCCATCAGCTGACAGACCTTGACCTGCTCACGGTAGAACTGGCGCTCGTCGTCGTCGGTCGCATTGGGGTCTCCGAATGCCTTGTACGCGCGCCACAGGTGCGGCCAGCCCACGACATAAGTGAATTTGAGCGTCTCGACGTGGTTGGCCTGGAACAGCTCGCCGGTCGCGGGGACCTCGCCGGTGATGTGAGAGTGCTTGCGGAACAGGTCAACTCCCACTTTTTCGGCGCTTGTGGTGTCGCCCGCGACGGCGCCGGCGAAGAAGTGGAGGCTGCGCCGGATCCGGCCGATCGTGTCGTAGTAGTACGTGGTGTGGTGACCGACGCCGTAGGCCCCGTCGGGGTCCAGCACCGAGATGAAAAGTCCTGAGAGGGCGCCCATTCCGGCAACCATGACGTTCTCGTAGACCTTCCAGCTGATCGAATCGGGCCCGAAGTACCCGTTGTCGATCCGGGGGGCCTCCGCTATCGCCAGAGCTTTCTTCCCGTTCTTGCCGTGCAGCTTCAGCAGGAAGTCGTACCGGCGGTCGATCCTCTGGCGCTCTGCCTTGGGCATCGCGACGTCCTGGAGGCGGACGGATTTCATGGTTCCTCCGTGCTCATTGAGATAGCAACGTTATTCCAATGGCGACGTTACTCCAATCGGGACGGGCCGACAAGACTTGCGACCGCCATAGGATGCGGAGGACGAGCAGGACGGAGAACTGGATGTCAGACGCCGCAACGCACAGCGCCGTGCAGAAGTTGGTGGACGCCGAGGAGTTGCGGACGGGCTTGGGCACGTTCGCGCGCGTGGTCGACGGCAAGCGCTGGGCGGAGGCTTCGCAGGTCTTCGCCGACGACGTCACGTTCGACTATGGCGACCAAGGGCCGCAGTCAGGCCTGCCCGCGCTGGTGGCGACGTTCCGCCGATATCTCGAAAAGTGCGGCGGCACACAGCATCTCATCGGTTCGATCCAGGTCGAGGTGCGCGACGACGACACGGCAGTGACCCGGGCGTACGTACAGGCCCGGCACCAGGGCCTCGGCCCGCTCTCGGCGGACACCTTCGACACCAACGGCGAATACACCGACACCTGGGCCAGGCGGCCCGAAGGCTGGCGCATCGTCAACCGCATCAGCCGGTGGTCGGCGATGTCGGGTAATCCCGCGGTTCTGTTCCCGCAGTAGCGGATCAGCGGAAGCGGACGTCCATGGTCGCGAGGCCGAAGATCTTCTTGCCGCCCGACTTCGCGCCGACGATGACGACACCCGTGCGGGTCTCGGGATCCAGCGACTTGATCTTGCCGCTGAACTCGATGTCGCAGCCTTCGGTGGCCGGCACCACCGCGGGCGCCGACAGGCGCACGGTGTAGCGGCTCACGGCACCGGGGTCGCCGGACCACGTCGAGGCGTATCCGGCACCCAGACCCATGGTCAGCATGCCGTGGGCGATGACGTCGGGCAGGCCGGCCAGCTGCGCCAGGTCCTTGTCCCAGTGAATCGGGTTGGCGTCGCCGGCCACACCGGCGTAGTTCACGAGATCGCCGAGCGACAGCCGCAGGTGACTCGCGGGCAGTTCGTCACCGACGGATACGTCATCGAACGACGGAGTGCCCGGCGTGCGGGCCGCGTCGGTCGCGATCCGGACCTCTCCCTCGGGGCGCACCGTCTTGCGGTACTCCTCCGAGCCGATGTCCAGGATGTTCATGTCGTGCATCATCGCCTTCTGCACGGCCGTCTTGACGTCGCCGTCGATGTCCTCGGCCGTCACGCCGACGACGGTGGTGTGCAGCGTGTGGACGCGCTCGCCCTTGGTGTCGGTGAAGGTGTTGGTCACGGTGATGAAGTCGCGGCCCGCGGTCCGGCGCACGGACGTCAGCTCGACGTCGATGACCAGTTCGTCACCCGCTACGATCGGGCGGTGCTGTTCGAAGACCTCTTCGGTCTGCAGGTAGGTGTCGTAGCCGACGACGATCGACTCGAACATCCGCCGGTTGCACTTCATGCCGGGCGTCGAGGTGAACGTGATCGGCGCGATCACGTCGGCATAGCCGAGCTCGTTGGCGGCAGCGACGTCCCAGTGCGCAGGGTGGTAGTCCTGCACCGCGCGGGCGTACTCGCGCAGCTTCTCGCGGCCGACCAGGTAGGTGCCGTCCATCTGGTAGTGGTGGCCGATCCGCGCTTCGAGCGGCGACGCTTCTGCTGCTGTCGTCATGACTGTGCCCAACTTTTCTATCGACATGTTCGCTGAGGCCGACCAAAGCACCCTACGCGGCGTGGGGGCGGCAACACACGTCGATGCGCCGTCTACCTGCGCCGAGCGGCGGCAAATGTGCCCAAAACCACGTGATTCCGGGGCCCGCGGAGGCTGTTCGCGGGTCTCCGCGGCCGCGTGCTTGACTGGCATCATGGCCCGCACACCCACCTTGGCCCGTCGGTTGTTCGAGCGATACGAACCCGTGCACGCGATCACGTACTTTGCGCCCGAGGCGCGCGCGGCGGCCGTCGACCTCGGCTACCGCAGCTTCTGGAGCGGCTACTTCGTCACCCGGTCAGCGCCCCTGGGCCCGGTGCCGCCGCAGGTCGTCGAGGCGATCTTCTACAACTTCGCCGCCCACCGCGTCGCGAAGTCGCTCGCCGGTGCGTGGGACATCGCGACGCCTCAACAGGCGCTCGCGGCCAGGGAAGCGGGCGCGGTCGCCGCATTGCGCCGCTACGGCCTCACCGCAGACGACACCCTGCGTCCCGCCGCCGATCTGCTCGGCCGGGTCGCGCGCGGCGCAGCCGTCGACGGCCGGCCGTTGTTCGCCGCCCTGTCCGCGGCGCCGTGGCCCGACGAGCCGGTGGCCGCGCTGTGGCACGCGGCAACCTTGTTGCGCGAACAGCGGGGCGACGCCCATGTGGCCGCTCTCGTGGCGGCCGGCATCACCGGCCGTGAATCCAACGTGCTGCACGTCGCGGCGGGCCGCACCACCCGGGACAAGGTCGTGTCCACGCGCGACTACGACGACGCCGAGTGGGACGCCGTCACCGCGCGGCTGGCGGCGCGGGGCCTGGTGACGGCGGACGGCTCGTTGACCGACGCGGGACGCGAGCTGAAGAACGACATCGAGTACCGCACCGACGCGGCCGCGCTGCCGACGCTCGACGTGCTGAGCGACGCCGAGGTCGAGACGCTGTTCCAGGCGCTGACCCCGATCGCCCGGATGGTGGTCGCCGGCGGCGATCTACCGGCCATCACCCCGATGGCGTTGCAGCACAGCGATCTCGACGATCCCAGCGCAAACCTGGACTAGGCGGCCAGGGCACCGCGCTTGCGCAGCAGCGGCAGCACGCCTTCGGCGAACCAGTAGGCCTCTTCGAGGTGTGGGTAGCCGGAGAGGATGAACTCGTCGAATCCCAGGTCGTGGTACTCGGAGATCAGCGCGGCGACTTCTTCATGGCTGCCGACGAGTGCGGTCCCGGCGCCACCGCGGACCAGACCGACACCGGCCCAGAGGTTCGGGTAGACCTCGAGGTGGTCGAGCCGTCCACCGTGCAGCGCGGTCATGCGCCGTTGCCCCTCGGATTCGGAATTGGCATGCAGTGCTGTGGCTTTGGCGATCTGTTCGGGCGTCAACTCGGCCAGCAGAGAATTGGCGACGGCCCAGGCGGCTGCGGAGGTGTCGCGGGTGATGGTGTGCAGTCGGATGCCGAACCGCAGGGTGCGGCCGCGGGCTTTGGCCAGTTCGCGCACCTGTGCAATCTTGGCGGCCGCGGCGGCCGGCGGTTCACCCCACGTCAGATAGACGTCGACATGCTCCGCCGCGATGGGCAGCGCGGCCGGTGACGATCCACCGAAGTACAGCTGCGGCAACGGGTTCGGTGGTTCGGAGACGCGGGCATCGGTGACGGAGTAGTGCCTGCCGCGGTAGTCCACGGGGCCGCCGCGCCAGACGTCGCGCACGATCTCGAGGAATTCACCGGTGCGTTCGTACCGCTGATCGTGGCTGAGCCAGTCGCCGAAGCGGCGCTGCTCGACATCGTCGCCGCCGCTGACGATGTTGAGCAGCAGCCGTCCTCCGGAGAATCGCTGGAAAGTCGCTGCCTGCTGCGCGGCCAGGGTGGGCGGCACCAGACCGGGCCGGAAGGCGACCAGGAACTTGAGTCGTTCGGTCTGCTCGAGCAGGGCTGCCGACGTCAACCAGGCGTCCTCACACCAGGTTCCGGTCGGGGTCAGCACCCCCTCGTACCCGAGCCGGTCGGCGGCGCGGGCCACTTCACCGAGGTAGCGCAGGCTGGGCTTGCGGTATCCCGCGGGGACCGTGTGGTGCGATGACGCGTGCGACGCGCCGACGATCGAGCGACTGTCACCGTTTGTGGGCAGAAACCAGAAGAACTTGGCGGACAAGACGATCCTCCTATTTTGCGGTGGTCCAGAACTGTGACAACTGATCGCCGAACCGGTTGTCGACGAACTGCGAAAAGGCGGTTTTGTGGTCGATCTGTCCGGATTGTGTGAACGCGTCGGCGAGCTGCTGCTCAGAGGCGATCACCGCATCGTTGATGGGAATGGGCAGCCGCAGGCTCCGAGACTGCGCGACACGGGCCACCTGCGGATCGATTCCGATTGCGGCAGCGTACTTTTGGTACCACTCGTCGGGGTGGTCCTTGGCCCAGAGCGAGGCCCGCGCCACCCGTTGGACGAAGTCGGCCAGCGCGCTGTTGCGTTTGGCGTCCTGCAGCGCGGCCACCGAGGCGATGCCGAATCCGTAGCCGTTGGTGACGCTTTCGGCGGTGACGACGGTACGGACCTTGAGCTGGTTCTGGGCCAGGGCCGTGTACGGATCCCAGATGGCCCAGGCATCGGCCTGCCCCTGGCTCAGTGCGGTGAAGGCGTCGGCCGGCTGCAGGAACACCAGCTGGATGTCCTTGACCGTCAGGCCGGCCTTCTGCAGCTGAAGCAACAGATGGCCGTGTGCCGAGCTGCCCTTGCCGACGACGACCTTCTTCCCGCGGAGGTCGGCCACGGTATGCACCGCTGAGCCGGCGGGGGTGAGGATCTGGTCACCGGCCGCGCTGTTCGAATAGGCCGAAATGACGCGGATTTTCGCGTCTGCCGCAGCGCCGAAGATCGGCGGCGTGTTCCCGGTGACGGCGAAGTCGATCTTGCCCGCGGTAGCCGCTTCGACCTGGGGCGGTCCGGAGGTGAACGTCGAGAACTGCACCTTGTAGGGCACGTTGTCGAGCTCCCCGGCGGCCCGGAGCAACGACTCGGTACCGCCCTTCTGATCACCCACCTGCAGCGTCAGTCCGGACAGGTCCGCTGCCGGAACTGTCTGGGGCACAGCCACTTCGTTCTTGGTGTCGCGGCTGGAGACACAGGCGGTGAGCAGTGCTCCGGCGGCCAGGATGGAGAGCAGCCGTGCTGCCCGGGAATGCGTCACAGTCTTCTCCTGTCAGACACCGAGCCGCGTCAGTAGCTCGGTGCGGTAGTCGTCGGTGCGTTGGTCGCGCTGACCGTGTGGTTGTCGGGGATTCGCGATCGGCAGGGTGTGCGCCACCCGTCCGTTCTCCAGCACGACGATGGTGTCGGCCAGTGCGATGGCCTCGTCCACGTCATGCGTGACCAGGAGCACCCCGAAGTTGTGCTGGCGCCAGAGGTTCAGCAGCAGGCGGTGCATCGACAGTCGGGTGAGGGCGTCGAGCGCGCCGAAGGGCTCGTCGAGTAACAGCAGTTGGGGCTCCGCCACCAGCGCGCGGGCCAGGGACACCCGCTGCGCCTGACCACCGGACAGGGTCAGCGGCCACGCCTGCGCCTTGTCTGCCAGGCCCACCTCGTCCAGGGCCTGGTCGGCGCGGGAAAGCGCCTCGGCGCGAGACAATTTGGCGCGGGTCAGGCCGTATCGGACATTGTCGCGAACGGACCGCCACGGGAACAGCCGGGGTTCCTGGAAGGCGACGGCCGGCGCGCCCTGTACCTCGCGCTCGCCCTGGAAATCACCGGCGATGCCGGAAAGCACCCGCAGTATCGTCGATTTTCCGGAACCGCTGCGCCCGACGAGCGCGACGATCTCGCCGCGCTTCACGCGGAGGCTGACCTCGTCGAGCACCCGATTGGCGCCGTACCACTTGGATACCGAACGCAACTCCGCTGCGGGCGGTTCCGATACCACCGGCGGTTCCACGGGTACTTCGTAAAGTGCTGTCACAGGGTGCCTTTCAGACGCGGTAGCGCAAAGCACGGCGCTCCAGAATCCGCACCAGTGCGTCGGTGATGATGCCGAGCAGCGCGTAGACGACGAGGCCGAAGATGATCACGTCGATGCGGAGGAAGTCGCGCGCGTTGTTGATGAGGTAGCCGACACCTGAGTCGGCGTTGATCTGCTCGGCGACGATGAGCGTGAGCCACGAGATGGCAAGCGATTGCCGCAGGCCCACCAGTACCTGGGGTGCGGCGCTGGGGATGACGACGGTCCGCAGCCGTTGCAGGGGCGAAAAGCCGAGTACGGCAGCCGTTTCGAAGAGCTTGGGGTCGACCTGGCGGATTGCCGACGAGGTATTGAGGTAGAGCGGGAACGCGGCACCCAACGCGACCATCAGCACCTTGGGGAGTTCGCCGATGCCGAACCAGACGATGAACAGCGGGATCAGGCCGAGGTGGGGCAGTGCCCGGATCATCTGCATCGTCGGGTCGACCGTGGCGTCCGCCCACTTCGAGAAGCCCACGAGGGCGCCGAGAGCGGCGCCGATGACGCCGCCGAGGATGAGTCCTTCGGCCGCGCGGATTCCCGAAACGCGCAATGCTTCGGCGAGTTGACCGTTGCCGATCAGCTCGATGCCGGCCTCCGCGATGGTCTGCGGTGCCGGCAGGACCTCGGGATCGATGAGGCCCCACGCGCTGCCGGCCTGCCACAGGATGAGCACCGCCAGCGGTGACAGCCAGCGGAGGATTTCCCAGCGCCGAGCGCGGACGCGGCTGATCCAGGAAACCGGCTGCACTGCAGCAGGTTCGGTACCCGGTGCCGCGGCGGCCACCGGGGCCTCGCGGGTGGTCATCACGCTCCTCACGTCGTCGGCTATCGGTCAGGCGCGCACGCCATCACACCGAAAGTAGGAGGCTGTCCACGGGCTGTGAAGATTTACCGTCGCCCTGATTCCACGGGAACGGGGGCGCGTAGTCTCACGCCTGTCAGAGGAATCGATCGAGGGGTCGGCAGGTGGTCTACGTCGAGTCAGCCGTACGGGGCAGGCAGATCATCGCCGCCGCGCGCGACGTGCTGGTTCGCGACGGCGTCGCCCGCACGACCATGCGCGCGGTGGCCGATGAGGCGCAAATTCCGCTCGGCACACTGCAACACGTCTTCCCGACGAAGCAGAAGCTGCTGCGTGCCGTGATCGAGGACGTGGTCGAGGAGATCGCGGAGGTTCTGCGTACCTCGGCCGATCTCGACGACGGCCTGGAACATGCCGTCCGGCAAGGTATCCGCGGCTTCTGGCAGACGTTGGTGGTGGGCCACAACAATTTGCAGTTGGTCCAGTTCGAGCTGGTGGTCCAAGCGCTGCGCACTCCCGGGCTCGAAGACCTCGCGCGCTGGCAGTACGAGCGGTATGTCGACGTCGTGGCCCACTGGTGCGAGCAGGCCGCCGCACGGGCGAACGAGACGGTGGCGATCGGCTATCGGAGTATCGCGCGGACGATCCTCGCGGGCATCGACGGACTGATCGTACAGTACGTCGTCGATCCCGATCCGGTGCGCGCAGACGAGGATCTCGACACGCTCATCACCATGATTCTCGGGGCCGCCGCCGTGCAGCCCGTCTCCTCGGACTGAGCGAGCGACCTTGCCGCCAGCGCAGATGTGCCTTATCGTCAAAGTCAGTCAGTTGTATGACTTGGAATTCGGTAAGCGTCAGGAGAACGCCATGGATCGTGTCGACGTCGTCATCGTGGGAGCCGGACTGGCCGGGCTCAGCGCCGCGCGCAAGCTCAGCCAGGCCGGAAAAACCGTGGTGGTGCTCGAGGCGCGGGACCGGGTGGCCGGCCGCAACCTCGGCGGCACGCTCAGCAACGGGGTGCCGGTGGAGATGGGCGGCCAGTGGGTCGGGCCGACACAGGACGCGGTGCTGGCCCTGATCGATGAACTGGGGCTGGAGACGTTCGCGTCCTACGACGAAGGGGATGCGATCACCGTCTACGACGGACAGAACCACCGCTACGCCGACGAGACGTTCGGTCTTCCGCCGGAGACCCTCGCCGAGGTCGGGCGGCTCTGGCTGGAGATCGAGCAGCTCGCCCAGACCGTCGACACCGGCTCGCCGTGGACCACGGCCGGCGCGACCGACCTGGACCGCCAGGCGCTCGACCAATGGTTGGTCGGCCAGACGACCGACGCCGTGGCGCTGCGGTTCTTTCGCCTGATCGTTCCCGCGCTGTTCTCCGCCGAGTCGCCTGAACTGTCGCTCCTGCACTTTCTGTTCTACGTCAAATCCGGGACGAGCCTCGAGGTGCTCATCTCGACCACCGGCGGCGCACAGGAGTCCCGCGTGGTCGGCGGCACCCACCAAATCTCGGAGCGCATAGCCGCCGAACTCGGAGATGCCTTGTGGCTCAACACCTTTGTCAGCGGCATCGCCCAGGATGCCTCTGGGGTCACGGTGACCTACGACGGTGGGCAGCTCGCGGCGGACCGCGTCGTGGTCGCGGTACCGCAGACTCTCGCCGGGCGGCTCCGCTACAGCCCGCCGCTGCCCGCGGCGCGCGATGCGCTGACCCAGCAGTTCCCTGCGGGCTCGGTCATCAAGTTCAACATCGGGTATCCGACGCCGTTCTGGCGCGATGCCGGTCTGTCGGGCTTCGTCATGAGCCTCGACGACGAGTTCAACGTCGTGCTCGACAACTCGCCGGCCGACAGCTCCTGTGGCGTCCTCGTCGGGTTCCTGGAGGGCGCACACGCCCGGCGGGCGGCAGAACTCACCGCCGCGGAGCGCCGCGACCTCGTCACCCGGAATCTGGTGAAGTACTTCGGTCCGCGGGCCGCCGACCCCTTCGACGTTCTCGAACAAGACTGGACCGCTGAGGAATTCAGCCGGGGCTGCTACGGCGGCCGGCTGGCCGCAGGTGTGTGGACGCAGTACGGCAAGGCCGTGGCGGCGCCCGTCGGCCGTATCCACTGGGCAGGCGCCGAGACCTCCGATGTCTGGAACGGCTACATGGACGGCGCGATTCGATCCGGCTACCGTGCGGCGGACGCCATCCTGGCCGAAGGGGCGTGACCATGAACACCGAAACACAGCAGACCGCCGTGGCGATCGTCGGCGCCGGCGTATCCGGTCTGATCGCCGCGCGCGACCTCCAGCGGCAGGGTATCGACGTCCTGGTGCTCGAGGCCGCGGACCGGGTGGGAGGACGGACGCTGGCCGAGACATCCGCGCTCGGTTCGCGACTCGATCTCGGTGGTCAGTGGATCGGCCAGGGACACCACAGGTTTGAACATCTGGTCGACGAACTCGGCGCGACGCGTTTCCAGATGCACACGCCGACGGCGCCCGTGATCATCGACGGCGCGCAGACCGTCCCACCGAACTCGCCGCCGATGCTCGCGGCCCATGCCGCGCTGGCGACCGCCGAGCTGCTCAGCCGGCTTCCCGTGCCGCGCCGGTGGAACACCGCGACGGTGCAGTCCTGGCTGAACCGGATTCCGTCCGACCGCGCGCGTCGACTGCTCGGGGTATTGGTCGAGACCACGTCGTGTGCCGCGCCCGATCAGCTTTCGGTGCAGGCCTTTCTCGAGCTGGTCCGCTATCAGGGCGGCCTGCAGACCATGATGAAAACACGCGGCGGAGCGCAGGATTCACTCGTGGCGGAGGGTGCGGGCACGCTCGCTGAGCGACTCGCCGCCGCGCTCGGTGCGCGGGTCCGGACGAGCTGCCGCGTCACCGCCATCCGTCAGACCATCGACGGCGTGGTCCTCGACACCAGCACCGGCACGGTGGCGGCGCAGCGGGTCATCGTCTCGGTACCGCCACCGATGACGAAGAACATCGCGTTCGAACCGCCATTGCCGCCCGAACGGATGGCCTTGCAGCGCAACACCTTCATGGGGACGGTCTACAAGGCCATCGCGGTCTACGACACGCCGTTCTGGCGGGCGCGCGGCGATGCGGAATGCGTGCTGCTCGGGGAGCCCAGCGTCGCGGTCTTCGATACCTCGCCGCCGGTCGGTCCCGGCCATCTGTGCATGCTGGTCGGCGGACCCGCGGCCCGCGCACTCGACGACCTGGATGCCGACAGCCGCCGCGCCTTGCTGCTACGCCGGCTGGCTCAGCGCCTCGAGAACGACGTCGAGCGACCGGCGAGTTGGCACGAAAAGTCCTGGCACCGAGACGTGTTCGCCGGTGGTGGCTACTCCGCGTTGCCGGTGCCGGGCACCCGCGACGGCTTCTACCCCGTGGCGTCGACGCCCACCGGACGGATTCACTGGGCCGGAACGGAGACGGCGACCGAACATGCCGGCTACATCGAAGGGGCGATCGAGGCCGGTGATCGCGCAGCGCGGGAGGTCGCCAAGACGATCACGCATGAATCTCAGACGAAAGCGCATTGATCGTCGCGTTCGGTGACTCTACGTTTTGAGCTATGAAGACAGTGCTGATCACGGGTTGTTCGTCGGGCTACGGGCTGGAGATCGCCCGGCACTTCCATGCGCAAGGCTGGAATGTCGTCGCGACCATGAGAACGCCACGGCCCGAGCTACTTCCGGACTCGGACCGCGTCCGGGTGTTGGCGCTCGACGTCACGGATCCGCAGAGCATCGCCGGCGCCATCGCGGCCGCCGGCCCGATCGACGTGCTGGTCAACAATGCCGGCGTCGGGGTGGTGGGCGCGTTCGAGGCCACCCCGATGGCGACGACACGGGAGGTGTTCGAGACCAACACCTTTGGCGTCATCGCGATGACGCAGGCGGTGGTCCCGCAATTCCGTGAACGGCGGTCCGGTGTCATCGTGAACGTGACCTCCAGTGCGACCTTGGCGCCGATGCCGCTGGCGGCGGTGTACACCGCGAGCAAGGCGGCGATCGAGGGTTTCACCGGCTCGCTGGCATTGGAGCTCGAATTCTTCGGAGTGGCTGCCAAACTCGTCGAGCCCGGCTATGGACCGGGCACCAACTTCGCCGCCAACGGCGCCGACCGGATGGACGGCCTGCTGCCGACGGAATACGAGGAGTTCGCGGGACCGGTCATGGCCGCGTTCGGCGACGTCGACGTGTTCACAACGGCGTCCGACGTGGCCGAGGTCGTCTACCAGGCCGCGACCGATACGTCGGGCCGGCTGCGGTTCGCGGCGGGCCCGGACGCGCTGGCCCTCGTCGCCGCGCACAGCGAATAGACACGTACTCGCCCGGTCGCGGGTACCGTGTCGAAATGGCAACGGACCCGCTCGATTTCATCGTCGCGCTGTTGCGGTGCCGGGCGGTGCGGTCGAAGATCGTGGCCGGTGGCGGTCAATGGAGCGTCCGCAAGCCGCGCTATACCGATCCGTCCTTCTGTGTGATGCTCGAAGGCGCATGCTGGTTCCGTCCCGAGGACGGCGACGCGATCGAACTCCGCGCGGGCGACTTCCTGCTGTTGCCGGAGACACCGAGCTTCGTGTTGGCGAGCGATCCGGCGCTGCCGCCCACGGATGCGCCGATCGACATCGAGGGTGACGCCGCCTACGGCGACAGCGCGCCGACCATGCGGATGCTGGGTGGATACTTCCAGTTCGATCGCGCGAACGCGGAACTGGTTGCCCGGCTGTTGCCCCCGGCGATTCTCATTCGGCGCGGCGAACCGGGCGCGGCCCGACTCGGCCGCATCGTGGAGCTGATCGCCGAGGAGGCCGGCGAGCACAACCGGTGCCGGGACCTGATCCTCGAGCGCCTGGTCGAGGTGCTGCTCATCGAGGCGTGGCGGTTCGAGACCGACCACGCGTCGGTCGAGCAGGGATTGCTTGGGGGACTGGCTGATCCGGCGTTGTCCGGGGTGCTCCGGGCATTGCACGCAGATCTGGCCGCGCCGTGGACGGTGGAGAAGCTGGCGCGCACGGCGGGCATGTCCCGGGCCGTCTTTGCCGAGCGGTTCTCCCGCACCGTCGGCATCCCGCCGATGCAGTACCTCACGGAATGGCGGGTCGCGCGGGCCAGGGAAATGCTGCTGGGCGACCGGCCCGGGCTGTCGGCGATTGCCGGCAAGGTCGGCTACAGCTCGGCAAGCGCCTTCAGCGCGGCATTCGCGCGGGTTGTCGGATGCTCGCCGGCCGAGTTCGCCAAACGCGGCGATCGCGGGCCGGAGTAGCGGTGAAAGCGCCTCAGAGCCGGTACATTTCGCGGGCCATGGCCGCTTCCTCGAAGGACTCGTCGCGCCGCGGCGGGTAGTATTCGGCCCGGTGTTCAGGCCAATGTGTGCGGCTCTGAATCCACGTGCCGGCTGCGGTGACCGCGTCGGCGAACTGCTGAGCGCTGTGGCGCAGCCAATCCCGCAGCATTTCTGCGGGGGTCGGAACGTGTGCGTGTGTCATGGCATCGACGCTACGAATCCGCACGGTCGCAGACATCGCGCCGAGGGCTGATCTTGATGTCCGACCACGGTAGGGCGTCGCGAGCGACCCCGGGCGGATGCTCAGGCCGGCGACCCGACGAAATCGTCCAGCGCCGACTCGATTTCGTGTGCGAGTCGTTGTGGCGCGTCGGTGTCTCCGGTGATCAGGTCGCGCAACGCGCGGTGGAACAGGCCGTCGGCCGTCGCGTAGACGATGGCGGGCGTGACGATGACGGCGGACTCGGTGAGCTCGGCGTAGGCGATGACGGCCTTCCATGTGAGCGCGGCGAGGCTGTCATCGATCTCGTTGATGCTGGCGGCGAAACGGTCGTCGAAGAGCGCCTGCGTGCGCAGGTCGTACCAGAGCCGGTGCATGACGGCCGACTCGCGCAGGGAATTGCTCAGCGCCCCGCTGATGCGGGTCTTGAGCTCCGGCCCGGAGCTGCCGTCGATGACGATGGAGTTGTACCGGTCGATGAAGTTGTCCTTGTACTGCCGCACGCAGCACATGACGAGGTCGTCCTTGTCGTCGAAGTAGTAATGCAGAACGCCGAGCGATATCTCGCAGTGCTGGGCGAGCTCGCGCATGCTGGCCCGCGCGAAACCCAGTTCAGCAAGCCCGCTGGTGGCCTGGGCGGCCAGTGCCTGGCGGCGCGCAGCGAACTTTTGTCCGCGCGGACCCGACAACCGGCCTGCAACGCGGCTCGAGGCGGTATCCACAGGGCTCCAGTGGCTGATGAGGTGGCAGTGAACTGGCGGGAAATTCTAAGTCTATTCCTCTGATCAGGCACTTCTGCACGCGCCGGCAAAGTTTGGACGATCGTCTTGAAACACCCGCGAAGAGTGGCGCAGATCACTATCATGCTCCGCGGGTACTCGAAATTCAACGGAAATGGTGCCGATGAGCGAACAAGAAACCACCGCAGATTCTGCTGCGGACGACAGGTTGGAATGGTTGCGAAAATCGGCGGCGGAGGGTCAACCGGGCGCGGTCGACTCGGCGTGGAGCTGGATCGTCGAGCTCTCCACCTTGGCCGACAACAATGCCGATGCCGCCGAAGCACAGCTCAACGACCTTTTCCGGCTGGGTACGCCGCCCGTCGATCTGGACGGTCCGACCGAGGGCATCCTGGTCATGATGACGACCAACCCTGCGTTGGACACGGTGACCCGGGCCGTCACCGCTCTCTGGATGCCGTGGCAGGGCAAACGCTTCGACTCGGACAGTGGTACCGGGGACAACCGGCTGACGCGCAGCACCGGCCTGGTCGGCAAATTGCTGTGGCCGCTGTACTCGATGCGTGACGCCGAGTCGGGCAAACTCGCCTTCGATTTCGCCACGTATGTCGAAGCCGGCAAGGACGATCCCGACCGCCAGGTGATGGTCATCGATTACGCCAACGTGGAATCCAATCCGCGGCTGGTGATCCGCAGCATCCGCGACGAGTTGGTGGAGCTGGTACCCGGCGTCTACCTCGGCAAGATTCTGTTCAACACCGGCGCCGACCGGTTCAGCAAGATTGGATACTTCGCGCTGCGCACGCCTCGCTGACGGATCCCAGATCATCCGACGACCACCGACCAACTTCGAAAAAGAAACGGCGACAACATGATTCCGTCACAGTGGCACGAATACCCCTCTCTCCTGCTGCAGCTGAACGCGCTGTCCAAGACCCGTGACGAGCTGCGTGAGCACAACCTCTACGAGGCGTACGGCATGCGGCCGTCCGACGACCTGGGCCAGCCCACCGACGAGGTGCGTCGCGCTCGTCAGCCTGATGGCACCTGGAACGATCTCCAAGACCCGCACATGGGCGCCAAGGGCACCGGCTTCGGCCGCAACGTCCCGCTGTCGATGACCGTCACCGACGTCAAGCGACTCCTCAAGCCCGACCCCCGCGTCATCAGCCGCAAGCTGATGGCCCGCGACGACTTCAAGCCCGCGGGCATCATCAACGCACTCGCCGCCGCATGGTTGCAGTTCGAGAACCACAACTGGTTCTTCCACGGCGACGGTGTCGCGGACAAGACCATCGACATCCCGCTCAGTGCCGATGATCATTTCCCCGAGAACCCGATGAAGATCCGGTGCACCATCCCGCTGCGCGGGGAGATCGCCGACGGTTGTCCCGCACCGGTTTTCGCCAATGCGGAGACGCATTGGTGGGACGGCTCGCAGGTCTACGGCAGCGGTAAGGAACGCCAGGCGGAGATTCGCACCTTCGTCGACGGCAAGGTCAAGGTCGACCCGAGCGGCCGCCTGCCCGAGAGTGACATCCCCGGCATCGACCTCACCGGCATGAAAGAGAACTACTGGGTCGGCACCGGCCTGCTGCACACGATGTTCGCGCGTGAGCACAACGCCGTCTGTGACGCACTGAAGAAGGCCTACCCGAGCTTCGACGACCAGCGCCTCTTCGAACTCGGTGTGCTCGTCGTGTCGGCGCTGATCGCCAAGATCCACACCGTCGAGTGGACGCCGTGCGTCCTGCGGCACCCGGCGCTGCAGATCGGCATGAACGCGAACTGGTATGGCGCGCTTGGCGAAACGTTCCGCGACAAGATCGGCCGCATCGGCGACAGCGAGGCGCTCTCGGGTGTCGTCGGATCGTCGACCGATCACCACGCTGCGCCCTTCTCGCTGACCGAGGAATTCGTCTCGGTCTACCGCATGCACCCGCTGATCCCCGATGACTGGAACTTCTTCTCGCTGGAGTCCGGCGAGCACCTGGTCAAGGCGGACTTCACCCAGCTGCAGGGCAGCTACACGCGCGGTTTCATGGACAAGCTCCAGATGGGCGACATGTGGTACTCGTTCGGGCTCGCCAGCGCCGGCGCGGTGTGCCTGCACAACTACCCGAACGCGCTGCGCAACCTGACCCGCGTCGACGGCCAGGTCACCGACCTCGCCACCCTCGACATCGTGCGCGACCGGGAGCGAGGTGTGCCGCGCTACAACGACTTCCGCGAAGCACTGCGGATGCCGCGGCGCAAGACCATCGACGACATCACGCCGAACAAGCAGTGGGCGCGGGAGATCAACGAGGTCTACAACGGTGACGTCGACGCCGTCGACCTGCAGATCGGCATGCAGGCCGAGCAGCCGCCGAAGGGATTCGGCTTCTCGGACACCGCCTTCCGGATCTTCATCCTGATGGCGTCGCGCCGGCTCAAGAGCGACCGCTTCTTCACCAACGACTTCAAGCCCGAGGTGTACACGCAGGTCGGGTTCGACTGGGTGAACAACAACACCATGAAAGACGTGATGCTGCGGCACTACCCGGAGCTGGAGCCGGTGATCGGCGACGTCGAGCGGGTGTTCGCACCGTGGCCGAAGCTGGGTGCACCGGTGCCGGGGAAGAAGAACCCGGTGGTGCAGTTGGCCGACTCGGTCCGCGCCTACCTGCCCTGGGGCTGACGGACGATGGCCGAGGATTTCCCGCACGCATCCATCGTCGAAGGGGTTCGGTTCACCGCCCAGATCGGCGTGCCGAATGTCCTTCTGGGACTGTTCAACAAGCGAGAGTTGCCCACGCGCATCGCATCCGGTTTGGGTTCGGACTACTTGGGGTACCAGCTGGTCGAAGGCATGGTCCGAAGTTACGGGCCCGGTCCGTTCTACGTGCGGGTCGTCGCCGACGAGGCATTGCTGGTGCATCACCCCGACGACCTGGAGTTCGTGTTGAGTGGATCGCCCGACCCGTTCGCCTCCGACCCGAAGCCCAAACGCGAGGGCATGGCGGCGTTCCAGCCGGACGCACTGACCATCTCGCGCGGGCAGCCGTGGGAGGACCGCAGGCGGTTCGCCGAGGCGGTGCTGGACACCGGCCACCCGGTGCACCGGCTGGCGCAGGCATTCGTCGAGAAGGTCGCGCGGACCGTCGAAGGCCTGGGCTCCGGAGAGCTGAAGTGGGCGGCGTGGAACGCCGCCTTCCAGCGGTTGACGCGCTGCGTGGTCTTCGGTGACAAGGCCGCGGACGACGCCAGGCTCACCTCACAGCTCAGCGAACTGATGTCGGCGGGCAACGGGATGCCCGGCGAGCCGGCGCCCGGCTACCCGGAGTTCGTGGGGCACATCGAGTCCTACCTGAAGGATCCTGAGCCGGGCAGTCTGGCCGCGCTGATCGCAGAGACGACGCCACCGGAGACGGCGAGTCCCGCGAGTCAGGTGATCCACTGGCTGTTCGCGATGGGGGACACCCTGGCGGCCAACGCTTTCCGGACCCTTGCGGTGTTGTCCACCCACTCGGAGAACCTGCGTGAGGTCCGGGCGGAGCTGGCGTCGGCCGACATCAACTCGGGCCAGGGCATCGCCTCGCTGAAGTATCTGGGCGGGTGCCTGCTCGACACCATGCGGTTGTGGCCGACGACGGGGCTGTTCGGTCGAGTCGCGACCCGGGACATCGAATTCCCCAGTGGCGCAGTGCTGCCCGAAGGCAAGCAGGTCCTCATCTACAACGTGTTCAATCACCGGAACCGCGACCGGATCCCTTACGCCGACCGGTTCTCACCGGGTGAGTGGGTCAGCGGGGACGCCGGCAGCGACTGGTCGTACAACTTCTTCAGCCACGGCCCGCAGGGCTGCCCGGGAGCCGGCCTGTCGGTGTTCCTCGGGCAGGCCTTCCTGGCGCACGTACTGAACGAATCCGGTCCGGTGCTGCGCGGCGCTACGCTGAACCCACAGAAGTCGCTGCCGCATAGCATTGATCTGTACGGCATCAGCATTGAACGCTAGATGGACCATGCGGTCGTCACCGCGACCGTGCGATGGAGGGGACTCTTTGTGACGACGACCGCCGAACATCTCCGTTACGCCCTCGACGGGCGTTGGCGCGACGTGAAAGACCTTATTCGCGAAGAGCTTTCCGCGGAGCTGTTCAAGCCGCACTACACCCCGGACACCGCGGTGGCCCGGGCCAAGGTCACCGAGCAGATGAAGTACATGGCGTCGCGCGGGGCCGCCGAGGACGCCTTCGCGAAGGGCCACGGCGGCAACGGTGATGCGGGCGCCACCATCGCCCGTATCGAGATGCTGGCCATGAGCGACCTGTCGCTGATGGTCAAGGCCGGCGTGCAGTGGGGCCTGTTCGGCGGCGCCATCGACAACCTGGGCACGGAACGCCACCATGAGGCGTACGTGCGCAAGGCCATCGACCTGGACCTCGTGGGCTGCTTCGGCATGACCGAGACCGGGCACGGCAGTGACGTGCAGTCCCTGGAGACGACCGCGACGTACGACCCGGCCACCGGCGAGTTCGTCATCGATTCACCGACGCCCACGTCGCGCAAGGACTACATCGGCGGTGCGGCCGAATCAGCCCAGGTGTCAGCGGTTTTCGCGCAGCTGATCACCAAGGGCGAGAACCACGGCGTGCACTGTTTCATCGTGCCGATACGCGACGAGTACG
Source organism: Mycobacterium sp. SMC-13 (assembly GCF_045311035.1). Taxonomy (NCBI): domain Bacteria; kingdom Bacillati; phylum Actinomycetota; class Actinomycetes; order Mycobacteriales; family Mycobacteriaceae; genus Mycobacterium; species Mycobacterium sp. SMC-13. Next base: position 57,157 of record NZ_JBJIAI010000006.1, read on the forward strand.
GCAACGACCTGCCCGGCATCCGAACCTCGGACTGCCACTACAAGGGCGGACTGCCCGGTGTCGACAACGGCCGCATCCAGTTCGACCACGTCCGCATCCCGCGGGAGAACCTGCTCAACCGCTACGGCGACGTCGCCGAGGACGGGACGTACTCGTCCCCGATCGAAAACCCGAACCGGCGGTTCTTCACGATGCTGGGCACGCTGATCCGGGGCCGCGTGACGGTCGGCGGCAGCGCCGCGGCCGCCGCGCGCGTCGCATTGGACATCGCGACCCGGTATGCGTTGCAGCGCAGGCAGTTCGAGGCGCCGAAGACCGACGACGAAGTCCTCATCATGGACTACCTGGTGCACCAGCGTCGGCTGCTGCCGCTGATCGCGAAGTCGTACGCGCTGCAGTTCGCGCAGAACGAATTGGTGTCGGACCTGCACGATCTGCAGGACGTCGAAGAACCCGACGGCGAGGTGCAGCGGGAACTGGAAGCGCGGGCCGCGGGCCTCAAGGCCACCGCGACGTGGCACGCCACCAAGGCCATCCAGGAATGTCGCGAGGCCTGCGGCGGTGCGGGCTATCTGGCCGAGAACCGCCTCATCGCGCTCAAGGCCGACACCGATGTCTTCACGACCTTCGAAGGCGACAACCACGTCTTGACGCAGCTGGTGGCCAAACACCTGCTCACCGAGTACGCCGACGACATCAAGGGCATGAGCCCGTTCGAGTGGGTGAAGTTCGCGACCAGCACGGCGCGGGAGCGTGTGCGCCGCAGCACCGGCACCGAGACCATCCTGCAGAACCTGCTCGACACCCGGCAGGACAACGAGGAAGAGGGCAGCCTCTTCAACCGCGGCACGCAGGCCAAGATGTTCGAGGACCGGGCCGACTACCTGTTGTCGACCGTGGCCCGCCGACTGCAGGCCAACTCCAAGGAGATGAGTCCCTTCGAGGCGTTCAACTCGGTGCAGGACCACGTGCTGCACGCGGCCTCGGCCCACATCGACCGCATCGTGTTCGAGTCTTTCGCCGCCGGCATCGATGCGTGCACCGATCCCGAGGCCCGCGAGATCTTCGGCCTCCTGTGCGACCTGTATGCGTTGTCGGTGATCGAAGAGGACAAGGCGTGGTACATCGAGCACCGCTTCCTGTCCATGGATCGGGCCAAGGCCGTCACCGCCGGGATCAACGATCGCTGCCGCAAGCTCCGGCCGTACGCCGAGGTGCTGGTCGACGGATTCCGCATCCCCGAGCAGCTGCGCTACGCCGAGATGCTGCATCCGGAGCGCATTCCGGACGTGCGATGACAGGACCCGCCATGGACCTCTCGAAGAAGACGGCACTGTTCGTGGCGGCCGGCGTGGCGGTTGGCGTCCTGGTCGCTCCGGCTGCGCAGGCCGACATCTGCGACCCGTCGGTGACCGTCTGTCAGGGCAGTGAGATCAGCGGCCCGACGTCGGTGCCGGCCGCGTCGCCGCCGGTCATCGCGAGCGATGACGAGTTCCCGTTCGGCGATGACGAGTGGTACCTCTACCCCGGCACGGGCGTGATCAACCATGGAGGCGGTGGCGGCGGGCACCGTTAGGGCAGCGCCTCTCCCTCGGCTCCAGATCGAAAGTGGTGACGGAGAGCCGACGCGCCGGTCGAGTTCACGCTGCGTCGCCGGTGCTCGAGATTTTCGCGGCCAGAGCGGCGAGTTTGTCGTCCAAGATCAGTGCCGCCGCCAGTAGCGGCGGGTTGTCGTCGACAACCATCAGCGACGACGGTTTGACGTAGGTCAAGGCGCTCCGGCTGTCATCCTCTTCCGTCAGCAGCACCTCCACGGGAGCAAAGAGCCCGGCCATGAGGTCGTGCCGAATCATGGTGATCGCGATGAGCGGATTGCCCAGGATGACGCGCAGGGCCTTGCGCTCTACGCCGGCGGTGCTGAGCCACCGGGTGTGGTCGATCAGGTGCATCAACATGAAATCGCTCGGTCCGGCCTGTCGCTGCACGTCCGCTGCGAACGCGCTCCAGTCGCGATCCGCCAGCGCCTGCAGGTCCGTTATCTGCGCGGGTTCGGTACCGATATCGGCGAGCAGATCGGCACTCAGTTCATCGAATGTCTTTTCGCTGTCGAACCGCATCCGGACCCCGTTGAACGGAATCGCGTGAGCCTTAACTGTGGTCATCGTCGTCTGTCCTCGCGTAGGAACCGGGTGTACACACCACATTCGGCCAATCGGTGGCCGGGTGGGGAGGCCGAGATGATCCTGGTGTTCGCAGGAACAGGATGGGCATCGGTTCGGACGAGGGCCGAAGTAGCAACCAGCCACATTGATCACTCGCACACCAACTTTGGCCCCCGATTGGCGCTTATTGACCAAGTCGAACTATTTTCCTGAGGTGATCTCTTCGGCTGTTGGCGCTGTCGCCCGCTGGACCGCTCCCCTCCTCGCCGTCGCCGCTGTCGCGAGCGTCGGCCTGACCGTCGACCCGGCGCCGCGCGATGCCACCGCCCCGTCGATCCGGCTGGTCGACGACAGCAACCCGTTGGCCGGCCGGCCCTTCTACGCCGACCCGATCTCGAAGGCCCGGGCCGCCGCCGCACAGGCCGACCCGCCCAGCCCCGAGCTCACCGCCATCGCCAACACGCCGCAGGCCTACTGGCTCGACCAGGCGTTCCCCGCCTCGACCGTCGGCGGCACCGTTGCCGGCCTGGCCGGTGCCGCGAATGCCGCGGGCGCCACCCCTGTGCTGGTGCTGTACGGCATCCCGCACCGCGACTGCGGTAGCTACGCAGCGGGCGGATTCGGCTCGGCCGACAGCTACCGCGCCTGGATCGACAGCGTCGCGGCGGGCCTCGGTGGCTCGCCGGCGGCGATCATCGTCGAGCCCGACGCGCTCGCGATGGCCGACTGCCTGTCCGCAGGCCAGCGGCAGGAGCGCTTCGACCTGATCCGCTACGCCGTCGACACGCTGACCCGCGACCCGGCGGCGGCGGTCTACATCGACGCCGGGCACTCGCGCTGGGTGAGCGCCGAGACCATGGCCTCGCGGCTGAACGATGTCGGTGTCGCCAAGGCCCGCGGCTTCAGCCTCAACACCACCAACTACTTCACCACCAATGAAGAGATCGGGTACGGCGAGGCGATCTCCGGCCTGACCAACGGCGCGCACTACGTCATCGACACCTCGCGCAACGGTGCCGGGCCCGCCGAGGGCGACCCGATGTACTGGTGCAACCCGGACGGCCGCGCGCTGGGCGTCGCACCCACCACCGACACCGCCGGCGCGCACGCCGATGCGTACCTGTGGGTCAAGCGCGTCGGCGAGTCCGACGGGTCGTGCGGCCGCGGCGAACCCGGTGCGGGCACGTTCGTGAAGTCGTTCGCCATCGACCTGGCGCGCAACGCAGCACGCTGATTCCGCGCGCCGAGACCACGGTTTCGGCGAAAAGGGCGATACGTTGCCGTCATGCACGGGTGTGGCCCTGACTGCGCCGACGGCGTCGATGCGATTTCCCGGCGCACCGCGATTGCCGCGTCGGTGTCCGCGCTGTTCGGCGGCGCCGCGCTCGCGACCGCGGCCGGCAGTTCAGCCGCGCCGGGCGGCGGGGCGCTGCCGCAGAACGCACTGATCACGCTCGGGGTGCAGGCAGGGCCGCCGCCGGTACCGAATCGGACGGGCATCTCGTCGGCGCTCAAGATCGGTGACGACGTCTACCAGATCGACTGCGGCCTGGGCTCTTTGAACGCCTTCACGAACGCGGGGCTGAGGTTCGATCAACTGCGCAGCCTGTTCATCACGCACCTGCACACCGATCACATCGTCGACTACTACAGCTTCTTCCTGTCCGGCGGCTACACCGCGTCACCGGGTAAGGGCGCGGTGTCGGTGTACGGACCCGGCCCCGCCGGTGGGCTGCCGCCGAGCGAGGTCGGCAACCCCAACCCACCGACCGTCGAGCCGGCCGATCCCACACCGGGCATCGCGGCCATGACGGATGCGCTACACCGGGCTTTCGCCTACACGAGCAACATCTTCATCCGGGACATGGGCACCGACGACATCCAGAACCTGGTCAATGTGCACGAGGTCGTCGTGCCACCCGGCTCGGACTACCAGAACCGGGCGCCGCGCACCGACCCCTTCCCGGTCATGACCGACAACAATGTGCGCGTCACCGCGACCCTGGTGAGCCACTACGACGTGTACCCGGCCTTCGCCTTCCGGTTCGACCTCCTGCGAGCTGGCGTCTCGGTCACGTTCTCGGGCGACACGACCAAGTCCGACAACCTGATCGCGCTCGCGCGGGGCACCGACATCCTGGTGCACGAAGCACAGTTCAGCCTCGCCGACGGCGGCAACAACAGTAGGTTCCCGCCGGGCTACCTGGTCCGGTCCCATACCTCCGCCGAGCAGGTGGGTGAAGTCGCCGCGGCGGCGGGCGCCAAGCATGTTGTGTTGAGCCACTATTCGCCCACCGATCTGCCCGACTCGAAGTGGCGGGATGCAATCGGCCGCCGCTATCGGGGCAAGATCACCGTCGCGCGCGACGGCCAGGTCTTCGCTCTCTGACTTATCCTCGGCCTATGCACCTGATCGCGCTGGAAGAGCATTACGCGTGGAACCCGGCGAGTGACGGCAACGTGGTCGCCACCTGGCTGGAGTCCAACAACCGCCTCGGCTTCGACCGGCTCTATGACCGTGGGCCGCTGCGGCTGGAGCAGATGGATGCCGCCGGCATCGACTTCCAGATCCTGTCCCTCTTCGACCCCGGTGTGCAGGAGTACGACGACGCCGCGCTGGCCGTCGACTACGCGCGCCGCGCCAACGATGATCTCGCCGAGACGGTGCGGCAGTATCCCGACCGGTTCGGCGGCTTCGCCACTCTCGCCACGCAGGACCCGGACGCCGCGGTGGCCGAATTGCGCAGGGCTGTCGTCGATCTCGGTCTGGTGGGCGCGCTCATCAACGGCCACACCCATGGCCGGTATCTGGACGACCCCGCCTACGAGCCGTTGTTCGCCACCGCCGAGACGCTGGGGGTTCCGCTCTATCTGCACCCCACCACCCCGCACCCGGCGGTGATGGATGCCTGGTTCGCGCCGTACGTCGACCAGGGTCTGCACCTGGCGTCGTGGGGGTTCGCCGTCGAAGCGGGCACGCACGCGCTGCGATTGATCTACTCGGGCCTGTTCGACCGGCACCCGAACCTGCAGATGATTCTCGGTCATCTCGGAGAGATGCTGCCCTTCACCGCTTTTCGCACCGATCGGTACTACGGGCTCGGCGGGTCGGGTGGCCGGCTGCAGAAACTGCCGTCGGAGTATCTTCGGGAGAACTTCTACTTCACCACGAGCGGCAATTTCTCCCCGCCGGCCATGGCGTGCACCTTGGCGGTCATGGGCACCGACCGCGTCATGTTCTCGGTGGATTACCCGATGGACGACAACGTCGACGGGGCCAACTTCCTGGCGTCGTATCCGATGGACGAGTCCGATCGCCGCAAGGTCGGCTATGAGAATGCGTTGCGGCTCTTCGGCGATCGCATTCCCAGGATCGGCAGCTAGCGGCCGCGCGCCATCCAGCTGAGATTGAGCGCCTTGCCCACCTGGTTGAGCTGGTTGACGGCCTCTTCGATGCGGCGGCGCGGCACCGCTACCCGCCACTCGGGCATCCGCCCGGTCAACCGGAGCGTCTCGGGACTGAAGCTGACGGACGTCGGCGCGAGTTCACGCGGCAGCTTCGGCAGCTGAATCCGATAGGCGGGCAACCGGTTCGGCAGGTGCCACCGGGCCCGGCGCAACGCGACCATTCGCGGTTTCACGAACAGCGTCGACCCGTCGATGGTCGCGTCCACCTCGAGATAGCCGATGTCAGGCCTTCTGGCCCAACGGATTTGCGCGACACCACCGGCGTCGATCCGGCCGAGCAACTTCGGCGCGGCCCGGCCCGGCAACGACGACGCCCGGTCGATGATCTTGTCGAGCGCCGTGGTGGACATCTCGATGGTCAGATCGAGCGGTGCCGCCACGAGGACCGGGGTATTGGTCGGTTTGATGTGGGTGTTGTGCAGGACAACGGTGGCATTGTCGAATTGCCAACCATCCCAGACGATGTCGGACGCCGAGATCGAGACGGTGTTGAGTTGGCCGACCGAGAGGCTCCGCATATCGAGGTCGGCATCGATGGCCGTCACCGTCAGCGTCATCTCTCCCGATTTGAGCTTGACGGTCATGCGGCGACCGACGACCTGCTTGCGCACCGTGTCGAACAGGGACTTGTAGGCGCCGGCCGGGCCGCTGGTGAGTGCGCCGCCTGCGGTCGACGCCCAGAACGACGACACCGCGTCCCAGTTCGGGAACGAGTCCCAGGACGGGAACGGTGCGGAGTTCGCCATGATCGGGATACCGGCCTACGCGGTGCCGAGTGACTCGCGGAACCGACGGCCGAGAATTCCGCGTGCCGCGCGGGTCCAGGTGAACCCGACGTGCCCCGCATTGACCCAGCGCACATGCTCGGCGTGCCACGAATCAGCAAGGGCCTGCGACTGTTCCACCGGAATCAGCCGGTCCGCCTTGGCGATGAACAGTGTCCGGTCCCGTGGTGCGACGACCGTCGGCAGCGCCAACGGGGACACGACCTGGAAGACGGCCCGCGCGTCGTCGGAGGCGATGACGTCCCGGTACTCCGCGGGCGGGCCATGGTGCGTCAGCAGCGCGAGTGGATCGGCGAATGGCAGCGCCGCGGCCACCGCGTCGAACCGTTCCAGGCCGGCCAGGACGGTGGACAGGTAGCCACCGAGCGAGACGCCGTAGAGGCCCACCGAGGCATCGGTGGTGCTGCGAATCCAGCTCACCAACCGGCGGACATCCCACACGGCCTGCGTGATGCCATGCAGCATCGAGGCGAGATCGAGGGACAGCAGCTGGCCGTCGGCCGACTCGCGGCGCGGCCCGTGCAATGGCGAAATCGGCAGCGCCACATTGTATCCGAGCTTGTGGTGCAGGTAGTTGGCCCACAATACGTTCAGGTCGAAGCGCGACGATCCCATGCCGAAACCGTGCAGGGCGACGACCCACGGCGCGGGGGAGTCTGGGCGGCGCAGCAGCCGGACGGTGACGGTGTCGTTGCGGCCATTGCCGGGCCACCGGCCCGCACCCGGCTCGAACGACCGGGCGTCGAATTCCGATGCGAAGGACATCGACTCGTGCCCGAGTGGGCCGCTGTGGGTGCTCCAGCGCAGGACGTCGGCGTCGTTGAGTTTCGGGGGAGTGCGGTGGTACTTCGACGGTTTGGAAATCCAGCCCCGCCTCTTGAACATGGTCGCGGCCTTGTCCAGGTCGGCGGCGAGCCGGTCCGGTGCGGCTTCCGCCGGCAGCTTCGGTTGGCGCAGGCGCATGACGGCGAGCACGGCTTCATCGATCGCGACGTGCGGAGCCACGGCCATGCGCTCGCCGACGTCCATGCAGTCCGGACGGCTCACCATGGGCGACTCGGGCAACTCATCGTTCCTCAGTGGGGCAGACACCATTGTCTCCTTGCTGGAAGTCGTCCCGCCCGCGGGTGCGCGCCGATGGCCCTCGGCGCGCACCCGCGTTCAGCTCAAACATGTTGAACTGGCGGACGATTGGCTGGTCGCCTATGAAGTTATTGACCCATCACGTACTTGACGGTGGGGCCGGCGGACCAGCCGCCGTCGACCGCGATCTCGGCGCCGGTGACGTATGAGGCGGCGCGCGACAGCAGGTAGGTGACGGCGCCGGCGATCTCGTCGGCCTCGCCGACGCGACCCATCGGGGTGTTGGGGTAGTTGCCCTCGCCCTGCTGGATGCCGATGTTTGCCGTCATCGGCGTGTAGGTCATGCCTGGGTGCACGGAGTTCACCCGGATGCGGTCGGTGCCGAGCTCGACGGCGGCGATCTTGGCGAGGCCGCGGACGGCCCACTTGGAGGCGCCGTAGCCGGCGGTCAGTGCCAGCCCCATCAAGCCCGCGGCCGAGGAGATGTTGACGATCGAGCCACCGCCGGCAGCGCGCATCGGCGCGATGACGGACTGGATGCCGTTGAAGACGCCGACCAGGTTGACGTCGAGCACCGTGCGGAAGTGCTCCAGCGGTTCGTGCTCGATGAATTGGCCGGTGGAGATGCCGGCGTTGTTCACCAAGCCGGTGATCTTGCCGAACTCCGCGACCGTCAGTGCGACGGCCGTATCCCACTGGGCGCGATCCGTCACGTCGAGATGCGTGTAGCGCGCAGCGTCCCCGAGTTCGGCTGCCAACTGCTTGCCCTCATCGTCGAGGACGTCAGCAATGACGACCTTGCCGCCGCCGGCGACGATGTGCCGTGCCATCGACGCGCCGAGACCGCGTGAACCACCGGTGACAATGGCCACCACGTCCGACAAGCTGTCCGAATCTGCCATTGCAGTTACTTCCTTTCCGTCGTCAGGGCACGGATCGCGCCGTTGCGTCTGCCCTCGTGTGAAGGCAAGCACATCTATTCGGCGCTGCCGGCGGAGCTCCCACCCGGTGGGATTGCGGCACCGGTTTTCTTGGCCGCGGGGGAGTTCTTCTTCGCGACAGGCTCTTCCCAGCCGGATGCGGCGAGCAGGCGGTCGAGCTCTGCTTTGGCGCCCTCGAGGATCTCCCACGGGTCATCGACGAGGTCCGGATCGGCCTGGATGCCGACGTCGACGTTGCCGCCGTAGCTGAAGACGGTCACATTGATGCCCATGCCGACGGTCAGCGGGCCGACGGGAACGATGTGCTCGATCTTGGCGCCGGCCATGTAGAGCTGGATCGGCGGGCCGGGCACGTTCGAGACGATGAGGTTGCTGGCCAGGGGCAGTTTGTCCTCGAGTTTGGCGGCGCGAAAGCCCTTGAACGCCAGGTTCAGCAGTACCGGCGGCGCGAAGTCGGTCAGACCGATGGACTGGCCGGCCTGCAGATCCTCGGCGAGTGCCTTGGCGCTGTTCATGCCGTTGTGGATGGCGGACAGCCGCTCGACCGGATCCTCCACATCGGTGCACATGGAGGCGATCATGGTGTGGACGTGGTTGCCGGGGGTCTCGTCGCCCGCGTCGCGCGTGGACATCGGCACGGTCGCCAGCACCGGAGTCTCGGGCAGCGCGTCGCGCTTGGTCAGGTAGGTGCGCAGCGCGCCGGCGACGACGCTCAGGATCACGTCGTTGACCTTGACACCGAGACCGTTCTTGACGTGCTTGATGTGCGCCATCGGCAGCGACGTGTACGCGAAGCTGCGGTGTGAGCTGAGCGCGCCGTTGAAGCTGGTCTTGGGGGCGCTCATGGGGCGTGGCGGCGGGTCATCACGCCGCAGATGGCTGATGGTGGTCACCGCGTTGCGGACGGTTTGACCAAGGTACTGAACGACTTTCGGCGGCGTGGTCGCGGCCGACAGCGTGCCCTTGGCGAACAGTTCGAGGCTCGAATGACGGGGCTGCTCGGCCTCGTCGGGCAGCTCGACGATCGGGCCCTTGGCGTCGGGAGTGACGTCGCACAGCACCGACGAGAGGCCGGCGCCGGACACGCCGTCGACGATCGAGTGATGGGTCTTGGCGATGAAGGCGACGCGGCCGCCTTCGAGGCCCTCGACGAACCAGCTCTCCCACAGGGGCTGGTTGCGGTTGAGCTGACGGGCCAGGATTTCGCCGACGACGTCGGCGAGTTCCTTTTCGCCACCGGGAGCGGGCAGCGCCGCGCGGTGAATGTGGTAGTCGAGCTTGAACGCGGGATCGTCGACCCACACCGGCCGGTCCAGGCCCAGTGGCACCTCTTGGATCCGGCGCCGGAACGACGGCAGGTAGGGCAGCCGGCGGTCGAGGTGATCACGCAGATGCTCGAAGTTGAATCCTGGTGCGTCACTGGGATCCAGAATCATCAACCCCAGCGTGTGCTGTGGCCATTCAGTGCCCTCCATGGACAAGAACATGGCATCCATGCCGGACAAACGCTTCACCGCAATACTCCCCTCGTGGACCACGGATTTGTGGCGGCAATAACGTATCCACGAATGCGGGATCTACAATTGCTACTTCCCAGTCAGCGAGATCGAAATCCGCGGCCTATCAGCGGTTCTCCCGCCATTCGGAATGCTTCCACTAAGTGCACTCGGTTAGCTGTTTCATTTTTCCCACGACTGGCGAGAAGTTGTGAAGAATGTGCGCACAAATATATTCTGCGGAAACTACTTTGGCGCGACGGCGAATTCATCGATGCCCGGTTCGGTGTCGAGCACTTCGTGATTCAAGATCAACATCTCCGCGACATATCCACATTGAGATGGGGCACGACGATCGCGCCGTAGATCAGCGCCGGCAGCATCGCGGGGTCGTCGATGCGACGATCGGCTCTGGGATTGTTCCTGGTGGTCTGCGTCGTGATGTTGGGTGGCCAATCCGTGACGAATCTTTGACCGAAATATTGACGCGCCGTACGGATTTCGGCGTTTACCGCCCCATACCATGACGGTGTTCAACCATGCGGCCAGCGCACAAAGGGGTCGGATATATGCGGGTGTTTGTACACGGTGTCCTTGCCGTGGTCGTGGTCGCCACCACTACCACCGGCGGTGCGCTCGGTATCGAGACGGCGGGTATTCGCCTGCCGTTGAGCTCGATCATCGAGTCGACGCAGCCGACGCAGGGCGTGCCGGTCGGCGTCGCGCACCCGATCATCGTGACGTTCAAGCGGCCGATCACCAATCGTGCGGCCGCCGAAATGGCCCTGGATGTGACGTCGACGCCGGCGATGACGGGCAAGTACGAATGGCTGGACAACAAAGTGGTGCAATGGAATCCGGACGGATTCTGGCCCGCGCACAGCACCATCAAGTTGACGGTTGGTGGTCAGCCGATGGCAGTCACCACCGGTCCGGCGGTCGTCGGGACCGCGCACGTCGCCGATCACACGTTCACCGTGACCGTGGACGGCCAGACCCAGCCGGATATGCCGGCGCCGCACCACCTTCCGCACCTGGGTGAGTCCGGCACGCTGCTCGCGACCTTGGGTCGTCCGGAGTATGCGACACCGGTCGGTAAGTACACCGTGTTGGCGAAAGACCGCAATGTACTGATGGATTCGAGCAGCGTCGGCATTCCCGTCGATCATCCGGACGGGTACATGACGGAGGTCGAGTTCGCGGTACGGATCAGCCGACGCGGACTGTTCGTGCATTCGGCGCCCTGGGCCGTCGAGTCGATGGGCTTCGAAAACGTCAGCCACGGCTGTATCGGCCTGGCGCCCGCTGGAGCCGAGTGGTACTACAACACCGTCAACGTCGGTGATCCGGTCATCGTCGAGCCTTAGTTAGGCTGCGCCCCAATCTCTTTCGCTGCCAAGGCGGTCCTACTCGGACAAGTGCGCCCTCAGTTCAGGGTCGATCCGGGTTGCGGGCCACGGTGGGTTGATCCTGAAGTCAGGGCGCTGTCTACTCGCACAAATGCGCCCTCAGTACAGCGTCAACAGGATGTGGCTGCCGCGGTCTGCTGACTCTGCGCCCCGAACGCCTGAAGCACCCGAGCCACGAGGGCTCGGGTGCTTCGGTGAAAGCGGTTGTGCAGCTGGCTGGTTCAGTTCTGCGGACCGGGCTGGGTCGGCAGATTGGGGGTCGGGCCGCCGGCGTCGACGGGCCGCAGGGTCCGGGCCTCCTTGCCATCGGCGACGCCACCCATGTCCATCGGGATGGCGGCGGGGGCCGCGGCAATCGGGATGGGCGCCCCGATCGGCAAGCCGGCGGGGATCGGGGGCACGACGGGAGGCACCGCTGCCGGGACAGGCGGGACGACCGCGGGGACCGGCGGGACGGCTGCCGGAACGACCGGCGCGGCCGCCAGCGGGCCGACGATGCCCGAGGATTCGACGGCGGGCGCGGCGCAGGGTGCAGCTGCTGCCGCGGCGGCGGGTGCCCCTGCGGCAGGTGCCACGGCGCTCGCGTCGCACGCGTACCCGCCCGTCTTGAGTGGGACTGCCGCTGCGGTCGGGCTCACGGCCACGGCCGTCGCGCACACACCGGCGCTGGCAACTATTTTCACAGCGATTCGACCAAAGCTGATCATCACCGGCGTCTCCTTGAATGTGCCCTTAAATTACAGCGCCGAAAATTTGCGCAGCTGAACCGTAGGGCACCGCGAGAGGCTGGTTCAAGACATGTTTTCAATCGGATGCGCGCTCGACATGGGACTGAGCCGCGACCGTGACCGCATCGTTTCAATAGCCTCAAAGTCCTCACAGAGAGGTCTCGGCGGGTAACGGATCGGTGCCGGAACCCGTTGTGAGGCTGGCAAACTCGGCGCGGCCGAGTGGATAGGGCTAGATGGCGGAGTCGTCGGCCAGCTGTCGTGCGAGTTCTTCCTCGGCGCGACGTTCGACGAGGAGCGGGACGAAGTCGCGAATCGTGCTGTCGGCGAACTGCCGGCGCGCGACGTCGATGACGGTGGTCACCCGAGCCGGGGGCAGGTCCGCAAACTTGGCCGTGAGGCGGGTCTCGATTTCGGTGAATACCTGCTCTTCGGTCTTGGCGGCCATGCCGCCGATCCTTCTCGGCGGCCTTGACGGCTGTCAACGCAGATGGGGTGACCTGTAGGCGAACTAACAATTACGGGTGCCGTGTGAGCCGGCGAGATCACGCCGGTGCGGTTCGGGTGGCTATCGCTGCCGCAGTGCGCTGATTCCCTCGTCCAGGGCCGCTTCGAGATACGTGAGGTCGCCGGTGGCGAGCATGATGCCGACTCCGCCCTGGATGCCGGCCAGCAGCGCGGCTGCTGCCCGCGCGGGGTCGACGCTGTGCGCAATCTTGTCCTGCTGCTGCATCGCCACGATGCCGTCGGCGATGGCGCCCCGCCAGGAGTCGATCAGTTCGGCCGTGACGGCCTGTGCGCCGGTGCTCGTGCGGCCGATCTCGGACATCAGCACCGCGATCGGGCAGTTCTGGCCTTGTCGGCGATAGCGTTCGACCACGACGTCCCGCCAGCGCTGCCAGGCCGCCCACGAGGTGAGCTCGCTGAGATGGGGCTGCTGGTCGTCGAGCACGCGCTGTGATTCCAGCGTTGCAACAGCGAGCAGCAACTGCTCTTTCCCGCGCGGAAAGTAGTGGAAAATCTGGCTTTTCGAAGTCCGGGTCCGCGCCATCACGTCTTCGATGGTGGTCAGCGCGACACCACGCTCCCGGATCTCGGCCGCGGCGCCGTCGATGATCCGGGCGCGGGTGGCCTGCCCCTTGGTAGTCAGTTTTTGGACTTGCGGGTCCATTTTGCCCGGTGCAGCATGTGGACTCATGAGTCCAGAAGATACGCGTTTGTCCGGCCGCACAGCACTTGTCACGGGTTCGACGGGAGGTCTCGGCACTGCCATCGCCCGCCGGCTCGCCGACGAAGGCGCACACGTTGTGGTGAGTGGACGGAACCCTGATCGTGGCGCAGAGGTGGTGTCGGCAATCCGCGCGGCCGGTGGCGAGGCGTCGTTCGTCGCGGCCGATCTCTCGGGCGGCGACGGTACGATCCGCGCTTTTGCCGAACGCGCCACCGAAGCGGCAGGCGGACGGCTGGACATCCTGGTGAACAACGCCGCCACGCTGCTGATGCCGACGCCGACCGCCGATGTCGCCCCCGATGTGCTGCGGGAGGCCTTCGAGGTCAACGTCTTCGCGCCGTTTCTGCTGACCGGGATCATCGCCCCGGCCATGGTGCGCAACGGTGGCGGAGTCGTCGTGAACATCGGATCGATCACGGGACTGCGTGGCGCCGCCGGCTCGGCGATCTACAACTCCAACAAGGCGGCGATCCATTCGCTCACCACCTCGTGGGCCGACGAGTACGGCCCATTCGGGGTGAGGGTCAATGCGGTGGCCCCGGGACCGATCGCGACAGAGCGGCAACAGGAGTTCGCCGACCACGTCCAGCCGGTGCTCGACCGGCTGCCATCCCGGCGGATGAGCACGCCGGCAGAGGTCGCAGCCGCGGTCGCGTTCCTGGCCGGCGACGATGCCGCCAACATTCACGGTGTCGTCCTCAGCGTGGATGGCGGGTGGGCGGCAGTCTGACATCGTGGCCAGGTCTCATCTCTCAAACAGATGTGTCCTATCGACATACATCGTTGGACACGATGCACATCTGACGGTGAGATGGGTGCCAGGCACCGCGGTGGTGAATCGTGGGCTCCGAATCGAGACACTCTGGAAGGAACGGCGGACCGTGAGCGGCTTCAGCAGAAGGCAGTTCGGCTTGATGGCGACGGCAGCGGTCGGCGCCGCGTCGTTGGCGGCATGCGGTTCGTCACCGGAGCCGGCTGCGGCCGAGAAGGCGGCACCGCCGCCCGCCCCGCAGCACAACCTGAACGCGGTCAAGCAGATTCGGGCCGGCGACCTCAATGTCGGTTACGTCGAAGCGGGGCCGGCGGACGGCACGCCGGTCGTGCTGTTGCACGGCTGGCCCTACGACATCCACAGCTACGCAGACGTTTCCGCGCTGCTCGCGAATCAGGGTTTCCGCGTGATCGTGCCGTACCTGCGTGGTTTCGGGTCGACCCGATTCGTCTCCGACACCACGGTCCGGAACGGTCAGCAGTCCGCACTGGCCGCCGACGTCGTGGCTTTCATGGATGCGCTGAACATCCCGCGGGCGATCCTGGGCGGCTTTGACTGGGGTGGACGCTCAGCCAATGCCGTCGCCGCCCTGTGGCCACAGCGGGTGGCCGGTCTGGTCGCTGTCAGCGGGTACATCATCGTGAATCGCGCCGCGAACCTGCAGCCGTTGGATCCGGAGGCCGAGCTGGGGTGGTGGTACCAGTACTACTTCGCCACGCCGCGTGGAGAACTCGGCTACCGGAAGAACACCAAGGAGTTCAATCGGCTGATCTGGTCGAAGGCCTCGCCGTTGTGGCACTTCACCGATGCGGCCTACGGACTGAGTGCCGGCGCGTTCGACAACCCCGACCACGTCGCCATCGTGATCCACAACTACCGGTGGCGCCTCAGCCTCGCCGAAGGTGAAAGCCGTTACGAGGCAGACGAACAACGGCTGCAGGCCAAGCCGCCGATCCACGTCCCGACGATCACCATCGGGAGCGACTTCGACGGCGCCGCGAAGGATGGCGCGGGATATCGCTCGATGTACACCGGGGCGTACGAGCACCGCGTCCTCGACGGCATCGGTCACAACGTGCCGCAAGAAGCGCCCGCGCAATTCGCGAACGCCATCATCGACGTCAGCCGGATGTAGCCCGGCGGCCCGCTACTTGGCCAGGCTGCGGCTGATGACGAGTCGCTGAATCTGGTTGGTGCCCTCGAAGATCTGCATGATCTTGGCTTCGCGCATGAAGCGCTCCACGCGGTAGTCGCGGGTGTAGCCGGCGCCGCCGAACACCTGGACGGCGTCGGTGGTGACCTTCATGGCAGCGTCGGTGGCGACCAGTTTGGCGACTGACGCATTGCGGGAGTAGGGCAGCCCGGCGTCGCGTCGGCGGGCGGCATCCAGGTAGGTGGCGCGTGCCGAGTCGACTGCGGCGGCCATGTCGGCAAGCAGGAAACCGAGCCCCTGGTGATCGATGATCTTGCGTCCGAACGTCGTTCGCTCCTGCGCGTACGCCACCGCCTGATCCAGCGCCGACTGGGCCAGCCCCACGGCGACCGCGGCGACACCGAGCCGGCCGGCGTCGAGCGCGCTGAACGCGATCGGCAGGCCTTGTCCTTCGGCGCCGATGAGGCGCTCGGCAGGCAGGAACGCGTTGTCGTAGTGCGCCGACGTGGTGGGCACCGCGTGCAGGCCCATCTTCTCCTCGGGCCGACCGAAGGACAGCCCCTCGGTGCCGGCGGGCACCAGGAAGCACGAGATGCCTTGCGAGCCTTCGCCGGTGCGCGCGAACAGGGTGTAAAAATCGGCGAGCCCACCGTGCGTGATCCAGGCCTTCGAACCGGTGACCCGGTACCCGTCGTCGGATGCGACGGCCTTGCAGGCCAGTGCCGCGGCGTCGGAACCGGCTTGCGGCTCGGAGAGGCTGTAGGCACCGATCAGGTTGCCGCTCAACATCTCCGGCAGCCAGCGCTGCCGCTGGTCGTCGGTGCCGAACGTCATCAGCGGATGGCACGACAGGCTGTGCACGCTGACCGCGATGGCCACGGAAGCCCAGCGGGCCGCGAGCTCTTCGAGCACCTGCAGATACACCTCGTAGGGCTGGCCGCCGCCGCCCCACTCCTCGGGATACGGCAGGCTCAGCAGCCCGGCCTCGCCGAGGGTGGGGAACACCCCGTCGGGGTACGTCTCGTCCTTCTCATGCTGGTCGACGATGGGATCCAGCACCTTGTCCGCGATGTCGCGGGTGAGCTCGATGAGCGCGTGGGCTTCATCGTTGGGCAAGAGGCGATCGACAGGCACCGGAGACTCCACTAATACGTCGGGCAGTACTGAGTTACCTGACACAGTACTGTTTGAGTAGTACTGAGTAAAGGGCCCGCAGTACTATGCCGTTGTGAGCACGCGCACGTCCCCGGCGTTCGGCACCCGCCGCCGCACCGAGCTGTTCGACGCCCTGATCGCGCTGTTCCTCGACGAGGGCTTCGCCCACCTCACGCTCGACGACATCGCCGGGCGGCTGCGCTGCTCGAAGTCGACGCTTTACACGCTGGCCGGCAGCAAGGAGCAGTTGGTCCGCGCGGCGACCGTGCAGTTCTTCCGGCAGGCGACCGACGAGGTGGAGCAACTGGTGGCCGGAGTCGACGGAGCCCGGGCGCGGATCACGGCCTATCTGTCCGCGGTGGGGACGGTGCTCGATGCCGCGTCGGACCAGTTCATGGTGGACCTGGACGCCTTCGCCCCGGCCCGCAGCGTCTACGAGAAGAACACCCAGATCGCGGCCCGGCGGGTCCACGAGATGATCGCCGACGGTGTCGAGAGCGGCGAATTCCGCAATGTCCACGCGTCTTTCGCGGCCGACCTGGCGTCGACCATGATGGTGCGCATCCAGCAGCGCCGGGTCCGCGAGAGTACCGGACTCGACGATGCCAGCGCATATCGCGAGCTCGCGGCGATCCTCACCGCCGGTATCAACGCCTGAGCGCGCCGACTGACGTCACCACCCGACATCGTGTTTGTTGCAACTCGATAAGCACGCCCCACGCACCCCATCAAGATCAGTAGCCTCGTGCGGTGGACCGCAGAACCGCTCTCAAGGTGCCGCTGCTGCTGGCGGCCGGCTCTGCCATGGCCGGATTCTCCGGACCAGCTCCGGCGTCCGCGGCCGGGACGCGCTGGACTCCCGAACGGGCCAACAGTTGGTACCAGGGACAGGGCTGGCTGGTCGGTGGCAACTACATCACCTCGACCGCGGTCAATCAGCTGGAGATGTTCCAGGCCGGTACCTACGACCCCGGCCGCATCAACGCCGAACTCGGCGCCGCCCGCTGGTTCGGGTTCAACACCGTCCGCGTCTTCCTGCACGATCTGTTGTGGGCCCAGGACCCGCGCGGCTTCTCGCAGCGGTTGACGCAGTTTGTCAGCATCGCGGCGAACAACGGCATCAAGCCGCTGTTCGTGTTCTTCGACTCATGCTGGGACCCGCACCCCAAACTCGGCGTGCAACGGGCGCCCACCCCGGGCGTCCACAACTCGGGTTGGGTGCAGAGCCCGGGTGCGGACCGCATTGCCGATCCCAATTACCGTGCCGTACTGCAGAATTACGTCACGGGCGTGATCAACCTGTTCCGCAACGACAACCGCGTGCTCGGCTGGGATCTGTGGAACGAGCCCGACAACCCGGCTGACGTCTATCGCAAGGTCGAGCGCAGCGACAAGATGAAAGTCGTTGCCGACCTGCTCCCGCAGGTGTTCGCGTGGGCACGCGCCGTCGACCCCACGCAGCCGCTGACAAGCGGTGTGTGGCAGGGAAGTTGGGCCAACCCCGCGCAGCGCAGCGCCATCGCGTCGATCCAGCTGGACAACTCGGACATCATCTCGTTCCACAGCTACGCCAAGCCGGCCGACTTCTCGGCCCGGATTGATGAGCTTGCCCCACTGGGCCGGCCGATCATCTGTACCGAGTACCTCGCCCGAAACCAGGGCAGCACCGTCGAAGGCATTCTGCCAATTGCCAAGCAGCGCAACGTCGGTGCGTACAGCTGGGGACTCGTGGCCGGCAAGACCCAGACCTACTTCCCGTGGGATTCGTGGGAGCACCCGTCCCCCGCGGAGCCGAAGGTCTGGTTCAGCGATCTGCTCTACCCCAACGGGCGGGCCTTCCGCGACAGCGAGGTTCTCACCGTCCGGAAGTTGACCGGAACACCCGGCCAGACCTAGAACCCTGCGTCAGTGCGCCAGCAGCAGGATGAGCTGCGCCTGCAGCTCACCGAAGAGGAAACCGAGGGCGGCGCCGAGCACGACGACGATCCATTCGTCATCCTTGAACGCCGGGCGCAGCAGGTTCTCGAACGACAGTGAGTCCAGCACCATCATCTTGCTGACCATGACGTTCTCGAGATCGAGGCGATCGCTCATGTATCCCTCGATGTAGGTGGATGTTTCGGGCAGCTTGTCGATGATGGAGTCGGTGATCTGCTTCTTCATGTCCACGTACTGGCGGCCGCCGACGGTCTTGATGATTTTGCCGGTGAAGCCCATCTGCTTGTCGATGGTCGCGCTGATCTCGGTGGAGATCATGTCGAAGAACCGGTCCGACGACGGGCCGTTGAGCATGCTCTCCATGATCGCCTGGGGCGTGAAGATCTCCCGGGCCATGAGTGCCGCGTAGCCTTCGACGACCTGCTTGCGTTCGCGCTGGAACACGCCCTGCCACTTGATGCCGAGGAAGACGTTCTTGCGCTCCAACGGCCGGAAGATCATCTGCAGCGCAACGTAGTCGGTGAGACCACCGGTCAGCAGGCCGAACAGCGGCAGCGACCAGTGCCAGTTGGTGATGCCGAACACCACGGCCTGCACCAGACCGATCAGGAAGCCGAAGAGCAGGCCGGACGTGATGAGGAACTTGAACGCCGGCTTGCCGATGTCCTGGAAGACTGTGTTGAGCGTGACCTTGTCGCGCACCAGGTTGGTGACGACCATGTGCTTGATGTCGAAGATCTGGTCGACCTGACCGCGCATCTTGTCGAACATCGCGGCCATCGCGACCGGGATGCGCTTCTCGACGTTCTTGACGACGACGTCCTTGAGCTGGTCCGGTGTGGCGCGCCAGACCTGCGGCTGGAACGACATCATGATGGTGTCGACCATCTCGGCGGAGGTCTGTCGCAGCGGTTCGGCGAGTTCCTTGACCAACTCGTTCGGGTCGATCTTGTCGAACATCTCCTCGGGCTTGAGGATCTCCGACGTCAGCGAATCCACCGCCACCGCAGCCATTTTCGGTGCGCGCTTGGGAATCTGGCCCTGCCAGCCGAGGTAGGGCGGGATGCCCTTGAACTCGACGGGGTAGAACATCATCTTGAGGGCCATGATCTTGGTGACCCAGCCGACGAATGCCGCGCCCAACGGGATGGTGACGTACACCCACCAGGGGTAGGCGAACGCATTGGCCATGAGATTCTCCACCTGGCTGTCTCCCATCAGTCGCGTCCAGTGAATAGCTGGACTACGTTAACCGGCGACCACGTGCGAGAAGACTAACGGGCACGTCAGATCCGCAACGCGGGATCGCGTATTTTGTTAACCCCGCTCGAACCGCCTGATGATTGGGTATTGCGCGCCGGAATTCGACACGAAATCGGCCGCCGTCCCACCACGGAGCGTGGCGGAACAGCGGCCGGTTTCGGGCCGCGGCTACAGGTCGAAGACGGTCGATCCGTTTGCGGTGGAGTAGTCGATGTAGATCCGGTTGTGCAGGAACGGCATTGCCCCGGTGTTCATCAACTCGGCGTTGTAGGCGTCGGAGGTCACCACCGGCGTGTACGACGACGTGGTCGTGTACGTGTAGAGCAGTACGCCGTTGCTGTCGTACACCGAGATGACGGTGCCGACGGGGATGGTGCTGCCCATGATGGTCGACGGCAGGGTGCCGGTGACGCCACCGGAGTCGATGAGCAGGTTGATCGGCGTCTTCGACCCGTTGTTGATGCTGACGGAACCGATCACGTTCGGCGATCCCGACGTGGTGACGCGCGCCGGCAGCGGGTTGGGGCCGAAGGTCAGGGTCTTGCCGGCCTCGTCGATGTAGATGCCGTTCTTCAGCGCGCCGGGCAGGCCGGTCGTGACCAGGCCGGGGCCCGGGCCCACCGCGTTGGTGCCGACACCCAGGACGCCCACGACGCCGTTGTACTTCAGGAAATTGGCGAACGCGGTCTGCTGCGCCGGATCGGTGATGATGTCGACCGGGACGGGCGCCGTGACGATGCCGTTGCCGAAGTTCACCGTGGTGTTGTAGGTGTTGTAGGTGTAGGTCAGCCCGCCGCTGTAGGCGCCGGTGCCGGTGCCCACTGAATTGCCGAGACCGGTCTGGCCGACGTTCTTGGCGTTCACCACCAGGCCGGATGATCCGGTGTCCACCAGCACCTTGATGCTCGGCCCGCCGTTCACCGAGATGGTGACGATCGGTTCCACGCCCGCATACATGGACAGCGGAACCGACGCGTAGATGCGGGCGTTGGTGGTGGCGTCGACGATGATGGCCTTGATGTCGCGATTCGCCGACCAGTAACGCGCGGTCTTCAGCGCGGTCACGGACTTGCCGATCAGCGCCTCGTTCGCCTTGAGCGCAGTCAGGTTCGTCGTGTTCGGGTTGGCCGCGTACGCGTCCATCAGAGTCTGCTGGTTCGCCTGGTACGTCGTGAGATACGTGGCCGCCATCCGCAACTCGTATCGGGAGTACCCGTTCACCCAACTGGTGCCGAGGAGCGTGCGCGCCTGCGCGATCTCAGCCAGCGCGGTGTTGATGTACTCGTCCGCGGTAACAGTCTGGCCCGGCTGCCACGTCTCTGTGGGCGCCGGAGTGAGAGTCGCTGCGGCACTTGTCCCTTCGGTGGTGGTGGCCAGTGCGGGCGTGATGCCCAGCAGCTTGCTCACGGTTTTGGTCGTGCCGACCACGGCCCCGGCCAGGGATTCCTCCGTGGCCAGGGTGGCGGCCCCGACTGCTTGGCCGACGGCCGCGAGCACCGACAGCAGCCCGGAGATGTTGGCGGGGGCCGTCGGCGACGTGACGCTGCTCAGCGCCTTCACAGTGGCATTCGGGACGGAAGTGATTGCGGCCGTGGAGGTTTCGGCGGCGGCGACGGTGACCTGCGGGGCAGAGGCCGCCGACGCCGGGGCCGACGCGGCGGCGGGCGTCGCGCTCGGAGCGTCTTTGGTCGTGGTGTCCGTGGCCGGCTTGACCGCTGCGGCGGTCTTCAGCGGATTCTTCGTCGACGGATTCTTGGTCACCGCCTGGGCGGCGGTCGTGGGCGGCTTTGCGACGGTGCCGGCGTTGGGCGCGGACGCGGACCGGCCGTTGTCGTCGCTCTTGGCGCGGCGATTGCGCGTGGGCTTGGCGTCGTTGGCGCTGTCGGTGGAAGCGTCAGCCGAAGAGTCGGTGGCGGATGCGGACTTGGTGTCCGATGCGGGCTTGGTGTCCGCCGCGTCCGCAGCAGCGGCCGCGTCCTTCTTCTTGTTCTTGGTGGTCTTCTGCGCAGGTCCCTTCTTGGGCTGAGCCGGCGCGGACGACGAGGCGGACTCGGAGCCGGTCGACGGGGCGGCGCTCGCGATTGCGGCGCTACCGAGGAGTGCGGCACTGACCCCGACCGCGGCCACGCCGGTGCCCAGCCATGTCGATACCGCCAGCTTCCGGCGTTGCGGGCGACGGTGTGCACCAGCCATTTCGGCTCCTCCATAGTCACGCCGCACGGCCATCGGACCCCGGCAGATTGACCGCTACTGCGGCATTACCGCACTGCAGTCTGGCAGACGGGTGTCGTGCCGCAGTACAGACAGAAAATTAACAGTTGTGAACGGCTGTCGCAGCGCTTCTGGCAAAGAATTTTGCCAGCATCGTAAATAACCGCAGCCTGGCGAACGACGGCGATCCGCCGCCGGTAGGTGGTACCGGCTCACGCCGCTGACGTGCAGTGGGTGAGGAGACTCCGGCAAATCGCCTACGGGTTACCATCCGCGGACGTAAATTTGCCTTGAGTGGTGATTACGCGTCGCTCGGTAGCGCTTCAAGGGGGCTTTGGTGGCTGGACGGATCGGCAGACTCGGCTGCAGGGCAATGCACCGGGTGTTGACCGTGTTGATTCCGCTGGCGGTGGTCTGCGCATATGCGGCGCAGTTGGTGCAGCCGGTAACCCACACCGCGGTGACGCCGACCGCCGAGATCGTCTCGGCGCCGTCGACCATCGGGATGGCCGACTCCAGCCTGTACGGGATGTCGAAGCAGGACATCGACACGACGCTGGACATGCTGCAATCGATGGGCGTCCAGGACGTCCGGGTCTACATCCCGTGGGTGTACACGCAGCCGCTGCCGAACCAGTACAACTGGGCGCCGATCGACGACATCATGAACGCGGCGAAGGCCCGCAACATGGGCGTGCTCGCAATGGTCAACAGCACGCCGGTCTGGGCCGGGACGGACGGGAACTTCCCCGGTGCGAAGACACCTGATCCGGTTACGCGAATTTCATGACCCAGGTCGCGACGCGGTACGGCAAGACCATCTCGGCGTACGAGGTCTGGAATGAGGTCAACTGCGTCTGTTTCTACGACCCGATCTCGCCGTCGAGTTACACCGACCTGTTGAAGGCCGCTTATCCGGCGATCAAGGCTGCTGACCCGACCGCGACCGTCATCGCCGCAGGGCTCGGCAGCGTCTTCACCTTCGGCGGCGTCACGATGAACCCGGTGGACTACGTGAACGGTATGTACGCCGCCGGCGCGAAGGGCTACTTCGACGCGCTGGCGTTCCACCCGTACCAGGAGACGCTGAAGTTCTCCGACGGGGAGAACGTCGTCCTGTCGCCGTTCACCCAGATTCAGAAGATCTACGACCTCATGGCGGCCAACGGCGACGGCCTCAAGAAGATCTGGATCACCGAGTACGGGGTGCCGACCAACAACGTCAGCGAGCACACTCAGGCCGAGTTCATCAAGAACCTCATCGAGACCTGGCAGACCATGTCCACCGACGGCCAGTTCTACGGCGGGCCGATCTTCATCTACACCACCCGCGACGATCAGCCGGGCGCCGGCAAGTTCGGCGTCTTCTATGCGGACTGGATCCCGAAGGAGGCCGCATTCGTCATCGCGCAGGAAATCCTGCGGCTCAATGGCGTCGGGGGCGTCGAGGGCATCGCTGCGCGCATCCTGGCCGCGGTGCGGCTGGCGATCGGCGCAGTCGTGGATACCGTCGTCAAGATCGGGCAAGCCGTGGTGAAAGTCGTTGACGCGGCGTGGAATGCGTTTGTCGACGTCACCAAGGCGGTGACGCAAGCCGTCGTCAATACGGTCAAATGGGTGACCAACGCCGTGGTGCAGGGCGTGAAATGGGTGGCGAACACCGCGGTCGACGTGACGAAGGCCGTGGTCGCGGGTATCTCGAACATCATCCAGAAGATCGGCGACATCATCCGTCCTCCGACCTCGGTCGCTGCCGTGAACCCGACGGCCGCGCTGAAGGCCGTCGCCACGATGAAAGAGGTTGCGGCGGAACTGAACTCGCCGAAGGCCGCGGGTGCGACGAAGCAGGAGCCCGCGACCGGTGTGAAGGTCGCCCCGGTGAAGGAGACCGAGGTCAAGGAGACCGAGGTCAAGGACGCCGGCGGACCCGATGCCGTGAAGGAACCGGCTGAGGAACCTGGCAAGGAGCCCGAGGTGAAGCCGGTGGACGAGAAGTCCACGGAGCCCAAGAACCCCGCGAGCGTCGAGCCCGACGTGAAGGCGCCGGAATCGAAGACGCCTGAGACGAAGGCGCCTGACGGCAAGGACGCGGTCAAGGCAGAGTCCGACGGCAAGAAGCCCGCGCGCGAGAAGGGCTCGGCGGGAGCGACCAAGGATCAGCCGAAGTCCGAAGCGCCGAAATCAGCCGATGCGCCGAAGCAGGCCGATGCGCCGAAGCGCGGCAAGGGTAAGAAGGCCGGGCAGAACGCAACGGGCAGCGGCAAACCGGTGGTCGACAAGGCAGCCGATGCCGGTCCGAAGGATCCGTCGCCGCGCGGTGCGGCGCCGAAGGCGAAGCCGGTGAAGGCTGCTGCCGCCGAGACGTCGTCGCAGGGTGTCGCACACAACGAGTGAGCAAACGTTAGCCCGGCAATTCTTGATAGCGGTCCACAGCACACGGTGGCATCATGGAATACATGACATCTGATGGGCTGACAAGGAGTCGGACATGTCTATCAATAAATTCGCAATTGTTGCCGCAGGCGCCCTGAGCTTTGCTGCTATCGGACTGGGCGCGGGTCAGGCGAACGCCGACAATACCTGGTGGTGGATTCCAGCCCCGTCGCCGGGTCAAGTCGGCCAGCTGTTCGGTGTTCCCCCAGGTCAGATCGGTCATCTGCCGTTCGTTCCGCCCCCGGGGCACTGGAACAAGCCGGGCAAATGGATCCCCTAGATCGGGTCTGACAATGGCCGCTTCGCTATTTCGGCGAATCGGCCGCTTTATTCATCAGCTCGCAAATTTCTGAATTGCCGACGGAAGTCCGCGTTCTCCTTTTCAGAATTGTTCGGATTCGTAAATTTGATCGCTGTCGGCGGCACGGTTCGGCAGCGCCGGGCAGTATCGACGGCAAACCTCGGCCGGCCGACAGCTGCGAGCAGATGGGCTGATCAAGAGGAGTCCGGGCCGTCCCGAACGCCGACACCGGACTCGAGCCGGCCAAGACGACGAGTAACGGCGTTCAACTCGGCAAAGCCGACCTCGCCGACGCGATTTCAGCGAACTACGTCATCAACAAGGGGGAGATGCCTGCGGTGGACGGGTTCGTGGGACTGCGCGACACCGTAACCAGGGCACTTGTAGGTAGGTTTTGGCTCAGTGCGATTCAATCCGGGTGAGCCGAAGCAATTGCGTTGAGTCAACCTGCATCTTCGGCAATTGACGACGTCGTACCCGATTCTGTTGCGTTGACAGCAAACTGGTGCCTTCCTAACGTCCGGGCCAAGTTCGACGACGGATCGGCACTGGGAGGCAGCTTGTGGCGCAAACGCTTCAGTCGTCTCCGCGCGCCTCCGCGGCCTGGGCACGCCCCGCCGTAGCGGTCGGCGATTTCATCGTCCTGACCGGCGAGACATTCGCCGCGATGCTGCGTCCACCGTATGCCTGGCGGGAACTGATCGAGCAGATCTGGTTCGTCGCCCGGGTCTCCGTCGTCCCGACCGTCGTGCTGTCCATTCCCTACACGGTGCTGATCGTCTTCACGCTCAACATCGTGCTGATCGAGGTCGGTGCCGGCGACCTGTCCGGTGCCGGCGCTGCGCTGGCCTCGGTGACACAGGTGGGGCCGGTGGTCACCGCGATCGTCGTGGCCGGTGCCGGCTCGACGGCCATGTGTGCCGACCTCGGAGCGCGCACCATCCGAGAAGAGATCGACGCCATGAAAGTCATTGGCGTCAAGCCGATTCCGGCCTTGGTCGTACCGCGTGTGCTCGCCGCGACGTTCGTCGCGGCGATGCTGTATTCGATGGTCGCCGCAACATCCTGGCAACCGCGTTCGGCGTGAAAGTGGCGCCATGACAACCGATGTCGAGGTCGACCGCCCGTCACACCTCAGCGAACTCACCGACCAGGCGATCGCGGCGACTCGCCGGCTGGGCGAGCAGACGGCCTTCTACGGCAGCGCCCTCGCCGCCACCGCGGACGCCGTCCGGCGCTATCCGGGCGAGGTGCTGCGGCTGATCGCGGTCATGGGCATGGGCACCGGTGCGCTCGCCGTCATCGGGGGCACGGTCGTCATCGTCGGGTTCCTCACCCTGTCCACCGGTGCCCTGATCGCGGTGCAGGGCTACAACACCCTGTCCAACGTCGGCATCGAAGCCCTCACGGGCTTCCTGGGGGCCTTCCTGAACGTGCGCTTCATCGCCCCGGCGACCGCCGGGGTGGCGCTGGCCGCCACGATCGGTGCCGGCGCGACAGCGCAGCTCGGCGCCATGCGCATCAACGAGGAGATCGACGCCCTGGAAGTGATGGGCATCCGGGTGGTCACATACCTGGCTGCGACCCGGATCGTCGCCGGGGTGGTGGCCGTCGTCCCGATCTACACCGTCGCGGTGTTGATGTCCTTCCTGGCCACCCGGTTCGGCACGACGATGATCTACGGCCAGTCGCGGGGCGTCTACGACCACTACTTCACGACGTTCCTGCACCCCAACGATCTGGCCTGGTCCTTCTTCGAGGCGCTGGCCATGGCCGCCGCGGTGATGGCGGTGCACACCTACTACGGCTTCACCGCCTCCGGCGGACCGGCCGGTGTCGGTGAGGCCGTCGGCCGCGCGGTGCGCACCTCGATCACCGCCGGCGTGTTCATCCTGCTCACCACACGCTGTCCGTCTACGGTCAGTCCGGCAACTTCCACCTCGCGGGCTGACCCGGATGGCGAAGGGAGCGAACGGAACTCGGCGTGAGCAGATCGACCCGATCTGGTGGGCGCCGGTCTTGGTGATCCTGGTCGTCGCCATGACCGCGATGACGTGGCTGCTGTTCTCCGGATCCTTGCGGGGATTCGTACCGTTGACCTTGATCTCCGACCGTGCCGGCCTGGTGATGGAAGACGGCGCGAAGGTGAAACTCCGGGGTGTCCAGATCGGCGAGGTCGAATCGATCGGTAGTCGCACAGATACTGCGGGACATGTACTTTCGACGCTGAAGCTCCGGATGTACCCGGGACCGTTTGCACAGTTGCCCGGAAATGTCGAAGCTCAGATCCGGTCGAGCACTGCGTTCGGCGCCAAGTACGTCGAACTGAACGTACCCTCGAGCGGTCCCAGTGCGGGCCACCTCCGGTCAGGTGCGGTACTGCAGTCGCAGAACGTGACGGTCGAGGTCAACACCGTATTCGAGAACCTGCAGTCGGTGGTCCAGGTGATCGGTCCGACGAAGCTCAACTCTGTGCTCTCGGCGGTGGCCGAGTCGTTGCGCGGCAAGGGCGACGTCATCGGCCAAGCCATCACCGACGCGAACCACGTTCTGCTCGAGGTGAATCCGCGCATGGACACCGTGCGCACGGACTGGCAGCTGTTCGGGCAGACCGCGCAGGCGTATTCGATCGCGGCACAGGACATCGTGTCCAGCCTGGATTCGTTCTCGACCACCGCCACCACGATCGCCCGCCAGTCGAAGGAGCTGGACGGCCTGTTGTTGTCGGCGGTCGGCTTCTCCCAGGCCGGCATCGACACCATCGGGACCAACGAGACCGCATTGGCCCGGTCGATGGAACTGCTGAGGCCGACGACCGCACTGCTCGACAAATACTCGCCGACGTATACCTGCCTGTTCCAGGGTGCTCAATGGTTCTCGAACACGGTGGTCGATATGCCATGGGCGGCAACGGTAAATCGGTGATCATGGACGCCGCGCTGCTGGCCGGCGCCGACCCCTACCGGTTCCCCGACAACCTGCCCGTCGTCAATGCCAGCGGCGGGCCCGGTGGTAAGCCGAGCTGCGGTTCGCTGCCCGACGTCAGCAAGAACTTTCCGGTCAAATACCTGGTGACCGACACCGGTTTCGGTGACGGCCTGGACATGCGGCCCAACCCGGGTATCGGTTTCCCCGGTTTCGCCAACTACTTCCCGGTGACCAAACCGCAACCGGAACCGCCGCGGATTCGGTACCCGGGCGGGCCGGCACCGGGGCTGCCCGGTGTTGAGATGGGTGTACCCCAACCCGAGCCGGGGGCGCCGTGAGAAGCCGGATTCGCGGGATCGCCACCCGCGTCGTGATTTTCACCGTGGTGAGCCTGCTCTTCATGTTCGGGCTGCTGACGGTGTTCGGGCAGTTCCGTTTCGATTCGCGGGCTTCCTACCAGGCGGTGTTCAGCAACGTGTCGGGGCTCAAGGGCGGCAACTTCGTTCGCATCGCCGGCGTGGAGGTCGGGAAGGTCAAGAGCCTCAACCTGCACCGCGACGGCACCGTCACCATCGACTTCGCCATCGACAGAAACCTGACGCTCACCGAAGGCACCACGGCGACCATCCGCTACGAGAACCTGATCGGCGATCGCTATCTGGCGCTCGAGGAGGGCCCCGGGTCGGTGCGCAAACTCCTGCCGGGCCAGACCATTCCGTTGTCCCGGACGTCGCCGGCACTGGATGTCGACGCGCTCATCGGCGGCTTCCGCCCACTGTTCCGTGCGCTCGATCCGGACCAGGTCAATGCGTTGAGCGGCGAACTGCTGCGGGTGTTCCAGGGGCAGGGCGGCACCATCTCCTCGGTGCTGGCCCAGACCTCGGCACTGACAACAACATTGGCGGGCCGGGACCAGCTCATCGGTGAGGTCATCACCAACCTGAACACCGTGCTGGGGACGTTCGCGGCGCGTGACACCCAGTTCGCCGATGGGCTGGACAAACTCTCGCAACTCGTTCAGGGGCTGGCCGACCGCAGATCCGACATCGCCACCGGCGTGGCGAACATCAACACCGCGGCGCGGTCGTTCGCCGACCTGCTGACGGTGGCTCGTGAACCGATCAAACAGTTTGTGCAGCAGACGGACCGGGTCTCCGGCCAGATCATGGCCGACCACGACTACGTCGACGAACTGGTGCGGACGCTGCCCGACGCGTACCAGATTCTCTCGCGCAACGGGCTGTACGGCGACTACTTCGGCTTCTACCTCTGCGATGCACTGCTCAAGCTCAACGGAAAAGGCGGCCAGCCGGTGTACGTCAAAGTGGCCGGCCAGGATTCGGGGCGGTGCACACCCAAGTGACGCGCATCAAGTTGAACATCAAGCCACTGGCCGAACGGAACCGGTTGGCGGTGGGCGTGACCGGGATCGCGCTGATCGTGACGATCGTCGTCGCGGCCTTCAGTTACGACAAGATTCCGTTCATCAAGGGGACGTCCGACTATCAGGCGTACTTCGCCGACGCGGGCGGCATCAAGACTGGCAGCGACGTCCGAGTGTCGGGCCTGGGCGTCGGACGGGTCTCGGGAATTCACCTGGAGGGCGCCAAGGTTCGGGTGGATTTCACAGTGCGTGACGGTGTCGAGCTGGGCGACCGCACCGAGGCCGCGATCAAGACCGAGACCGTGCTGGGCACCAAGGTGCTGGAGCTGACACCGCGCGGTGACCGAAACCTGAACGGCCCCATCCCGATCGAACGCACCACCTCGCCGTACGACCTGCCTGCGGCGTTGGGTGACCTGACGACCACCATCAGCGGCCTGGATACCACGCAGCTGTCTTCGGCACTCAAGACACTGGCGCAGACATTCCAGAACACCCCTCCCGACCTGAAGCTGGCGCTGGAGAGCGTGGCGCGATTCTCCGACACTCTCGGCACCCGCGACGCCAAGCTGCGGCAGCTGCTCGCCGATGCGAACAAGGTGACCGCGGTGCTGGCCAAGCGCAGTGACCAGATCGCGCAACTGGTGGTCAACACCGACGCATTACTGGGTGAGGTTCTGTCGCAACGTAATTCGGTCGAGACGCTGATGACCAGTGTCAGCGCCGCCACTGTCCAGCTGTCCGGTCTGGTGCAGGACAACCGGACACAACTCAAGCCGGCCGTCGACAAGCTCAACGGCGTCCTCGGCATCCTCGACAACCGAAAGCAGGAGCTGCAGCGCACGCTGTACCTGTTGCGCCGGTACGCGATGTCGTTCGGCGAAGTGCTGGGTGCGGGACCGTTCTTCAAAGCGTCACTCGTCAACCTGTTCCCGGGTCAGTTCGATCAGCCGTTCGTCGACGCGGCGTTCTCCGACTTGGGCTTGGACCCCAACGTGCTGCTGCCGTCGCAGCTGACCGAGCCCGGCGCCGGTCAGCCGGGTACTCCGCCGCTGCCGTCGCTGTATCCCCGCACCGGCCAGGGCGGACCGCCGAATCTCACGCTGCCCGAAGCGATCACCGGAAATCCTGGTGACCCGCGCTACCCCTATCGTGAGCCACTGCCCGCGCCGCCGCCGGGTGGTCCGGCGCCCGGACCTCCGGCGCTGGCTCCGGCCTCGGCAACTGGTTTCGGGGCGACTTCGCCAACATCACGATGATCATCGACCTCACGCTGAGCCGGCTCGACAGCAGCCTGTTCACCGGCACCCGGTGGGAGGGCAACCTCACCGAACTCGAAATGCAGTGGGGCCGCACGATCGGTCAGATGCCCAGCCCGTACACCGCGGGCACCCCCTGATCGCCCCCTATCACTTCGGGGGGTACTGACATGCTGCGGCTGCGGTTGTCCCGGACCGTCTGGATCCAGCTGGCGATCCTCGGCGCCGTCACGGTGATCGCGTGCAGCGTCATGGCATTCGGCTTCGTGCACGTACCGACGCTGCTCGGGTACGGCCGCTACACCGTGACGGTCGAGCTGCCCGAATCCGGCGGGCTGTACCCGACGTCAGTGGTCACGTACCGCGGCACCGAGATCGGGCGGGTCAAGGCTGTCGATGTCACGACGGGCGGGGTCCGCGCGGAGCTTAACCTCGACTCCGCCATCAAGGTGCCGGCGGACGTGTCGGCCGCGGTACACAGCCGCTCGGCCGTCGGTGAACAGTTCGTCGAATTGATCCCTGCGACAGGGCAATCCGATGCCGGCCCGACCCTACGCGGCGGCGCGACCATCCCGGTGGCGAAGGTGCGGATTCCGCCGGATATCGGCAACCTGCTCGACGCGACCAACCGGGCGCTCGAAGCCATCCCGCAGGACAATCTGCGTACCGTCGTCGACGAAGCAGACAAAGCGGTCAGCGGACTCGGACCTGAGTTGTCGCGCATCGTCAACGGCTCCACGTCGCTGGCCATCGCGGCCGGCAAGACCGTCGGCCCGATCACGCAACTGATCGACGAGAGCCCCACGGTATTGAACTCCCAAGTGCAGACAGCGGATTCGATCGCCACGTGGGCGCAGCGGCTCGCGTCCATCACCGGCCAGTTCAAGGCCCAGGATGCGGCATTCGCCGAGCTGCTCAAGCTCGGCCAGCCGACCTTGGAAGAGGGCCGCGCCCTGTTCAACAGGTTCGCTCCCGCACTGCCGGTCCTGCTGGCCAACATGGTGAGCCTGGGCGAGATCGCGGTGGTCTATCGGCACGACACCGAACAACTGCTGGTGCTGTTCCCGCAGGGCACCGCGTTGATGTCGGCGATCGCGGTCGCCGACTCGGACCTCAAGACCCCCTATCGGGGTATCTATCTGGACTTCAAACTGAACATGAACCTGCCGCCCCCGTGCAACACCGGCTTCCTGCCGATCAAGCAGCAGCGGGTACCCACCGAGGTGGACTATCCCGAACGTCCCGCCGGTGAGCTGTACTGCCGGGTTCCGCAGGATTCCGACCTGAATGTCCGTGGCGTACGGAACATTCCGTGCGAGAACAATCCGGCCAAGCGCGCACCGACCGTAGAACTCTGCGAAAGCAATGAGCAGTACGTGCCCCTCAACGACGGATACGTCTGGAAGGGCGATCCCAACGCCACGCTGACGGGGCAAGGGGTACCGCAGTACGCGCCGGGCACCGATCCCCGGCAGCGCCCCAGTGGCGCACCTGGACCCGCGCCCCCGGCGCCTCCGGTGGCCTTGGTGCCCTATGACCCTGTGACCGGCGGGTACGTCGGGCCCGACGGGAAGCCGTACACCGACTCCGACCTGGCCGCCACCGAGAAAGGCAAGACATGGCAGAGCATGCTGACCCCGAGCAGTTAGACACCGTCGGCGAAGCCGACGATGATGCTGTCGCGGCACGGAAACCGTCACTGCGGCAACGGTTGGCGCGCATCTCGCCGGTGGTCGCAGCCGGTCTGGCGCTGGTCGTCGCCGGCGGTGCCCTGGCGGGCTGGCTGGGCTTTCGCGCACACCAGTCCGAACAGGCGCAGGAACTGCGGAACCTGTACGTGCAGACCGCACGCCAGGCCGCGCTGAACCTGACCACGATCAGCTACACCGAGGCGGACACCGACATTCGCCGCATACTCGATTCGTCGACCGGCGCGTTCCGCGACGACTTCCAGCGCCGGTCCGAGCCGTTCGTCGCGGTGGTCAAGCAGGCCCGATCGAAATCCGAGGGCACCGTCACCGAAGCCGGACTCGAATCGGTGAACGGTGATGGGGCACAGGTACTTCTCGCCGTGTCGGTGCGGACCTCGCTGGCCGAGGCGCCGGCCGGTCCACCACGAAACTGGCGCATGCGGATCAGCGTCGCCAAGGACGGCGCGGGCGCCCGAATTTCCAACGTCCAGTTCGTGTCATGAGCAGATCGGACGGTCAGGGCAACATGAAGGACAGATCATGACAGTGGATGTCGAAGAACGTCCCGTCGAACCCGACGAGACCGAGGCCGCCGAGGCGACGGTTGTCGAAGCCGAACCCGCAGCGGTGCAGAGTGATTCACGGAAGCACTGGGCGCGGTGGACGGGTCTGACATTGGCGTTCGCGGCGATGCTGCTTGCCGTCGCTGCGGGGTACTTCAACTGGCAGGACGGGTCGGTGCGGCTCGCGCAAGCCGCGGCCACCGAATCGGTGCGGGCGGCAAGTGACGGCACCGTCGCCATGCTGTCCTACCGGCCGGAAACGGTTGACACCGAGCTGAAGTCGGCCACCGGCCGGCTGGCCGGCGGCTTCCGCGACGAGTACACCAAGTTGGTCGACACCGTCGTGGCGCCCGGGGCCAAGCAGAAACACATCTCCGCGGTCGCGACCGTTCCGGACGCCGCCTCGGTGTCGGCGACCGAAAACCATGCCGTGGTACTGGTTTTCGTGAACCAGACGACCACCATCGGTGCCGACGCGCCCACCGCGTCGACCTCGACGGTGCGGGTGACTCTCGACAAGGTGCACGATCGATGGCTGATCTCACAGTTCGATCCCGTGTGACGCGGGGGCTGCTGATGTTGTTCGCCGCGGGGGCCGCGGCCGGATGGATGGTGCCGTCGGTGCAGGCCGACCCGGTGACCTACGTGAACAGCGTCAACGTGCGGGGCGGGTTCAACTTCCCGAGCGGCGATGCCGCCATCGCCTACGGGCGCGGCGTGTGCGACAAGATCGCCGCGGGCCGGAGTTACGGGCAGATCATCGGTGACATCAAGGTCGACGTCGCGGGTGGCGACGAAGGCCAGGCGAATTATCTTGTCGGACAGGTGATCAACGAACTGTGCCCCGAGCTGATCGGGCCGCTGCGCAATTCCGCAGGCAACTATCGACCGGGGGCACAGTGAGTACCCGATTCGCCGGGGTGATCCTGGCGGTCTTCGCGTGCGGCGCCGCGCTGCCTGCGGTGGCCCAGGCCGACAACGCACGCCTCAACAACAGCGTGGTCGCCAACGTCTACACCATTCAGCACCAGGCCGGCTGCACCAATGACGTGGCGGTCAGCCCGCAGCTACGGCTCGCCGCTGAGTGGCACGCGAACGATGTGCTGAACAACCGCGACCTCGACGGCGACCTCGGCTCGGACGGGTCGACGGCACAGCGGCGCGCGGAAGCAGCGGGCTTCCGGGGCAAGGTGTTTCAGACGGTTGCGATCAACCGGTCCATCGCCATCAACAACCTGGATGTATTGAACCAGTGGTACTACGATCCGCCGACCTACGCGATCATGGCCAACTGCGCCAACACCGTCATGGGCGTGTGGTCCGAGAACAGCCCCGACCGTTCGGTCGTCGTCGCGGTGTACGGTCAGCCTGGCGCGTAGAGGCTGACTGCCTAGACCAGCTCGCGCAGCTCCTCGATGAGCTTGACGCGGTCGGCGGTCGTCGCACCCATCGGCACCACGTTGAGTACCGTCACGCCTGCCTCCCGGAATGCCGCCACTCGTTCCTTGACGAACTCGCGGCTACCGATCAGCGAGATGTCCCGGACCAGTTCGTCGGGAACGACTTTCGCCGCGCCGTCCTTGTCGCCGGCCAGGTACAGCTCCTGGATGCGGTCGGCCTCGGCGCCGTAGCCGTACTTGGTGGCCACGTTGTGATAGAAGTTTTTGCCCTTGGCGCCCATGCCACCGATATACAGCGCGATGTGCGGCTTGATGAACTCGCGCATTCCCTCGACGTTGTCGCCGATGGCCAGTGCCGGTCCGGCGTAGATGTCCATGGGCGGCAGCGTCGCGTCGCGCTTGGCGTACCCGGCCGCGAGCGCGTCGCCCCAGACGTCCTTGGCCTTCTCCGGCATGTAGAAGATCGGCTGCCAGCCCTCGGCGATCTCCGCTGCCAGCTCGACGTTCTTCGGGCCGAGTGCGGCCAGCAGCACCGGAATGCGCTCGCGCACAGGGTGATTGATGAGCTTGAGCGACTTACCGAGCCCCGTGCCCTGGCCCTCCGGGAGGGGGATGGTGTAGTGCTTGCCCTGGTAGGCGAGTCGCTCGCGGCGCCACACCTGGCGGCAAATCTCCACGACCTCGCGGGTCCGGCCGATCGGGCTGTCGTAGGGGACGCCGTGGAAGCCTTCGATCACCTGCGGGCCGGAGGCGCCGAGACCCAGGATGTACCGGCCGTCGGACACATAGTCGAGGCCGGCGGCGGTCATCGCCGTCAGCGTGGGTGTGCGGGTGTAGAGCTGCAGGACGCCGGAGGCCAGTTCCACCCGCTCGGTGGCGGCGGCGAGATAGCCGAGTGCGCTGATGGCGTCGAAAGAGTATGCCTCGGGGACGAAAACGACGTCCAGGCCGGCCTTTTCGAGATCGGCGACCTCGGCCACAACCTCTTTGAAGCCGCCGGCGTAGTTGATGCCGAGACCGATCTTCATGCTCACTGCCCCTTCGAGGCCAGGGCGGCGATGGCTTCGGCGGCCTCGGCCTGGATCTGCGGGAACTGGGCGGCCATGGCCTCCGACAGGGCCTGCGCTCCCGACAGTGGCCGGACCATGACGGTGAACTCGTCGATCAGGCCCTCGTCGTTGACGTGGATGAAGTCGCATCCGTTGATCGTCTTGCCGCCGACCTTGGTCTCGAAAATCAAAGCGTGGCTGTTGTTTTCGGGGTCATTGATCTCTCGGATGTAGCGGAAGTCCTCGAAAACTCGCAGCACGCCGCGCAGGATGGCGGCGGTGATGGGCTTGCCCGGGTAGGGCTTGAAGGCGACGGGACTGGTGAACACCACGTCGTCGGCCAAACAGGCGGCCATGGCTTCGCCGTCAGCGGCCTCGACCGCCTTGCGGAATGCCTGCATCGCATACCTCGCATAGTCAATTTGGTGATTAGGTACGGGTGACGCTAGCGGGACAAGCTCGGCATGTCTATATGTGACTAATCACTTTGTTGACTATTAGACTCCTGGACATGGCTCTGCGTGACGCCGTGTTGGCGGCCCTGCTCGACAGTGAGGCCTCGGGATATGACCTGGCCAAGGGCTTCGACGCGTCCGTCGCCAACTTCTGGATGGCCACCCCGCAGCAGCTGTACCGCGAACTCGACCGACTCGCGGCCGACGGGCTGATCGAGGCCCGTGTCGTCGAGCAGGAGCGGCGGCCCAACAAGCGGATGTTCACGCTGACCGATGCCGGCCGGAAGGCGGTGCATGCATTCACCGAGGCCACGCCGAAGCCCTTGGCCATGCGCGACGACCTACTGGTGCAGGTGTCCACCGTCGACAGCGGCAATGCGGAGGCCGTGTGCGCGGGCCTGAGGGACCGAATCCAGTGGACCACCAATCAACTCGAGCTCTACGAACGGATTCGCAGCCGCATACTGGGCGGCCGCAGCGAGGCGATGTTCCTGTCCGAGGCGGAGCGCGTGGGGCCCTACCTGACGCTG
This sequence comes from Mycobacterium sp. SMC-13, assembly GCF_045311035.1. Classification (NCBI taxonomy): domain Bacteria; kingdom Bacillati; phylum Actinomycetota; class Actinomycetes; order Mycobacteriales; family Mycobacteriaceae; genus Mycobacterium; species Mycobacterium sp. SMC-13. The sequence continues at coordinate 92,945 of NZ_JBJIAI010000006.1, forward strand.
ATGCGCGGCATCGCGTTCGAGCAGGAGAATCTGCGGTGGGCGCAACAGGCATTGGAGGTCATCGAGCGGCGGCAGCCGCGGCGTTAGCAGAAGTGCGGCGCCGGCCGCGGCGTTAGCATGAGGCATGCGCGTCTGGGAGATCGGTCCAGCGCAGGTCATGGTCGTCGGCACGTTCGGCGACCTGGAGATTCACCACCATCCGGCGGTGCAGATCGGTGTCGGCCTGACGGGTCCGCTGACGGTCCGAACAGACGGCGCGGCGCCCCGGAGCGGGCACGTCGTCGTCATCGCCAGCGGCGCCGGCCACGCGGTGTGGTCGGCGCCCACCGATCTGACGTTGGCCCTGTATCTGGCGCCGCACACCTGGCCCGGGGCAGCGCTGCACGCCCTCAGTCAGAGCGAATCCGGTGACGGCATCTGGCTGCCGGCCGACGACCAGGCGCTCGCACAGGCCGTGGCCGCCGCGTTCGACACCGACCCCGAGTTGGCCGCCGCCACGCTGATCCAGCGTCTCTGCGGCGATCCGGGACAACAACCCGGACTGCATCCGCAGCTGAAGCAGGCGATGGACCTGATCTACAGCGGCACAACCGAATCCGTGGACCTGGCATCGATCGCGCACGAGGTCGCGGTGTCACCGGACTACCTCGGCCGCCTGTGCCGGCAGCAGACCGGTGTCTCCTTCTCGGCGGCCACCCGCTGGGCCCGACTGCTCTCCGGGTTGAAACATCTCGCCGGCGGTGAGCAGGTCACCGACGCCGCGCATCTGGCCGGATTCGCCGACGGCTCCCATGCCAACCGGGTATGCCGTGAGATGACCGGCGCGGCGCCGTCCGAGATCGCCCGGGCGCTGCGGGATTCGACGGATCCGTCCAAGTACTGAGGAGGCAGGCGGTTCCATACTCGAAGGACACTACGAGGAGGAGACCGCAATGCCGGTGATGTCCAGGGTCGAGCGGGCCTTCTGCTGCGGCGCCATGTGGAGAACCACCACCCGTGCCGTCCTCGACATCCTGCCCACCGACCAGCTGGGAGAACGGTTGCTCGAGATCGGTTCCGGGAGTGGGGCAATCGCGGAAGGGCTGTCGTCGGCGCGTCCCGGGTTGTCGATCACCGCGACCGACCTGGACCCGGTGATGGTCGACGCCGCGGCGCGGAGGCTGGAGGACAACCCGGACGTCACCGTGCAGAGCGCCGATGCGACCCGCCTGCCGTTCGACGACGGCGCGTTCGATTCGGTGGTCAGCTGCCTGGTGCTGCACCACGTCATCGAATGGGAGGCCGCGGTCGCGGAGATCGCCCGGGTGCTCAAGCCCGGAGGCGTGTTCGTCGGTTACGACCTGACGCGGACACCGGTGGCCACGGCGGTGCACCGGGTGGACCGGTCGCCGTTCCGGCTGGTGAACCCCGATGAACTGGCGGCCGAAGGACGGCGCCACGGGCTGCGTATCGATACGAGTACCAAGGTGTTTGGGCATGTGATGCAGTTCAGTGCCGCGAAGACCTGACACTGAGTAGGTTGGTCTGCAGTCGGCAGGGGAGGGACGCATGCGGGGTCTGGTGAGCTGTGGAGCGGTGGTCGCGGTGGCGGTGCTGGCCGCGGGCTGTGGTGGCGGGTCGACGCAGTCCAGCCCCGCCACGTCAGCCACCAAGCCGGCGACCTCGACGGCACCACCTCCGCCGGCGATCGTCGCCCCTGCGCAGTTGAAGCCCGGAAAGTACCCGACCAAGGCCCATGAGCCCTACGGCACCGCGGGTGCGCCCGAGGCCGGCGCGAGGTTGGAGGCGCAACAGCTGGCCGGCTACGTGGTGGGGCCCTGGCAGGTCGACAGCACACTCACCGAGCCTTATCTGTCAACATATTTCGTCATCGACGAGCCGGGCTTGCTGGCTCAGTTCGGTCCAGAGAGCATCGCGACCGCGGCCGGCAGGCACAAGTTCATCGATGGGTTCGTCTCGGCGCGTGAGTCTGCGACCAAGACCGTGCTGATCAACGGCGTGCTGCGCTTTGCCTCGCCCGAGGACGCCGGCGCCGCGGCCGGCGAGATGAACGCTGCTGCGCTTCAGCTCAACATCCGCGGCGCGGTGCCGAAAACCGTTGCCATTCCCGATCATCCGGATGCGCTGGCGTCGACGTACGACGTCGATTCCCGCGGCACGAAGTTGACCACCGTGCGGTCCTTCACCGCGCACGGTCCCTATGTCCTGACGCAATTGGCACAGTCAACGGCCGGTCTTGATCCGGCCATCGCGTTGGTGACCAAGGCGATCGGCGCGCAGGCCGCCGCGATCGAGCCGTTCAAACCCGCGGCGGAACTGCCGGCCGTGCCGATCGATCCGACGGGCCTGCTGGCGTTGACGCTGCAGACCGACGCGCCGCGCAATTCACAGAACGCCGTCTACTCGGGCACCGGGGCCCTGCACTTCCAGAGCAACCCGGTCACCTCGAGCAAGGTGTTCCAGGACAACGGCGTGACGGCGTTCGCCCGTGGAAAGACCAGCGTGTATCGGGCCAAGGACCCGGCGTCTGCGGTCAACGTGGCGAACACCTTCGGCAAGGAGGTGTCGGTCGACGGCACCGAGACCGCCGATCCGGTGCCGGCCCTGACGCTGAGCCGCTGCATCCTGCTGGCCAATCCGAAGCAGTTCTACTGTGTCGCGCCGGCGGGTGACTACGCCATCGAGGCACGTGGCCCCGAGTTGAAGGACGTGCACGAACAGGTTGCCGCCCAATACATCCTGTTGACGGCTAAGCCTTAGCGGAGCCGTTCAACGAGAGGCCCGTGGCCGACTGCAGCAGGCAGATGACGGTGCTGGGCAGCGGCGTGTGTCCGGTGCGGTCCATGTTCGAATCGATCAGGTAGGTCGAGGTGTACCGGCTGTCCTGGCCGGCGTACTGCGTCAGGCCCGCCGCGCACCGCTGATCGGCGACACCGGCGATGGCGTCGTTGACCGCGACGTTGGCGCGCAGGAACACCTCGGCGATGTGCGGGGCGGAGCAGTCCACCAGTGTCACTTCGACGACGCTCGGGTCGGTGGGCGGCGGTGTGCTCAGGCAGTCGCCGACTTGCAGGTCGACCCACTTGGCCTGGCGCGCATTCGGTTTCATCGGCACGATCGGGACCGGCGAAGGGAGCTGGGCTGTCGTGGTCGTGGGCGGCGATGCGCTCGAAGTGCTCGACGACGGCGTCGCTGACGTGTTCGAACCGCAGGCCGCGAGCAGCGACAGTGCCGCAACCTGCCACACGATCCGGCGCGGGCGAACGGTCATGGCCGTCATGGTAGTGCTTGTCGGGCGGTGTTCGGGCCTGGACGGTTACCATCGCCATACCAGCGACCCCAGGGAGGCCGGGATGCCCGAATACACCGTCGGTGACTACCTACTGGACCGGCTCGCCGAACTGGGTGTCACCGAGATTTTCGGTTTGCCAGGCGATTTCAACCTGGAACTGCTCGACCATGTGATCGCCCACCGGGATATCCGGTGGGTCGGCAGTGCCAACGAACTCAACGCCGGGTACGCCGCCGACGGCTACGGCAGGCTGCGCGGCATGGCGGCGCTCATCACCACATTCGGTGTCGGTGAGCTATCGACGGCCAATGCGATCGCGGGCAGTTACGCCGAGCATGTCCCGGTGGTGCACATCGTCGGCACGCCGTCGATCGACGTGCAAGGCTCCCGCCGGGTGATCCACCACTCGCTCGGTGACGGCGACTTCGACCACTTTCTGCGCATCGCCCGCGAAATCACCTGCGCACAAGCCAAACTCGTGCCGGCCACGGCCACGCGCGAGATCGACCGGGTGCTGTCCGAAGTGCACGAGCGCAAGCTGCCCGGTTACCTGATGCTGGCCACCGACGTCGCCCGGTTCCCGGTCGAACCACCGACCGGGCCCTTGCCGCGGTACACCAGCGGCACGAGCCCGCGGGCGCTCTCGCTGTTCACCGTGGCCGCCGCCCGTCTCATCGGCGAGCATCAGCTGACGGTGCTGGCCGACCTGCTGGTGCACCGACTGGAAGCCGTCCCGCAGCTCGAGGCACTGCTGGCGGCCGACGTCGTGCCGCACGCCACGCTGATGTGGGGCAAGAGCCTGGTCGACGAATCCGCGCCGGAGTTCCTCGGCATCTACGCCGGCACCTCCAGTCAGGAGTCGGTCCGCCGGGCCATCGAAGACGCCCCGGTGCTCCTCACCGCCGGCGTGCAGTTCACCGACATGGTGAGCGCGTCGTTCACGCAGCAGATCGATACCGCGCGGACCATCGACATCGGGCCCAACCAGAGCACCGTGGCCGGGGAAGTTTTTGCGCCACTGGACATGTCGGCCGCGCTCGAGGCGATCACCGGCATCCTGAAGTCCCGGCCCACCAGGTCGCCCGCCGTACCGCAGCCGGTGCCCGACGCGCCCGACGCGATCCTCGAACCGGATCAGCCGCTCACGCAGAAGGCCTTGTGGGACAAGGTCTGTGGTGCTCTCACGCCGGGCAATGTGGTCCTGGCGGAGCAGGGCACGTCGTACTACGGCATGGCCCGGCACCGGCTGCCCAGCGGTGTGGCGTTCATCGGTCAGCCGTTGTGGGCGTCCATCGGCTATACGCTGCCGGCCGCACTCGGTGCGGGTCTGGCGGAGCCGGACCGTCGTCCGGTGTTGCTCATCGGCGACGGCGCCGCGCAGCTGACGATCCAGGAACTCGGCCAGTTCGGCCGCGAGGGCGTGCCCGCCGTGGTGATCCTGGTGAACAACGACGGCTACACCGTCGAACGCGCGATCCACGGCCCCACCGCGCCGTACAACGACATCGTGGGCTGGCAGTGGCGCGACATCCCGGCTGCCCTGGGTATCCGGAACCCGTTGTCGCACAGGGCGACAACCTGCGGCGAATTGGACGCGGCACTGGCCGACGCGGCTGCCCACCCAGATGATCTGGTCTTCATCGAAGCCGTGGTGACCGAATTGGACGTGCCGCCGCTACTGGAGGAGCTCGCCGCGGCCATCGCGAAGGCCAACAAGGCGGCCGGTAACTGAAGCGCGGGTTGTCGCGTTACCGCGGACGCGCCTTGTCCGGACCCAGATAGGCGTCGGCCCAGGCGCCGATGATCCGTCCCGCACGCTTGGCCTGTCCCGGCCCGGTGAGCAGGTGTTCGGTGCCCTCCAGCGAGACGAAGCTGCGCGGGTGGCGGGCCGTCCGGAAAATCTCACTCGCGTTCTCGATGCCCACGGTGTTGTCGGTGGGGGAGTGCAGGATCAACAGCGGCAGGTGCAGGTCCTTGATCTTGGCGTGCAGCTTGGCCGCGCGGACGTCCTCCACGAAGTCGCGCTTGAGGGTCAGTTCGCGGCCGCCGACCATCCACTGCGCACTGCCGTTGGCGAGCACGCAGTCGAGGATGTCGTCGTACTGCTTCTCGACGTGCGACGGGTCGATGGGCGCAGCGACCGTCGCCACCGCGCGCACCCCGGGCGCCTGCCGCGCCGCGGCGAGTACCGACGCCCCGCCGAACGAGTGGCCCACCAACAGAGCCGACGGCGTGCCGCGGTCGGACATGAACTTGCACGCTTCGATGACGTCGTTGGTCTTGTGGGTGAAGGACCCGTCGCCCCAGTGGCCGTCCGAATCGCCCAGCCCGATGGCGTCGAAGCGGAGCATCCCGATGCCATCGGAGGCCAGTTGCTTGCAGATGCGCGCCGCGGCAGGGGAGTCCTTGCCGAGTGTGAAGCCATGTGAGAAGACGCCCCAGCCGCGCGGGGTGCCCTCGGGGAGGTCGATGATCCCGGCGAGCATGGGGCCGGTGGAACTCTGGAACTTGACGCGTTCAGCCACGGGTCGGGTTTACCACGGCTGGCAAGCCGGACGTGGCCGATTCTTTGCTGGAGGCCATCGGTAGGGTGGAGGTTTCACGGGAAACACGACCTGCGGGTCGTAGCGGTCAGTGACGCCTGCGCCCCGTATGTAGTCCTGAGATCCGGAGCAGAGTCGTGACCCTGAACACCATCGCCTTCGAACTGGTCCCGCCCAATATTGAGCGCGGCCCCCAGTTTGCGGTCGACGAGGCGCACAAGGTGCTGCTCAACGCCGCGGCCGTCGGCCTCGAGGGCCGCATCCGGCACGTGATGATCCCCGGGATGATCGAGGAAGACGGCGACCGGCCCGTCGAGATGAAGCCGAAGATGGACGTCCTCGACTTCTGGCAGTTGATGAAGCCCGAGCTGCCCGGGATCCGCGGGCTGTGCACGCAGGTGACGTCGTTCCTCGACGAGGACGCGCTCTCGAAGCGGCTGGCGGTGCTGCAGGACGCGGACTTCGACGGCATCGCTTTCGTCGGCGTCCCGCGCACCATGAGCGACGGCGAGGGCGCCGGCGTGGCGCCGACCGACGCGTTGACGATCTACCGCGACCAGGTGCCGAATCGCGGCGTCATCCTGATCCCGACGCGCGACGGCGAGCAGGGCCGCTTCAACTTCAAGATCAACCAGGGCGCCACCTACGGCATGACCCAGTTGCTGTACTCGGACACGATCGTGGGCTTCCTCAAGGAGTTCGCTGCCACCACCGAGCACCGCCCCGAAATTCTGCTGTCGTTCGGGTTCGTCCCGAAGATGGAGTCGAAGGTCGGACTGATCAACTGGCTGATCCAGGATCCGGGCAACCCTCTGGTCGCCGCCGAGCAGGACTTCGTTTCCCGGCTGGCCGGCGAGGAGCCCGCGGCCAAACGCGCGCTGATGCTCGACCTGTACAAGCGCGTCATCGATGGCGTCGGCGAGCTCGGCTTCCCGATCAGCATCCACTTGGAAGCCGCCTACGGCGTCTCCAAGCCGGCGTTCGAGACGTTCGCCGAGATGCTGGAGTACTGGGCGCCCGATAAGGGCTAGCCTCTCGCGCCGATACGGCGTTGTGACGGAGCCTATTTCGAGGCTCCGGACATTCCCCCGAACAACCGCCCAGCGTCGGCGGGTGTCAGTCCGCCGGGCATGGTCGGCATGCGGACGTCGGCGCGGCGGGCGGTGTCGCCCGGACCGTCGGTGGAGTCCGACGTTTTACGAATCTGATTCGCGGCGGGGTTGTCGGCCCCTCCGGTGTACTGCTGCGCGCTGATGGAAACCGCCGGTTGAGACCGGGGGATAGCGCCGGGCGCCGTGCGTCCGGCGGGTGTCATCGGAGTGGTCGACGTGCGGCCGGCATTGGTCTGCGCGCTGACTGAACTGGTCGGCTCGGGGCGGTCGATCACCGGGCCGGGATGCGGGCCTTTCGCCGCCGCGGGCGCGGCCAGCGCGATGGACAGCGCCGACAGTCCGACGGCGGTCCCTGTCATGAGGCGCAAGATGGAACGACGGAGCTCGGTGCCGGTGTGGTGGGTGGTGTTCATGGCGCCGCCTTTCTAGATACTTGCTCGAACAAGTATCTTCCGACGGCTATTCCAACTGGGGTTTCCTTGTCATCTAGCCGAAGTAAGATGGTTAGACAACCAATGAGTTTCTGGGGGTGTCGATGGCGACGGACGGCGATGAAGACCGGGAGACGTGCGAGGCGATGGCATTGCCGACGGCGGCCCGCAGCGGTCCCGTCAGTCATGCGGTCTTTCAACTCACCCGGCTGACGCGAACGATCATCGCGACGCTGCTGCGTCCCCTCGGCCTGTACCCGGGCCAGGAGCTGGTGATGATGTACCTGTGGGACCGCGGCCCGCTTCGGCAGACGGATCTGGTGCGACTCACGAGCTCCGATGCGCCGACGATGACCCGCATGATCCAGCGGCTGGAGCATGCCGGGTTCGTCCGACGCTTCCCGAGCCCCGAGGACAAGCGTGCCCATCTGATCGAGGCCACGCCGGCCAGCCGCGGACTGCGGGACCAGATCGAGGGTGTGTGGCGCGAGATCGAAGAGTTGACCGTCGGCGATCTGAGCGAAGCGGAACGGGCAACCGTGCTGCGCGTCGTCCAGGGGCTGGAACATCGCCTGGCCGGTGCGGCGATGGGCTCGACCGGCCGCGATCCGCTCATCCCGTGATGTCGCGGCCGATCAGGTGCGAACCATCATGTAGGACGCCATGAGCGCGGCGAGTTCGTCGAGAAATTCGTCGTGGTCGATGTCCGGGCGGTCGAGCACGTAGCGGATGCTCAGATGCTCGACCGCGCGCACCGCGATCCAGATTCTGGTGTCCGCGTGGTGAATCGGTTGCGGCCGCAACCGGAGGTGGGCGATCGCAAGCTCGCCGACACGTTGCTCGAAATCGGCGATCTTGTTGCCGAGCCCGAGCCGAGGGGTGTGCTCGATCAGGGCCCGCAGTAGCTCGGGCTGTTCGGCCATCGCACCCAGCAGGATCGCCAGGACTTCCCGCAGGCTGCCGAGGTCTTCGGGCTGGCCGACCTGCTCCACCAGTCGCGTGGTCACCGAGCGCACGACGTGGTCGGTATGGGCGTCGACGATCGCGGTGATGATCGCGTCCTTGTTGGGAAAGTACTGGTAGAGCGACCCCGGGCTGATGCCGGCGACCTCCGCGATCCGATTCGTCGTGGCGCCGTCGTATCCCCGCTCGATCAGTACTTCCCGACCGGCGTCGAGGATGCGCTCGACCATCAAACGCGAGCGTTCTTGTCGTGGGGTGCGCCGCGGCACCCGCTGTGTGCTGCTCACCGGGCCGTCACGAAACGAATTGTATGCGAGTAAATGCTCGTGTCAGCATTTTGGCATGGCTTCGTCGACCCGAGAACAGCGTCGTTCTGGCAATTCACACGTACCCACTGGCGGTCATCCGTACGACTACTACTGGCGGCCGGGGATGGCTTTACGCCCCGCCCCCGCACGTCTCCGGTTCGAGCCCATCTGGACGTACACCCGTCGGCAGCAGTTGTCGCCGTGGCTGGATTTCAGCGACGTGCCGAAGGCGACGCCGTGGACCGACCTGTTCGTCGACCACCTCTGGCAGGGTGACGAACTGATGGACGCCGTCGTCGCGCGGTTCCGTGAGACCGGGATGGCCGAAGGACGGGCCCTTCTGGAGCAGGCCCTCGAGCACGGCATCGAGTCGGTGGACCACGCCCCCGCGGAACTGATCGCGTTGTTCGCCGACCTGGACAACCCACCGGAGTGGTACGACCCGGTGAAATGGGAACGGGGCCGCCAACTCTGGAACAACGCCTCCGTCGCCGGGAAGTTCGGGATGGCGGCGGGCGACACCTTCGGGACGTTCGTCGGCGACGAGGTGGCCTATGCCACCGGGGAAACCGGTCGATTCGTCCGCGACTTCTACCGGCGCAACCTCGAAACCGCCGCCTGGTTCCGCAACATGACCTACCGCGGCGCGCTGGAGCGCTTCGCCGAGCCGTTCAAGGACACCGTGCGCGTGCGGCTCATGCACGCACAGGTTCGGGCCGGCTTGCGCCGCACCTGGGGTGACGAACAGTTCGCCGAACACGGCAACCCCATCTCCAACGCGATGATGATGAACGCGGCGATCACCTTCGGACTGCAACCCCTGCTGATCGATCATGCCCACGGACGGCGTTGCAGCCGTGCGGATCTGGATGCGGCGCTGATGTACTGGGCGTACATCGCCCGGGTGTTCGGGGTCGCCGACGAACTCATCCCCAAAGACTCGAAGCAGGCCCTGGAGGCCATGGATTTCATCGTCGCGTACGCCGGTGGCCCGTCGGAGTGGACCGAGACCATGGTCGGCGCCGCGGCTGACAACTTCCGGTCGGCACTGGTGACCCGAGTCGGCGTGAGCCCGTTTCTCGGCCTCCTGGCCTACTACGGTGGCCGCGACATGATGCGAGCCATGATTCGCGGAACCGGTTGGGCCGATATCAATTTCGTGCCGTGGACCGCTGTGGCGGCGATGCTGGTGCACGCGAACATCGGCTTCCGGCGCGTGCTCGACCACACGCCCGGCGCCGCGGCCCGTGCGGCGGCCCGTCGCAGCGACACCGTCATGTGGGGCACGGTGCTCGGGGTTGCCCGCTTCCTGGCGTCGCGCAATGGGATCACCGGTACCCCCTACGACCACCACAATCAGACGGCCGACATCGCACCGGGCTGCCCGATCCCGCACGTACCGGCAACACGCGACTGACTGCGGACCACCTATCCTGGGACTGGTGTCCGACCTTCAGCTGCGCCAACTGCGTGATCGTCTGGATGGTCTGACCATCCGTGACGCCGCGCGGCTGGAGCGTCGGCTGAAGAATCTGCGGGGCGACAATCCCGAGAAGATCGCCGAACAGATCGCGGCCGCGGAGGGCGTGATCGCCAGCCGTCTCGCGGCTGTTCCTGCGATCACCTATCCCGACCTGCCGGTCACCGATCGTCGAGGTGAGATCGCCAAGGCCATCACCGACAACCAAGTGGTGATCGTCGCCGGCGAGACCGGCTCGGGCAAGACGACGCAGCTGCCCAAGATCTGTCTCGAGCTCGGCAGGGGCATCCGCGGCACCATCGGACACACCCAGCCACGACGGCTGGCGGCCCGGACGGTGGCGCAGCGCATCGCCGACGAAACCGGCACCGCACTGGGCGGGGCCATCGGTTACACCGTGCGGTTCACCGATCAGGCCGGCGACTCGACCCTGGTCAAACTGATGACCGACGGCATTCTGCTCGCCGAGATTCAGAGGGACCGGAGGCTGCTGCGGTACGACACGCTGATTCTCGATGAGGCCCACGAACGCAGCCTCAACATCGACTTCCTGCTCGGGTATCTGCGCGAGTTGCTGCCGCGACGTCCGGACCTGAAGGTCATCGTGACGTCGGCGACCATCGAGCCCGAGCGGTTCGCGAAACACTTCGGCGGAGCCGAACATGGACGCAGTTTCGATGCGCCGATCGTCGAGGTCTCGGGCCGTACCTATCCCGTCGAAATCCGTTACCGCCCTTTGGAAGTGCCGGTCGTCGCGGACGACACCGACGATCCCGACGATCCGGACCACGAGATCGTCCGCACCGAGCCGCGGGACCAGACCGAAGCCATCGTCGACGCGGTGCGTGAGCTGGAATCCGAACCGGCCGGCGATGTGCTCGTCTTCCTGTCCGGCGAGCGCGAGATCCGGGACACCGCAGAGGCGTTGCGGGATGCGCTGTCCGGCGACACATTTCCGACCGAGATCCTGCCGCTGTACGCCCGGCTGCCCACCGCGGATCAGCAGAAGGTTTTCAACGCGAAGCCCGGTGGGCCGCGTCGGATCGTATTGGCCACCAACGTCGCCGAAACCTCCCTGACGGTGCCGGGCATCCGGTACGTCGTCGACCCGGGCACGGCGCGCATATCGCGGTACAGCCGGCGCACCAAGGTGCAGCGGTTGCCGATCGAACCGATCTCGCAGGCGTCGGCCGCGCAGCGGTCCGGCCGGTCCGGTCGTACCGCGCCGGGTGTGTGTATCCGGCTGTACTCGGAAGAGGACTTCGCGTCGCGGCCTCGCTACACCGACCCGGAGATCCTGCGCACCAACCTCGGTGCGGTCATCCTGCAGATGGCGGCGCTGGGGCTCGGCGATATCGAGGCCTTCCCGTTCCTGGACCCACCCGATGCGCGCAGCATCCGCGACGGCATCCAATTGCTCCAGGAATTGGGCGCTTTCGATACGAAGGGCGCCATCACCGACGTCGGACGCCGGCTGGCCAGGCTGCCGCTGGATCCGCGCGTCGGCCGCATGATCCTGCAAGCCGACACCGAAGGCTGCGTCCGCGAGGTACTGATTCTGGCTGCCGCGCTGTCGATCCCGGATCCGCGGGAGCGGCCGTCGGACCGCGAAGAGGCCGCCCGGCAGAAGCACGCCCGCTTCGCCGACGAGCATTCGGACTTCATTTCCTACCTCAACTTGTGGAACTACCTGCGCGAGCAGCGGAACCAGTTGTCCGGCAGCGCTTTCCGCCGGATGTGCCGCGACGAATTCCTGCACTACCTGCGGATCCGAGAATGGCAGGACCTGGTCGGCCAATTGCGCAGCATCGCGGGCGATCTCGGCATCCGGGAGTCGGGCGATGATGCTGACCCGCTGCGCATCCACACCGCGCTGACCGCAGGGCTGCTGTCGCACGTCGGGCTGTGCGAAGGCGAGACGCGGGACTACCAGGGTGCTCGCAACTCGCGGTTCGTCCTGGCGCCGGGTTCGGTGCTGACCAAGAAGCCGCCGCGCTGGATCGTCGTCGCGGATCTGGTGGAGACCAGCCGGCTGTTCGGGCGCATCGCGGCACGCATCGAACCGGAGACCGTCGAGCGGGTCGCCGGAGATCTGTTGCAACGCACCTTCAGTGAGCCGCACTGGGACGCCCGCCGGGGTGCGGTCATGGGGTTCGAACGAGTGACGCTCTACGGGCTGCCGCTGGTGCCGCGCCGTCGGGTCGGGTACGCGCAGGTCGATCCGGTGGTGGCGCGCGAGCTGTTCATCCGGCACGCGCTGGTCGAAGGCGACTGGCAGACCCGGCACCACTTCTTCCGCGACAACACCCGCCTGCGGACCGAACTGGAGGAGCTGGAAGAGCGCGCCCGCCGCCGCGACCTGCTGGCCGGCGACGACGAGGTGTATGCCTTCTACGACCAGCGGGTGCCCGAGAGCGCGGTGTCGGCACGGCATTTCGATGCCTGGTGGAAGAAGCAGCGGCATGTGACGCCGGACCTGCTGACCATGACGCGCGAGGATCTACTGCGCACTGACACCGACGCCGACCAGCCCGACACCTGGCAGACCGGCGACCTCTCGCTGCCGTTGAGCTACCGATTCGAGCCCGGCGCCGCCGATGACGGTGTCACGGTGCACGTTCCGGTCGAGGTGCTGGCCCGGCTCGGCGGTGACGGCTTCGCGTGGCAGGTGCCCGCGCTGCGCGAAGAGCTGGTCACGGCGCTGATCAAATCGCTGCCCAAGGACCTGCGGCGCAACTTCGTGCCCGCACCCGACACCGCGCGGGCGGTGCTGCCGGACCTCAATCCGGGAGACGGCTCGCTGCTCGAGGAACTGCAGCGCGAACTGCGCAGGCGCAGTGGCATTCTGGTGCCGATCGACGCCTTCGACCTGAGCAAGGTTCCGGACCACCTGCGGGTCACCTTCGCGGTCGAGAAGGACGGCGCCGAGGTGGCGCGCGGCAAGGACCTAAGTGCGCTGCATGATCGACTGGCCGGCTCGGTGCGGCAGGCAGTCGCCGGGGCCGTCGCAGGCGATCTGCAGCGGACGGGTCTGAAGGCGTGGCCCGACGATCTGTCCGAGTTGCCGCGCAGCGTGGAGAGCACGGCCGGCGGGCACACCGTGCGCGGATTTCCCGCGTTCGTGGATACCGGTGCGGCGGTGGATATCCGGGTGTTCCCGACGGCAGCGGAGCAGGCCGCGGCCATGGGTCCAGGACTGCGACGGTTGCTGCGGCTCGCCGCGCCGTCGCCGGTCAAGGCGGCCGAGCGCGTGCTCAATCCCCGCGCGCGCCTCGCGCTGGCGAGCAATCCCGACGGCAGCCTGGCTGCGCTCCTTGAGGATTGCGCCGACGCCGCCGTGCGGGTGCTGGCGCCCAAGCCCGTGTGGACCTCCGCTGGCTTCGGCGCGTTGCGCGACACCGTCGCCGCCAAACTGGTTCCGACGACGCTCGACGTCGTCGGCCGCGTCGAGCGCGTCTTGACCACCGCGCACACGGCGCAGGTTGCGTTGCCCGACAAGCCTTCTGCGCTCCAGGCCGACGCCGTCGCTGATATCCGCGCACAGCTGGCCCGGCTGCTCCCGGTCGGATTCGTCGCGGCGACGGGCGTCACCCACCTCGCCGACCTGACCCGGTACCTGACCGCGATCGGCCGGCGGCTGGAGCGGCTGCCTCAGGCTCCCGCCGCAGACCGGGAGCGGATGGACCGCGTCCGCGCCGTCCAGGATGCGTACGACGAACTGCTGCAGGCGCTTTCACCGCTTCGGTGCCAAGGCGAGGACGTCCGCGACATCGCCCGGCAGATCGAAGAGCTGCGCGTCAGCCTCTGGGCCCAGCAGTTGGGCACCCCGCGGCCCGTCAGCGAGCAACGGATCTACCGGGCGATCGACGCCATAGTCCCGTGATTTGTGCACGATTTTCCGCGGTGAGCGCGGAAAATCGTGCACAAATCGCTCAGGAGGGCGAGGTGGGGGCGTCGGCGATCTTGACCAGCTGGACTTCGGGACGGTCCGGCACCTGGTCGGTCAGGAACCAGCGAAATGCCAGGTTGCCCTGCGGATAGTCCAGCGTGGTAAGCGAATTGGGGTGTGTGGTGGTGCCGCGGGACAGGACGACCGTTACCGTGCCATCGGAGTTGGGCACCGCGCTGTATCCGTTGAGCGAGCTACGGGCGTCGCTGGCACCGGGGGTGGCCATGAACTGGTTCCACACCACAAGGTTCCAGAACCGGCAGGCCGGCGGGCGATGGGTGATGACCAGAGCCTCGTCCTCGGCGAGCACGAAGCTGCCGTACGAATAGCAGGCGTCGCGGGCCGACCAGCCGAAGTTGGCATCGGGCACCTGGTACGGCGCCGCGAATTCATTGGCCACGTGGGCAATCGAGTGGCCGAGCGAGGTTTCGTCGGGGCGGGTGCCCACCGGCATCGGCATGATGGCGAACAGCGTGCGGATCCACGTGGCGCTGGACCGCAACGCGGCGGCTGTCGCGGCGTCACTGTGCCGGAACGGCTCCGGAGGATCGAGTGCCTCGATGTTCCAGGTGACGGGACGGCCCGTCGCCGGATCGGCCTGGTAGTCGCGGGTGAGGAAGACGGCCGCCTCGGGCAGTGGTCCGAGCTCGAACGAGAAGTTGCCGTCGGCGTCGAATTCGATGTCGGTGTCACGAATTATCGCGACGACGCGATTGGACCAGGCGCCGGGAGACGGCTCGTTGTACGCGGTCAGCGAGAGGTAGACGCTGTCGCCCTTGTTGCCGAAAACGCGGTATTTGCGCTCCGGGTCGATGGGGCACATGTGGTAGTAGGCGTCGGTGTTGTCGCCGCCCCAACGGCGGTCATGCCGGGTGGGGGTGTTGACGGCGACGAACTGTGGCCGGCCGGGCTCGGGAAACAGGTAGCAGTCCAGCGCCACCCCGAGACCCGTCGCGAGCATGCGGTAGCCGTCGGCGATCTGGCGGTCGTCGGTGACGGCGCGCGGGCCCTCCAGGAAAGAGGTGTCGAGCTCACGGAGAGTGTCGAGGAGTTCCCGCCATGCGGCAGCGGATTCGGTCATGCGCCAATACCTTTCAGGATCAGTGTGGTGTTGCGGTCTATCCAGTCGTCATCGGGGGCGGCGCTGCGGGTGAGGGCGGCGAGCAGGGCGATACCCGTGATGACCTCGGTCAGGTCGGTGGCGGTCACGTCGGCGCGGAGTTCACCGCGGGTGGCGGCGGCATCGAGGCGGGCATGCAGTCCGGGTCCGAGTACGTCGGCGAACCGGTCCAGCAGGGCGCTGTGCAGGGTGGCGTCGGCGGTCATCTCGCCGAGCAGTCCCGGGAGCGCGGCGCGGGCCGCGGGAGTGCTGAGGACCGCCACGGTGTCGCGGACCATCGCCCGTACATCGCCCGCGAGGGAGCCGGTATCCGGCAGGTCAGCGGCGATGCCTTCAGGGAATGCCGCCTCGTGGACGAGGTGGGCCTTGCTGGGCCAGCGCCGGTAGATCGCTGGCTTGCTGGTGCCGGCCTGCTTGGCGATGGCGTCCACCGACAGCGCGGCATAGCCGACTTCGCCGAGGAGTTTCACGGTCGCGTCCAGCACGGCGTCGTCGATGCGCCGATCACGAGGTCTACCAAGTTCTTTCGCCATTACGGAACTCATAGTAACATAATTGGTGTGACTGACACCACAGACGTTGTCCGGCTCGATGACCTGGCCCATCCCACCTTCACGGCCGAGGCTCAACAGTTCCGCGACATGATGACGATGATGGCGGCGGACTGTCCGCTCGATGCGGACGCACTGCACGCCAAGGCGAGCGCCGACACCGGGCTCGACGACTTCGGCCCCACCGACTACCGCGAACGCCTCGAGGTGCTGCTGGGCGCGCTCCGGCAGATCGACGGTTTCAACGGCCCGGGCGTGGTCAACTTCTACGGCCAGCTGCTGCAGCTGTTGAAGAACCGGCTGCTGCTGACCGATCTGTTGAAGCGGCACCCTGAGATTCACGACATCGAACTGCTGCCCCCGGTGGTCATCGTCGGCCTGCCGCGTACCGGGACCACACACCTGCACAACCTGCTGGCGGCCGCCGGAACCTTCCGGACCCTGCCCTACTGGGAGTCGATGGAGCCCTTCCCGCTGGCGTCCGAAGCCGGTATCGAGCCGGACCCGCGGCGCACGCGGATGGACGTGGCGGTCAACGTGATGAACATCGTCATGCCGCATTTCCCGCTGATGCACGAGATGACCACCGACCACGTGCACGAGGAAATCCAGTTGCTGGCCAACGACTTTTCCACGATGTACTTCGAGACGCTGGCCGATGTTCCCGCGTGGCGTGACTACTACGAATCCCATGATCAGACGCCGCACTACCGGCACATGGTGACGCAGCTCAAAGCCCTGCAGTACCTGCGCGGCGGCCGGCGCTGGCTGCTCAAGTCGCCGCAGCATCTCGAGCAACTGCCGGTGCTGAACGCCGAATTACCCGGTGTGGTAGGTGTTTTCACGCACCGCGATCCCGTACCGGTGGTGCTGTCGATGATCGCGATGCTCACCTACTCGGCGCGCATGCACCGCAGCCCGGTTCCCGTCGAGCACATCGCTTCGTACTGGGTGCAGCGGCTGGAGCACATGCTTGCCGCGCTGATCCGAGACCGGGAGGTCATCGGCCGGGACCGCTCCATCGACATCCGGTTCGATGATTTCATGGCCGACGATCTCGGCACCGCCGCGAGCGTCTTTGCTCTTGCCGAGGAACAACTTTCGGATACCGAGCGCAACGCGATGGCAGACTACCTGGCCGGTCATCAACGCGGCCGGCTGGGCCGGGTCGAGACGTCGTGCGAGATGTTCGGTCTCGACCCCGACGACCTCAAGGCCCGCTTCGCGCCCTACACGCAGCGCTTCCTGGGCTAGCTTTCCGCCGCTAGGACTGCGCCATCGCCGCCGGGTCGGCCAATGGCACGACCAGGTGCGAAGCGTGGACGCCGCCTTGGGAAATTCGATACGTCCCGCGCGCCAGGGCCGTCCGCTGCGGGCGGGTCGGCACCAGATGAGGGAAGTCGTACGTCGTCAGCGTCAGCCGCAGTCGGTGGCCCGGGGCGAGGAGCGCCGCGGTGGGAAACACCTCGATGTCGTACCGGGTCAGCTCACCGGGCACGACGGGCTCGGCGGCCGCCTTGGTGCTGATGTGTTGCGGCCGTAGCACGGTGCCGTCGGGCAGGAGCCAGCTCGCCTCGGGGTCGAGGGCACGATGCGAACCGAGGAGCGCCCCCTGCGTCAGCGGCCGGCTGACGCCATCGGGGGAGACGTCGTCCAGATGCGCCACCCACAGGGTCTCGGTGCGGTCGGCGGTGGCGAAGATCGTGAGGCCGACCGGACCGGCGAGCAGTTGTTCGGTATCGAACGCTTCGCTGGTGTAGGTCAGCGCGTCGCGCTGCAGCCGGGAGTTGTCCTGGTCGTACCGGACACTGCGGCCAGTCTGCGACACCATGAAGCTGCCCATGCCGAGGCTCCACTGCTCCAGGCTGCGCCCGGAAACCGGTCCGCGAGAAAGGTATTGGAGCGTGGCGATCGACTCGTCGGCCGACGGGGTGGCATGCAGGCCGCCGCCGAGACCCAGGTAGAGCCGCGTCGGGGTGGCCTCCGGGAACGGATAGGCGTTGGTGCGGAACCATTTAGGGCTGCCGATGGCCTGGAAGCGCACCGGCGCACCGGTGACGGCCGCGGTGTCGTCGTCCTTGAGCCAGTGGTTGAACCAGCGCAGCTGCAAGGCCTGCAGATGCTGACCATCGAGATCCGAGACGTGATACCAAGGGCCGGCCATCAACTGGAACTTGTCGGAGACGGGCTGATCGGCGGTCATGGCGGCGCCGGCAGGACGCCCGGCGAAAGTGTTCTGCAGCGCCGCGTAGTTCAAGGGCGCGCCGCGCTGGAAGGCGTCATGCCAGCCGGCCACCAGAAACACCGCGACACCGTTCTCGACGATCTTCGGCACCACATCCGCGGGACGCATGGTGTCCCAGAACGTGCCGTCGAATGCGGTGTCACCGCCGGCGATCGCGTCTTTTATCAGGCTCTTGAAATAGCTGCGCTGGTCGCGACCGCGCTGGCGCACCGCGGAAATACCACCGGCCCTTGGCCTTTCATGCCCACCGCGATGCGCGAACTCCAGCGCCGGGTTGATGACGTTCAGCAGCGAGTAGGTGGCGCCGTAGGCCCGGACCGTGCGCATGTGCGGGACGCCGCCCATGGTGACGACGTCGCGGTAGAAATCGTTGGCGGCCATCGCCGGGAAGATCGCCTTCAGCGGCGAGCCGGGACCCACCGCGGCGGCCGTCATGAGCTGGTTGATGGCCAGGTACGAGATGCCGAACATGCCGACACGGCCGTTCGAATTGGGCAGGGCGGCAGCCCAATTGACCAGGTCGACGCCGTCCTGCACCTGTTCCGGTCCGAGCATCTCGAAGGAGCCGCCCGACACGCCGGTACCCCGCACGTCGGCCATCACCTCGATGTAGCCACGCCGGATCAGGTACGGCGTTGCGCCACCACCGATCTGGGCGGCCGGCGGGGGTGCCTTCTTGCCGTACGGCGTCATCGACAGCAGCACCGGGAAGGGGCCGGAAGCGGGCTCGCCCGTCGTCGGGTCGGTCGGATAGTGGATATCCACCCGCAGCGAGATGCCGTCGCTCATCGGCACCGCCACGTTGTGGTGCACTCCGACGCCGTACTGCGCCGGCGGGGCTTCCCAGGCCGGCAACAGTGGTGATGGGCTGGTCTTGCGGGTGCGCGTGGCGGCCCAACCGGCTATGGCCTTGATTCGGGCCCCCACACCCGCTGTCTCGACATTCGTCTCCACGCCTCGACCGTACGCCGAACCCGAAAGAAGTTATTGCTTCGTGACGGAACCGTGTCAGGGCGCTCGGGGGTGTTCCCAGTCTCGGTCCGTAGCATCCGATCAGTGACCAGTAGTCCGTGTGAAAGAGACGACGCAGGTAAGGGCGTCGGCTGCATCTCGCGCCGACGCATGCTGAGAATGGCTGCCGCGGCGCCGGTTCTGGTCGGTATGCCCGCCGTTGTGTCGTCACTCACCGCGCCCGTGGCCAAAGCCGCTGGTCTGGCCGGCGCAGTCGTGTTCCTCGACCCGGGGCACAACGGGGCCAATGACTCGTCGATCAGCAAGCAGGTGCCCACCGGCCGCGGCGGCACCAAGGACTGCCAGACCAGTGGCACGTCCACGACGGCGGGCTTCCCCGAACACTCGTTCACCTGGAACGTCGTGCTGCTGATGCAGCAGCAGCTGGCGAACGCCGGCGTACAGGTCCACCTGTCGCGCAACAACGACAACGCTCTCGGTCCGTGTGTCGACCAGCGCGCCGAGATGGCGAACGCCCTACGGCCGAACGCGGTCGTGTCCGTCCACGCCGACGGGGGCCCCGCTGGCGGCCACGGGTTCCACGTCAACTACTCGGCGCCGCCGCTGAACCAGGTGCAGGCCGGGCCGTCGGTGCGTTTCGCCCAGATCATGCGCGACAAGATGGTGGCCGCGGGGCTGACGCCGGCGACCTACATCGGCAGCAACGGTCTGTACGGCCGGGCCGACCTGACAGGCCTGAATCTCGCTCAGTACCCGTCGATCCTGGTCGAGTGCGGCAACATGAAGAACCCGCAGGAGGGCGCGGCGATGGCCACCATGCAGGGGTGGCAGACCTACGCCAACGCCATCTGCCAGGGCATCGCGGCGTTCATCCAGGCCAGCTAGAGCTCGGCCAGCGCAACCCCGGTGACACCAGGACCCAGCTGTGTCAGCTCGCGGTCGGTCCCGTCGGCGAGGTTCACGACGCGGATGCCGCCGGTGCGCAGCTCGCTCACGTAGTAGGTCGTGTCATCGGCGGTGGTCAGACCGATCGCCTCCTGATAGCCGCGGGACACGATGTCGTAGGTCCCGACCGTGGGCTGGACCCGGCCGCGGTTGAGCGTGTTGCCGTTCGGTTCGGCGCCGCGGTCGGTCCAGACCAGGTTTCCGGATGCGTCGAGATCGAGGTCGATGGGCTCGGGCAGGTCCTGCCACAGCAACTCGATGTCCGCACGGCCCGCGGCGGTGTGCCCCACCGGGATGTCGGTGCGGCAGCGGAAGATTCGGCCCTGGCCGGCGTCGGATGCGCCCTTCTGCGTCCAGTAGACCAACTGCTGCACCGGGTCGACGGCGATGCCCACGCAGTGGTGCCGCGGGTCTTGCGCATCCGGACCGCTACCCGCCACCACCAGCGTCTCCAGGCTCGAGCCGTCCAGCCGGCAGCGCAGCACCTGCATGCCTTCGCGGTCGCACCAGTAGAGCAACCTCGCGTCGAAGTCGGCCGTCAGCTGCTTACCCGTGGTGAACGCGCCCCGCGGCACGATGGTCCGCCGGTCAGAACCGTCCAGGTTCACACGCTCGAGCGACCCGTTACGGGTGAAGAACGTCCGGCCGGTTTCGGGGTCGGGCGTGCCCATGTTCGTCCAGTAGATGTGGCCCCGGGCCTGATCGACGACGATGCCGTCGGGCGTCTCGTCGACATCGGCGACCAGCGTCCGGACCCGTGAACCGTCGAGGGACACGGCCAGGATCGCCCGCTTGGCGATGTGCAGAACCAATAGTTCGGTCATGCCACGGATTATTCAGCGGGGTCGCTAGCGTTGTGTGACCGGAACATTCATTGGAGGCTGATTGTGCACATTGATCTGACCGGCAAAACCGCCCTGGTAACCGGTTCCACGCAGGGCATCGGGCTGGCCATCGCCGAAGGGCTGGCCGCCAGCGGGGCCCGCGTCGCGGTGAACGGACGCAGCGAAGAACGCGTCCAAGCGGCCGTCGCCGAACTCACCGGCAAGGGATTCGCCGACGTCATCGGCGTCGCCGCCGACGTCACGACCGAGGACGGCGTCGCCCAACTCGTCCAACAACTTCCGGATGTCGACATCCTGGTGAACAACCTCGGCATCTTCGGGTCGACGCCGGCGCAGGAGATCACCGACGACGAATGGCGGCGGTACTTCGAGGTGAACGTGCTGTCTGCTGTGCGGCTCATCCGCACCTACCTCCCGGGGATGACGGAGCGCGGGTGGGGCCGCGCGATCCAGATCGCCAGCGACTCGGCGATCGTCATCCCGGAAGAGATGATCCACTACGGCACGTCCAAGACCGCGCTGCTCGCGGTGACCCGCGGTTTCGCCAAGGATGCGGCGGGTACCGGCGTGACGGTGAACTCGGTGATCGCGGGCCCGACGCATACCGGTGGCGTCGAGGACTTCGTCTATCAGCTGGTCGACAAGAACCTGCCGTGGGACGAGGCGCAGCGCGAGTTCATGATCAAATTCCGTCCACAATCGTTGCTGCGCAGGCTGATTGAGCCCGAGGAGATCGCCAACATGGTCGTGTACCTCAGCTCGGAGCAGTCGTCGGCCACCACCGGCGCCGCGGTGCGCGCCGACGGCGGTTACGTCGACTCGATCCTGCCCTGACGTGCGGGGGCGCGTCGTCATCGCCGGGCTGGGGGACAGCGGCATCCTCGCCGCTGTCCGCCTGGCCCCGCACGCCGACGTGGTCGGTATCTCGGTCAAGGACGGCCTGGTCAGCGGTCAGGAACTCGGCATGCGCGTCGCGCGGCCCGACGCCTGGGCGCGGGACTACTTCATCGGTTTCCGGAGATTCCGTGGCCTGGATTCGGTGCGGATCGTGCACGGGGCGCTGACGGGCGCCGACCTGGATGCCCGCACGGTCACGGTGGAGACGGCTGACGGTACCGAGACGGTCGAGCCGTTCGATGTGCTGGTGATCTCGACCGGAACGACCAACGGGTTCTGGCGCCGCCCGACGCTGCAGACCGCCGACGACGTCGCGGCGGATCTGCATGACACCCACGAACGCCTGGCACGGGCGCAGCGCATCGCCGTCGTGGGTGGCGGCGCCACGGCGGTGAGCAGTGCCGGGAACCTGGCACGCAGCTGGCCCGACAAGGTCGTCGACCTGTATTTCCCTGGCGCACAGATACTTCCGGGTTACCACGTCGGGACCCAGGTGCGGGTCGCGCAACGGTTGGCGGAACTCGGCGTCCGGCTGCATCTCGGGCACCGCGCTGTACTGCCGCCGAATCGCGACGAAATCACCGCTGGACCAATCGAATTCAGCACCGGCCAACCGGACGGGGAGGCCGATGCGGTGTTGTGGGCCGTCGGTCGGGTGCGGCCCAACACGGCGTGGTTGCCTACTGAGATCCTCGACGACGACGGCTTCGTCCGCGTCACCCCGGAGCTGACGGTGCCCGGGTATCCGGGTGTTTTCGCGGTCGGTGATGTCGCGGCCACCGATCCGTTGCGCACCTCGGCCCGTAACGGTGGCGGTGCGCTGGTGGCACGAAACGTCCTCGCCCAGTTGAGGTCCCGCAAGCTGCGCCGCTACCGGCCGCCGGCCGTGCGGTGGGGTTCGGTGCTCGGTCCGCAGCCCGACGGGCTGGAGGTGTTCACGCCGTGGGGACAGGCCGTCCGGTTCCCGGCGTGGACCGTCGACCGGGTGTTGCAGCGGTTCGTCGTGCGTCGTCAGCTGTATCGCGGCGTGCGGGATTGAGACCGTTCACCAGGTGTCGACGAAGCCCCGGCGCGGCGGCAGGCCCGCGGGTTCCGCGGTCGCCAGTGTCGCGGCGATCAGCGACCGGGTCTCGGCGGGGTCGATGACGTCGTCGATCTCGAACATCGAAGCCGAGTTGAGCGCGGCGGCGTTGGCCTGCGCGGCGGCGGTGGCATCCCGTACCGCCTGCTCGCGGGCCTCGTCATCGGCGATGGCCTCGAGCTCCTTGCGCAGCCCGAGCCGCACGGCACCCTCGAGTCCCATCGGTCCGAGGTGTGCGCCCGGCCAGGCCACGGTCAGCAGTGGCTCATGCAGGCTGCCGCCGCACATCGCCTGTGCGCCAAGGCCGTAACCGCGACGCAGAATCACCGCGATCAGCGGGACGCGCAGGGCCGCGCCGGCGACCAGCAGCCGCGATCCGCGCCGAACCAGTGCTTCGGCCTCGGCCGCCGGTCCCACCATGAATCCGGGGCAGTCCACGAGGGACACCACGGGAATCCCGAAGGCATCGCAGAGCTGCAGGAAGCGGGCCGCCTTGTCGGACGCCGCCGCGGTGATGGCACCGGCCATGACCATGGTGTTGTTGGCCAGCACCCCGACCGGCCGGCCCTCGATCCGGGCCAGCGCGGTCACCAACTCCGGGGCGAACTTCTGCCGCAGGAAGGTGACAGAGCCTTCGTCGGCGAGCGTCTCGAAGATCGGCGCGACCTGATACGCGCGGCGGGCGCGCTCGGGAACGATTGTGCGCAAGGCGGTTTGGTCCGGCGCGGTGCCGGGTGTGGTGGGTCCGCGGAAGTAGCCGAGCAGTTGCCGGGCGACCGAGACCGCCGCCGCCTCATCGGGCACCACGACGTCCACCACGCCGTTGGGCGCCTGCACCGAAATCGGGCCGACGGCATCCGGTGCGATGTCCCCGAGCCCGCCACCGGCGATCATCGCGGGACCACCCATACCGATCGACGTGTCCTCGGTGGCGACGATCAGATCCGAACAGCCGGCGATCACCGCGTTGCCGGCGAAACAGCGGCCCTTGACCACCGCGATCCGCGGCACCACGCCGGACAGGCCGGCCCACAGCGCGAAGGCGCGCACATCCAGTGACGACACCGTCGGGTGGTCGGTGTCTCCAGGGCGTCCACCGCCACCCTCGGCGAAGAACACCGTCGGCAGCTTCATCCGCTCGATCAGTTCGAACAGCCGGTCTTTCTTGAGGTGCCCGAGAGCGCCCTGGGTGCCGGCCAGCACGGTGTAGTCGTACGACAACACCGCACAGGGGTGGCCGTCGACGTGGGCCGTACCAGCCACGAGGCCGTCGGCGGGAGTGCGCGCGATCAGGTCGTCGAGGTCGCGGCGTGCCCGTTGTGCGGCGATGGCGAACCGGCCGTATTCGACAAAGCTGCCGTCGTCGACCAGGTCGAGGATGTTCTCGCGGGCGGTCCGGCCGCCGGCGTCGTGCCGACGCTGAACGGCGTCCGGCCGGGCGGCGTCCTCGGTGAGCGCCCGTCGGCGCAGCAGCTCGGTGTGGTCGTCACGCAACGGTACTTCGGGCATTGGGCCGGGCATGGGGACAGCCTGCCAGGCGCCCTGAAAGGGGGTGCGGCATGATCGGTCCATGCAATCGACTGCAACCACCACCGTTGCCCGCCCGATCGACGTTGTTTGGGCGACCCTGATCGACCACGAAGGCATGGCCAACTGGGGTCCCGGCATCAGCGTGACCATCGATCAGCCCGGCACCCCGGCGCCGAACGGCCTGGGCGCCGTCCGCCGGATCTCGGCCCCCGGGCCGGCGCCGGCGATCGTCGAAGAGGTCGTCACCTTCGACGCCCCCAACGTCTTCGGCTACAAGGCCCGCTCCGGCGTGCCGTTCCCGGGCTATGCGGGTGAGGTGCGGCTGACCCCCGAGGGCTCCGGCACGCGCATCGACTACTCGCTGAGCTCGACCGCGTCGTTCCCGCCGGTGAAGCTGGCGTTGGTCGCCATCAACCAGGTGCTGCTGCGTCTGTTCGCGAAGGCTGCATCCAAGGCGTAGTCAGGTACTCCGGATCGCACCGGTCGTCTGGAGAGCTGCCGCGGCGGCGAAAGTACGCGGCTTCAGTGAGAACGTGCTCGTGCCAATGTGGTTGAACTCAGGTACCTTCTGCGGCCGTCAGCGGTCCCTGAGTTCAACAATCACCGGCAGATCGCCATCGCGTATGAGCCCACGTACTTTTCGCCGCTACGCGGACCGGCGAATCTCCCGGGCGATCGTGTCGAGCAGCGCCGGGTACCGGTTGGCCTCGGGATGCCCACCGGGCTTGCCGCTGCTGACCACGGCAGCGGCAAGGTTCCGGGCCGGGTCGGCCCACACCGCGATGTTGGTGAGCCCGGTGTGCCCGAAGGCGGCCGGTGCGTCCCGGCCGAACGGGCCGAATCGCTTGGAGCCCAACATGTATCCGGTGCCCCAGCGCATCGGCTGAAGTCCCACCGCGATGTCGGGCCGCAGGCGGCGGCACGGGGCGGTCGCGGCGCGCAGCGTTTCCGGCCGCAGCACCCTAACCCCGTCGAGTTCCCCACCGCGACACAGCATCTCAGCGAATCGGGAGAGCTCGACGGCGTTGGAGACCGTGCTCGACGACGGCACCACGCTGGTCAGGAAATCCGGGGTGTTGCTGAACGGGATGATCTGGTTCGGGGTGCCGCCGACGGCCTTCTTGAACGCCGCCGCCATGGGCGCCGGCAGCGGCTTGCCGGTCACGTGGCTCGGCGCGACCAGCGGAACGTCTTCGGGCGCAACACCGTAATTGGTCCAGCGGAAGCTAAGCGGCTCGAGGATCTCGGTGGCCAGGATGTCCCGGATGTTGCGACCCGTTGCGGCCGAGACGATTTCGCGGATCAGTGGGCCCCAGGTCAGGCCGTGATACATGTGGACCAGGCCCGGCCGGTAGATCGGCCGCAGCTTGCCCAGCATCTCGCGGGCGTACTCGCTGTCGTTCATCCGCTTGAGGTCCGGCCGCGGCCCGGTGGCCAGCGGCACCCCGGCGCTGTGGGTGACGACGTGCCGCACGGTGGTGCGGTCCTTGCCGTGGCTGGTGTACGTCGGCAGGTAATCACAGACGCGGGCGTCGAGGTCGAGCTCGCCGCGTTCGACGAGCATGTGCACCACGGTCGTGCTGATCGCCTTGGCGGCCGAGTAGACGCAGAACGGGGTGTCGACGCCGACGGGGATCTTGTCGGCGTCAGCCGGGTCGTCGGGCCCGTTGCCCCAGCCGTGGCCGATCGCGCGGTTGAGCACCACCCGACCGTTCTGGCGCAGGCAGACCTGGATGGCCGGGTGCATCCCGGCCGCGTACCAGTGCCGTGCCGCCTGCCAAATGCGTTCCACCGCCAGCGGATCGACGTCGGTGTGGTCTTCTGTGCCGGTGGCCGTGACCGAGTCGAGGTCGGTGGGGACCCGAATCCGGCCGGTCTGTGGTTCCGTCATGCGTCCTTCCGATGCAGCACAGCCGCGAGGTGGTGCCGCAGTGGGATGCCCACGGCGGCCATGCGGACGTTGTAGCTCAAGGTGTCTCCGTCGAGCCGGAACCAACGACGCAGGGCGTCAACCTCTTTCGCGGAGTCGGTGCGCCCGATGTCGGTGGTGGCGAGGTCGAGCACGAACTCACCGTCGGTGCTGATCGTGCCTTGCAGGACCTCGGTGATGCCGGTGGGATGCGCGAGCACCCATTCGATGCGACCGGGCGCGGGCACCCGGAGATAGCCGGTCTCGGCGTGCAGGGGACGTCCGTCATCGGCGGCGCGGGTGCGCTGGCTGTAAGCCAGGAACGGCTTGCCGACATGTCCGAACGTGACCTCTTCGAGGTAGTCGAACGAAGCGATGGTCGGGTATTCACCGGAACCGGTGCCGGCCCAGGTGCCCAGCAGCGGCGCCAGGACCGCGACGTCGGGGTGCAGATCGGGCATGCCGGCTACTTCGTCCCGACGGTCAGCAGGTCGGACACGATGAGCGTCCACGCCGGCCGCTTCACCCGGTGCTGCTCGGACACCGTGAACCCGGCGTCCTCGAAGAGCTTCTTCATCTCCGCGGGGGACGGATTGTGGGCGGGGTTCAGGATGTGCGACGACAGCGCGTGCAGCGGCAGCACCTGCCGCGGGCTGATGGTGGTGACGGCCGCGATACCGCCCGGCTTGAGCACCCGATGGAACTCACGCAACGCGGCGGGCTGATCGAACCAGTGGAACGCCGACGTCGTCACCACCGCGTCCAGGGCGCCATCGTTGAACGGCAGGTCCTCGGCAGGCGCGGTGAGCCAGGTGACGTTCGACGACCGCGCCTTGGCCTGGGCCAGCATGCCCTCGGACATGTCGACACCGGTGACGACGGCATTGAGCTCACGTTGGATCCGGTCGGCGAAAATACCGGTGCCACAGCCGATATCGGCGATGGTCAGGGAGTCGTGTGCCCGCAGCTGTGCCAGGACCTCGTCCTGGGCAGGTTGGTAGACCCAGCGCTGCAGCACCTGGGTGTCGTAGGCGGGAGCGGCGAAGCCCCAGAAACGGGTGACGGCGTCATTGAATCCCCGGCGTTGAACCATGCGCTTCAGCCTAGGCGGCGAATTCCGGCGCGGATCGTCAGCCGGGTGCCAGGCCCAGCGGCAACGCGGCGAATGCGCACACGATCGCCACGAACGCCGCGCGCGACGGCGGTGGTCGGTCGAGTTCCGGACGGCCGCGCAGGTAAAGCAGAAACACGACGGTGACGTTGAAGGCGATCAGCAGCATCCACCGAATCCAGTCGAATGCGGTCACGAATATCGGCAGATACAGCGCCAGCGCAAGGACCGCGGCGGCCCGGCGATCCCGGAATTCGCCCAGGAAGTCGCGGATCGGCACACCGGCGACGAACTGGACCGCCGCGAGGCAGGCCACCAGACCGATCAGGCCGACCGTCAGCGAGGTCGCCATCTGGCCGGCGCCCCGCGCAGCGACCGTGTGAATTTCGTCGAGGACGCTGTGTTGGTACGTGTTGAGGTACGACCGGCAGGCCCAGTCGTGGAAGTCGCGTGTCGGCAATCGGCCGGTCCGGGCGAAGTTCTGGAAATCGTGAAAGCTCGCCATCATGCGCATGGGCCGGTGGGGTGTCGTCGCGCACAGCCGGTCGGCCACCCCGCGCCGGGTGAGTGCCGTGATGAGGCCGGCCACCGCGAGTCCCGGGAGTACCGCCAACGCCGCGCAGCGCCCGCGTCTCGCGGCGGTGAGTCCGTGCGCCGGCGCATAGATCGCGAGGACGGCACCCAGCGCGAATTCGAGGGGAATCGCGTCGTGCATCAACGCCAGGACCGCGGTGAGCAATCCGTACGCCGCGCACGACACCGCCGGGCGGGTGCCCACACCGAGTGCGAGGGCGACCACCGCCGCCGCGCCGAGGAGGTCCGGCCGCGCCGAGAACACCGCGAACGGCACACCGAACGGCAACACGGGCACCAGCAACGCCAGCATGACCCGGCGTTCCGAGCGGCCCGTGCGCACGATTGCGCCGGCAATGGCGGCCAGGGCAGACAGGTACAGCGCGGTGATGGCCCAACGCGCGGCGCCGGCCCGCCCGAAGAATGCCGCGTCGTCGCCCGGACCGAAGAGCTCCCCGGCGAGTCCACGCCGGATGAAACCGAACCGGTAGTCCGCGAGGTAATACGAGACGAGGTAGTGGTCGACGGAATGCAGTGCGACGGCCAGCCAGAGGACGCCTGCGGCCCACACGGCGATGCCAGTGCCGGTGGCCAGATAGAGGGCAGAGCGGCTGGGGCGCACGGCCAGACCCTACTGGCGGATACGCTGCCGCTTTATGAGTTCTACTGCGCTCAGCTGGATTGCCCAGCTCCTGGACTTCGCGCGCGACGGTGACACCTTCATCGCACCGCAGCCCACCGAGGGGCCCGGCCGGTCCCTGTTCGGCGGACTGATCGCCGCTCAGGCGCTCGGTGCGGCGGGCCGCACCGTCGAACCCGACAAGCTGCCGCAGTCGCTGCACCTGTACTTCGTCCGCGGCGGACAGTACGGCGTCGACGTGGAGTTTCACGTGGAACGGACCCGAGACGGCCGGTCCTTCGACACCCGGCGCGTCACCGCGAAGCAGAACGGCAAGACGATCCTCGAGATGATCGCGTCGTTCCATGTGCCCGAACCCGGCGCCGACTGGCAGCGCCCCGAGGTGCGCGGCCTCGAGCTCGACGCCGCGGTGTCCAAGGCGACGAGCCTCACCGCCGCCGACTTCTTCGATATCCGGGTGCGGCCGGAAGACGTGGGTGCGTTCGCCGTGCCGCCGTTCTGGATCCGCACCAAAGACGAGATCGAGGACGATGCACTGATCCGGGCGTGCACGCTGACCTTCATGTCGGACTTCGGGCCGGTGCCCGTCGCGCGGCCCGACGGTGCGAGCCTGCGTGACGGTTTCGCGGCCAGCCTGGATCACGCGGTGTGGTTCCACCGGCCGTTCGTGCCGCGTGACTGGCACCGGTACGAGGTCACCCGACTGAACAACACCGACTCCCGCGGGCTGGTCGCCGGAGCCCTGTATGACACTGGTGGGGTGCTGATCGCCAGCACCAGCCAGGAAGCCCTGTGGCGGCTGTAGTCCCGGAAGATCACGCTCACTGATGACCGTCCCGACGCCGACCTGCTATCGGCATCCCAGCCGCCCGACGTACGTCAGCTGCAGCCGGTGCGGCCGCCCGATCTGCCCGGACTGCATGACCGCAGCCGCCGTGGGCCAGCAGTGCCCGGAGTGCGTCAACGAAGGCAAGCAGTCGGTGCGGCAGGCCCGGACCCACTTCGGCGGCCGCATCTCCAAGGGTTCGCTGGTCACCTACACGCTGATCGCGGTCAACGTGGTGATGTTCGTGCTGCAGCACACCTCGGTGCAGATGCAGCAGGATCTGGTGCTGTGGCCGCCCGCCGTCGCCGACGGCCAGTACTACCGGCTGGCGTCGTCGGCCTTCCTGCACTACGGCCTGGCCCACATCGTGTTCAACATGTGGGCGTTGTGGGCCGTCGGCCCGCAGCTCGAGCAGTGGCTGGGCCGGTTGCGATTCGGCGTGCTGTACGGCCTGAGCGGCCTCGGCGGCTCGGTGCTGGTGTACCTGCTGTCGCCACTGAACTCGGCGACAGCAGGTGCCTCGGGTGCGATCTTCGGTCTCTTCGGCGCGACGTTCGTGTTGTTCCGCCGGCTGCAGCTCGACGTCCGCGGCATCGTCGGCCTGATCGTCATCAACCTCGTGATCACCTTCGTGCTGCCCGCCGTCAGCGCGCAGGCGATCAGTTGGCAGGGGCACGTCGGCGGGTTGGTCACCGGCACCGTGGTGGCGGCGGTCTTCGCGTATGTGCCTGCGCGGCAACGACTCCTGGCGCTGATCGCGGTGACGGCGGTGCTGTTGGTCCTGTTCGCCGGGCTGACGATGTGGCGGACCCAGGCGCTGCTGACGATGTTCAGCTGATCCCGGGGTAGGGGAGCAGCGCCATCTCACGGGCGTTCTTGATCGCGGTGGCGACCTGTCGCTGCTGCTGCACCGTCAGGCCCGTCACGCGGCGGGACCGGATCTTGCCGCGCTCGGAGATGAACAACCGCAGGTTGTTGGTGTCCTTGTAGTCGAGGTGGTCCACGCCGAGCTTGGCCAGCATGTTCTTCACTGGTCGCTTGGCCTCGGCGGCGGGGCGTCGGGTGGGTTTGCGCTTGGTCGCCATCACCAGCTCGCTTTCCGGATGCCGGGCAGCTGTCCTTCGTGGGCCAGCTCGCGCACCCGGACCCGCGACAGGCCGAACTTGCGCAGGTGGCCGCGCGGCCGGCCGTCGACGGCGTCGCGGTTGCGCACCCGCACCGGGCTGGCATCGCGCGGCTGGCGGGCGAGTTCGGCCATGGCGGCCGACTGTTCGTCGGCAGTGCTCGCCGGGGACTTGATGATGGCCTTGAGCTCGGCCCGGCGCTCGGCGTGGCGGGCGACGAGCAGCCGGCGCTGCTCGTTCTTGGCGATCTTGGATTTCTTGGCCATGCTCAGCGCTCCTCTCGGAAGTCGACGTGTTTGCGGATGATGGGGTCATACTTGCGCAGCACCATGCGGTCGGGATCGTTGCGCCGGTTCTTGCGGGTGACGTAGGTGTAGCCGGTGCCCGCGGTGGACTTGAGCTTCACCACGGGGCGGATATCGGTGCGGGACATCTAGATTCGCACCCCGTCCCGGCGCAGCCGCGCCACCACGGCTTCGATGCCGTCGCGGTCGATCACCTTGATGCCCTTGGCGCTGACCTGGAGCCGGATGCGCCGGCCTTCCGAGGGCAAGTAGTAGGTCTTGCTCTGGATGTTGGGGTTCCACCGGCGCGAGGTGCGCCGGTTCGAGTGCGAAACCGTGTTGCCGAAACCGGGCTCGCGCCCGGTGACCTGGCAGTGCGCTGACATGTGTCCGCCCTATCGTTAATGAAAATCGTTTTCGACAAGTGTCGGTTGCCACTGTAGCGTGATGGCCGACGGAACTGAAAATGATTGTCGATAAGGGGTTGGCGATGCGGACGCCGGTGATCATCGTGGCTGGTCAGGGACCGACCGGTTACGTGACCGAAGAACTACTGAAGGCGCCGGGCACGGTGCTGGTCGAGCACCAATTCGACGGTCACGTCGTGCGCCGTCGTACCGTCACCGCGCCGCACGGCATCGTCAACGAAACCGTGGCGGCGCTCGAACTGGCCCACGGCTGCGTGTCCTGCACCGTCCGTAATGACCTGCTGATCTACTTACGCCTGCTGCATCGGCGCGATGACGTCAACCGCATCGTCGTCCACCTGGAGCCGTGGATGGAACCCGAGCCGATCTGCTGGGCCATCAACCATGTTCGAGTTCGGGTGGGTCCGGGATACATCGACGGACCGGCTGCCCGCGACGTCGTGATCGCGGGCGTGGTGACGTGCATCGAAGCCGGCGACTGGCTCACCGACGCGCTGGGTGACGACGAACTGCCCGACGGCCGGACCGTCGCGCAGGTGGCAGTGGGGCAGGCCGAATTCGCCGACGTCCTCGTCGTGACCCACGCCGAACCCGTGCTGCTCGCGGTATGCCGCCGGCTGGCGCCGCGGGCACAGCTCGTCACCGGGCCCGACCTGGTCGAGGACGCGCTGCGCGCGCTGTGGCCCGACGCCCGGCTGGGGCGCGCCGACGAGCCGCACGGGCCGCTGCTCGCGGGACAACCCAGCCTGAAACCTGAAGGGCCCGTTCAGATTGTCGAGTTCAACGCGCGGCGGCCGTTCCACCCCGAGCGTCTGCACGACGCCATCGATCACCTCCTGGACGGCGTGATCCGGACGCGAGGCCGGATGTGGCTCGCGAACCGGCCCGGCCACGTCATGTGGCTGGAGTCGGCCGGCGGTGGCCTGCGCGTCAGCAACGCCGGCCGCTGGATCGCCGCGATGACCGTCAGTGAGGCGGCCTACGTGGACCGCGAGCGTCGTGCGCTGGCAGACCTGATGTGGGACAACGAATTCGGTGACCGGCACACCGCGATGACGATCCTGGTGTGCGGCGCCCGTCCGGGCGATGTGACCGCCGCGCTGAACGACGCCCTGCTCACCGACGAGGAATTCGCGGCACGCGACACGTGGGCCGGCTACTCGGACCCGTTCGGGGACTGGCACCAGGAACCGTGCACCCGCGACGACGTGACGGTCGTCAGTGACGGCACCGATCACGGCGCGGCGTGACGGGTTCTGGACTCGATAGCCAAACGCCTTGGTAACGAGGCGATCACGCCGCGCGTTGGTCGAACGGCCCGGCGCGGCACGGCGTTAGTTTTCACTCGTGTTGGCGACTCTTGGCAAGAATTACGGCGCGAAACTGCGGCGGCTCGCGGTGGCGGCTGTCGCTGCCCTGACGGTTCCGGCAATGGCGGTGCCCGCGGTGGCCCCGCAGGCGCATGCGGCCGCGAAAGCGGTTGAGGTGCTGAACATTCCGTCACCCGCGATGGGACGCGACATCAAGGTCCAGTTCCAGGGCGGCGGACCGCACGCGGTGTATCTGCTCGACGGCCTGCGCGCCCAGGACGACGCGAGCGGCTGGGACATCAACACCGCCGCGTTCGAGTGGTACTACCAGTCCGGCGTCTCGATGGTGATGCCGGTCGGCGGGCAGTCCAGCTTCTACAGCGACTGGTACCAGCCGGCCACCAACAACAATGGCGTCATCACCTACAAGTGGGAGACGTTCCTGACCCAGGAGCTGCCGGCCTGGCTGGCCGCCAACCGGGGCGTGCAGCCGACCGGCAACGCCGTCGTCGGCCTGTCGATGTCGGGCGGCTCGGCGCTGACGCTCGCGATCTGGCACCCGGCACAGTTCATCTTCGCGGGCTCGCTGTCGGGCTTCCTCAACCCGTCCCAGGGCCTGTGGCCCACGCTGATCGGCTTCGCCATGAAGGACGCCGGCGGCTTCAACCCGACCCAGATGTGGGGTATCGCCAGCGACCCGGCCTGGAAGCGCAACGACCCGACCGTCAACGTCCGGCAGCTGGTGGCGAACAACACCGCTGTCTGGGTGTACTGCGGCAACGGCACGCCGTCCGACCTCGACACCCCGGGCGACCTGGGCATCCTCTACAGCGCCCAGTTCCTGGAGAACCTGACCATCAGCTCCAACCGGGACTTCCAGAAGGTGTACCAGCAGGCCGGTGGCCGCAACGCGGTCTTCAACTTCCCGAAGGACGGCACCCACAGCTGGGGTTACTGGGGCCAGCAGCTGCAGGCCATGAAGCCGGACCTGCTGCGCGTGCTGGGCGTGGGCGCCCCGGTGCCGCCGCCGGCCCCGGCGCCCGCTCCTGCTCCGGTGCCCGCCCCGGCCGTCGCTCCGGTCGCACTGCCGGCTCCCGCTCCCGTCGCGGCCGCGGTACCCGCAGCGGTTCCGGTGGCCGTGCCCGCGGCGGTTCCGGCAGCGGTGCCCGCCGCGGCACCAGCCGCGGTTCCGGCGCCGGTGGCACCCGCTCCGGCCGCCACCGGCGGACTGGTACTCGCGCCGACGGGCTGATTCGGCAAGACTCAGGGGTCGGATTCGACACCTGAAAGGGGCGGGACAGCCGTGCAGACCACGATCATCCACGGGCCGGGCGATATTCGATTCGAGGAGCGCCCCGATCCGACGATTCAGTCACCGGGCGATGCGGTGGTCCGCGTGGTGCGGACCTGCGTGTGCGGTTCGGACCTCTGGCCGTACCGCGGGGTGCGTCCGACGCCTGCGCCGCATCCGATCGGCCACGAGTTCATCGGGGTCGTGGAAGCTGTCGGCGCCGAGGTCAGGGATGTGCGCGTCGGGGACTTCGTCATCTCGCCGTTCACCGACAGTGACGGCACCTGCGTGCACTGTCGCAACGGCATCACCACCTCGTGCGTCAACTTCGGGGTGTGGGGCGGCACCGCCAAGACCGGTGAGGCGCTCGACGGGGCGCAGGGCCAGTACGTGCGGGTGCCCTTCGCCGACGGCACCCTGGTCAAGGTGCCGGAATCGCCTGACGCAGAACTGCTCCCGCACCTGCTGACCCTGGCCGACGTCATGTCCACCGGCCACCACGCCGCCCGGTCGGGGAACGTGCACGCCGGTGCGACCGTGGTCGTCGTGGGTGACGGCGCCGTCGGGCTGTGTGCGGTGCTGGCCTCGAAACGTCTTGGTGCGGAACGGATCATCGCGATGTCGCGGCACGAAGACCGGCAGAAACTGGCCCGGGCCTTCGGTGCCACGGACATCGTCGCCGAACGCGGTGATGACGGGATCGCGGCCATCGAGGAACTGCTCGGGGGCGTCGGCGCCGACTGCGTGCTCGAGTGCGTCGGCACCAAGGATTCGATGCACCAGGCACTCGGGGCGGTCCGTCCCGGTGGGTCGCTGGGGTTCGTCGGGGTGCCGGCCGGCGCCCCCGAACTGCCGATGCAGCAACTGTTCAGCACCAACATCCACGTCGCCGGCGGTATCGCGCCCGTCCGCCCGTACCTGGATGAACTGCTGCCCGATGTGCTGTCCGGCGCCATCGAACCCGGCCGGGTGTTCGACCTGTCCCTGCCGCTGGCTCAAGTCGCCGACGCCTACACGGCGATGGATCAGCGCACGGCCATCAAAGTGATTCTCGAACCCTGATCACGCCGGCCGGACCAGATGGTCCTCGCCGCCGACGTACACGGTGTCACGCAGGTCGCGTCCGGTGGCGGCGACGGTGATGGCGGACGCGAACTCCTCGATGGTCGGCAGCGGTCCCCGGCTGCGGCGCGCGCCGACCGCTTCGGGATCGCGGCGCTCGTACAACCTGGCGATGATCGTGCCCTCGATCATGTCGCCCGAGACGATGGTGAATCCGATTCGGCACCGGTCGAATTCGGGGCGGAGAGCCCGCAGCGCGTCTTCGCCGGCGCGCTTGCTGGCGGCGATCGGGGCGTAGGCGTCGGGCACCGGCAGGTGCGGGTAGCAGTGGGCCTCGTGGCTGGTGACGAACACGATCTGCGCGCCGGCGGGCATCAGGGGCAGCGCGAGGTCGACGAGCCGCAGCTGGGCGTCGCGGTTGAGGCGCATCGCGTAGTCGGGCGCGGCGCCGAACTCCAGGCCGCCCGACGCGTTGAGCACCAGCATGTCCAGGCGCCCGAACCGGCTGTCGATCCGGTCGATCATGGCCTTGGCCGCGGCAGCGTCGGACACGTCGGCGCCGATCGCGGAGGCCTGGCCGCCGGCGGCCCGGATGCCGTCGACGACGGTGTTGGCGCGTTTGGCCTTCTCGCGGTAGTTCACCAGGACGTGGGTGTCCGGCGCGGCGAGCTGCTGGGCCACGGCGGCGCCGATGCCGCGGGAAGCGCCGGTGACGAGAGCGATCCTGGTGTGCATGGCATCGACCGTACCCCAAGTCTAAGAAAAATAAGAGATGTTTAAGGTTTCGGTAAGTCGACGCGGCGCGTTGCGTGGGTGCTGCGCCGAGCGTGGGGCCTGACGAGGCGACATGCCGGGTTCGGTCGCGCCGCGGCCCACGCTCGACGGAGCGAACCGTCGCCACGCGTCGGTGGGCGCACGGTTCGCGAGTGGGACAGATAGTCCCGCTCGACTACCCTTTGGGCGTGATGTTTCCGGTGAGCCCTGTGGCGCGGTACGCGGCCACGCTGATCGGACGCCTCCGTTGATCCAACACGGACTGGTGGTGCTTTTCGCCCTCTGCGCGGCCGTCTGCGCGGCCGTCGGCATCGTGGTGCGCCAGCGCGCGACCATCGACGTGCCGCCCGAACACGGCGTCAGCGTCGTCATGCTGTCGACGCTGCTGAGCCGCCGGCTGTGGTGGGCCGGGACGGCTGCGGCCGTCGCAGGCTATGTCTTCCAGGCGCTGGCGCTGGCCCACGGCTCCCTGCTGGTGGTGCAGCCGCTGCTGGTGTCGGCATTGCTGTTCGCGCTGCCGCTGAGTGCGCGCCAGGCACATCGCCGGGTGACGCGCGGCGAGTGGTTGTGGGCCGGATTGCTGACCATCGGACTGGCGGGATTCGTCGTCCTGGCGCGGCCTGAACGCGACGAACACCTGGCCTCACCTGGGGTTATCGTGCTGGTCGCCGCGGTGTGCGCCGCGGTGATCATCGGCTGCGTGCTGTTGGCGCTGCGGTGCAGCGGCTGGGCTCGCGCGGTCCTGCTGGCCGTCGGTGTCGGCGTGCTGTTCGGTGTCGTCGCGGTCGTCACCAAGATCTTCATGGCGATACTGCAGCACCGGGGCTGGCTCGGGTTGCTGACGACGCCGGCGCCGTACCTGCTCATCATCTTGGGAGCGGTCGCGACCGTACTGCAGCAGTCGGCGTTCCATGCCGGCGCGCTGCAGACGTCGGTGCCGACCATGCTGGTGCTGGAACCGGTGGTGGCTGTCGTACTCGGCGCCCTGGTGCTCGGTGAGGGCTTCGACACGACCGGCGCCGAGGCCGTCGCGCTCGTGGTGTCCATCGGTGCCATGGCGGCCGCGACCATCGCTCTCGGCCGTGACGAGGGTGCGTACGAAACGCAGGCGGGCGCGAAGGTGGCGGCGCCGATCGCACCGCCGCAGGTGCAATCGACCTCCGAGCGCTGAACAATAGGTGTGGTTTCTCCCACAGCCATTACGGGCATATCGTTAGTTTTGCTAACGTTGTAATTGGCGACGCTGGTGAACCAATTGATGAGGTTGTTATGTCGAACGAAGAAACCGTATTTACCGACGAGCTGACGCAGCGCATCGCTGACCTCTGCGCTGCCGACCCCCAACTTGCCGCCGCGCGCCCCCTCGCCGGGGTCGCCGCCGCACTCGAAGAGCCCGGCATCCGGCTCCCCGAAATCATCCACACGGTCATGGCCGCCTACGCCGACCGGCCCGCGCTCGGACAGCGCGCCGTCGAGTACGTCACCGAGAACGGCCGCACTGTGGCGCGGCTGCTGCCACGCTACGACACCATCACCTACGGCGAAGTCTGGCAGCAGATCCAGGCCGTCGACAACGCCCTGCTCAGCGGGCCCGACGCCGTCGCCCCCGGCGACCGCGTCGCCATGCTCGGCTTCACGAGCGCCGAGTTCACGATCGTCGACACCGCCCTGGCCCGCGCCGGCGTCGTCGCCGTTCCGCTGCAGACCAGCGCACCCGTCGAGCAGCTGCGCCCCATTCTTGACGAGACCGAACCCCGCGCGCTGTTCGCCGATGTGAAGTTCCTCGACGACGCCGTCGAACTGGTTCTGGGCGCCGGCGCCGCACTGACGCGGGTGGTCGTGTTCGACCACCACGCCGCGGTCGACGACGAGCGCGAGGCCATCGAACGGGCGGCCGCGCGCCTGGCCGAGCGTGGCGTCGTGGTCGAGACTCTTGCGGATCTGGTCGCGCGCGGTGGCGCGCTGCCGGCCGTCGAGCCCGCTGTGTCCGCGGACGTGGACCCGCTGCTGGTGCTGATCTACACCTCCGGCAGCACCGGTACCCCCAAGGGCGCCATGTACCCCGAGCGCCTCGTCACCAACGCGTGGCGGACCGGTCTCACGCACCAGCAGCCCGCGCTGCCCTCGATCGTCCTGAGCTTCCTGCCGATGAGCCACATGATGGGCCGCGGCACCGTCTACCGCACGCTGGCCCACGGCGGCACCGTGTACTTCGCCGCCAAGAGCGACCTGTCCACCCTGCTGGAGGACATCGCGCTGGTCCGGCCGACGCAGATGACCTTCGTGCCCCGGGTGTGGGAGATGATCCACCAGGAGGTGCAGAGCGAGGTCGACCGTCGCGCCCTGGACGGTGTTCCCGAGCAGCAAGTGCTCGACGAGCGCAGCCGCAGCCTCATCGGCGGCCGGCAGCTGGTCGCGATGACGGGGTCGGCACCGATCTCGCCGGAGCTCAAGGCCTGGGTGCAGAAGTTCCTGGGGCTCGAGCTGCTGGAGGCCTACGGCTCGACCGAGGCCGGCGGTGTGATGGTCAGCGGCCACGTGAGCCGTCCCCCGGTACTCGACTACAAGCTGGTCGACGTACCCGAACTCGGCTACCTGTCGACCGACCGTCCGCACCCGCGCGGCGAATTGCTCTTGAAGTCAACGGATTTGATCCCGGGCTACTACAAACGGCCGGACGTCACCGCTGATGTGTTCGACGCGGACGGCTTCTACCGCACCGGTGACATCGTCGCCGAGCTCGGTCCCGATCATCTGCAGTACCTCGACCGCCGCAACAACGTGCTGAAGCTGGCGCAGGGTGAGTTCGTGACGGTGTCCAAGCTGGAAGCCGCCTTCGGCACCAGCCCGCTGATCCGCCAGATCTACGTGTACGGCAACAGCTCTCGCTCCTATCTGCTGGCCGTGATCGTGCCCAGTTCGGAGGCGTTGACCGGTGTTTCTGACGCTGAGGCCCTGCGCCCTGAACTGGCCGACGCCCTGCAGACGGTGGCGCGTGAGTCGGGGCTGCAGTCGTACGAGGTACCCCGCGACTTCATCATCGAGACCGAACCGTTCTCGCTGGAGAACGGGCTGCTGACCGGCGTCCGGAAGCTGGCCTGGCCCAAGCTGAAGGCCCGGTACGGCGCCGAGTTGGAGCAGCTGTACGCCGAACTGGCCGAAGGACAGGCCGCCGAGCTGCGTGCGCTGCGGTCACTGCGGGCGTCTGACGCGCCGGTGCTCGAGACCGTGCTGCGCGCCGTCAGTGCCACACTGGGGGCCGCCGGTTCCGAGGTCACGGGCGACGCCCACTTCACCGATCTGGGCGGAGATTCGTTGTCGGCGTTGACCTTCGGCAACCTGCTCGAGGAAATCTTCGAGGTCGAGGTGCCGGTCGGAGTGATCGTCAGCCCGGCCACCGACCTGGCCGGGGTGGCTGCCTACATCGAAGGGGAGCGGGCGCCGGGCAGCAAGCGGCCGACGTTCTCCACGGTGCACGGCAAGAACGCCACCGAGGCGCGGGCTGCGGACCTGACGCTGGACAAGTTCATCGACGCCGAGACACTGGCCGCGGCACCGTCGCTGCCCGGGCCGGCGTCGGAGGTTCGCACCGTATTGCTCACGGGCGCAACCGGATTCCTGGGCCGCTACCTGGCACTGGAATGGCTGGAGCGCATGGACCTGGTCGACGGCAAGGTCATCGCCCTGGTCCGCGGCAAGTCCGACGCCGACGCCCGGGCCCGTCTCGATGCGACGTTCGACTCCGGGGACCCGAAGCTGCTGGCGCACTACCAGGCGCTGGCCGCCGACCACCTGGAGGTCATCGCCGGTGACAAGGGCGAGGCCAATCTGGGTCTGTCGCAAGAGGTTTGGCAGCGCCTGGCCGACGAGGTCGACATCATCGTCGACCCGGCCGCGCTGGTGAACCACGTGCTGCCGTACAGCGAGCTGTTCGGACCCAATGCGCTGGGCACTGCCGAGCTGATCCGGATCGCCCTGACCACGCGGATCAAGCCGTTCGCCTACGTCTCGACCATCGCGGTCGGCGGCGGCGTGGCGCCCGGCGAATTCGTCGAGGACGCCGACGTGCGCGTGATGAGCGCGGTGCGGGCGGTCGACGACAGCTACGCCAACGGCTACGGCAACAGCAAGTGGGCCGGTGAGGTCCTACTGCGCGAGGCGAATGATCTTTGCGGCCTTCCGGTTTCGGTGTTCCGCTGCGATATGATCCTGGCCGACACCACATACGCCGGCCAGCTGAACCTGCCCGACATGTTCACCCGCATGATGTTCTCGCTGGTGGCCACCGGCATCGCGCCGAAGTCCTTCTACGAGCTGGATGCCGAGGGCAAGCGGCAGCGCGCCCACTACGACGGCCTGCCGGTCGAGTTCGTCTCCGAATCCATCTCGACCCTGGCCGTGCAGGTCGCGGCCGGCGCGTCCGACTCGACGTTCGAGACGTACCACGTGATGAACCCGTACGACGACGGCATCGGCATGGACGAGTTCGTCGACTGGCTGATCGAAGCCGGGTATTCCATTGCCCGCGTTGATGATTACGCCGATTGGCTGGGCCGGTTCGAGACGGCCCTGCGCGGCCTGCCGGACCGGCAGCGCCAGGCGTCACTGCTGCCGCTGCTGCACAACTACCAGCAGCCGAGCTACCCGGTGCGGGGATCCATCGCCCCGGTGGAGCGGTTCCGGGCCGCGGTGCAGAACGCGAAAATCGGTGCGGACAAGGACATTCCGCACATCGGTGCGCCGGTGATCGTCAAGTACATCACCGATCTGCAGCTGCTCGGCCTGCTCTGACCCAGGGATTTGTGCACGATTTTCCGCGGTGACCGCGGAAAATCGTGCACAAATCACAGGGAACTGGCAGGAAATCGCCGGAACAACGGCGGCCGCGCCAGCGTCATTCAAATAGTGGGGATGCAACGGGGCGTACCCCATTCGAGATTTCGATTTTTCGTGAGGTTTCTTCATGTCGATTGACCATGCCGAGAGCACTACCGACGGGCTGGCCCGCCGGATCGCAGAATTGTCCGCCACTGATCCGCAGTTCGCCGCGGCCGTGCCGCTGCAGTCGGTCGCCGAGTCGGTCGAAAAGCCCGGCATGCGACTGCCCGAGATCGTGAAGACCGTCCTCGAGGGCTATGCCGACCGGACCGCGCTCGGACAGCGCGCCGTCGAGTTCGTCACCGAGAACGGCCGCACCGTGACCCGCCTGCTGCCGAAGTACGACACCATCACCTACGGGGAGCTGTGGGACCGCATCCGCGCCGTCGCTGCCGCCCTGCACGCCGACGGCGTCAAGGCCGGCGACCGCGTCGCCATCCTCGGCTTCACCAGCACCGACTACACCGTCATCGACACCGCGCTCGGGCAGATCGGCGCCGTCTCGGTGCCGCTGCAGACCAGCTCCGCGGCGTCGTCGCTGCTGCCGATCGTCGCCGAGACCGAACCGGTACTGATCGCGGTCAGCGCGGACTACGTCGCCGACGCCGTCGAACTCGCGGTCGGTGGCCCCGCACCCGCCCGGTTCCTGGTGTTCGACCACCACCCGGAGGTCGATGACGAGCGCGACGCCATCGACCAGGCGCGCGACGCGCTGGCCGGCCTGAACGTCACGGTCGAGACCTTCGGCGACCTGCTGAGCCGCGGCCGTCAACTGCCCGACGTCCCGACCCCGGTCTTCGACGAGGCCGATCCGCTGGCCCTGCTGATCTACACGTCCGGCTCGACCGGTGCGCCCAAGGGTGCGATGTACCCCGAGAGCAACATGACGAGCTTCTGGCGACGGGCCAGCACGGCGTGGTTCGGCCCCAGCGAGGCGTCGATCAACCTGGCGTTCATGCCGATGAGCCATGTCATGGGCCGCGGCATCCTGTACTCCAGCCTGGCCAACGGCGGCATCGTCTACTTCGCCGCCAAGAGCGACTTGTCCACTCTGCTCGAGGATTTCGCGCTCGCCCGGCCCACCGAGCTGAACCTGGTGCCGCGCGTCTGGGAGATGCTGTACCTGGAATTCCAGAGCCGCGTCGACAAGCTGGTGCCCGCCGGCACCGGTGAGGCCGAGCGCGACGACATCGAGCAGCAGGTGATGGCCGACATGCGCCAGAATCTGATCGGTGGCCGCTACATCAAGGCGATGACCGGCTCGGCGCCCATCACCGACGAGCTGAAGGCGTGGGTCGAGAAGTTCCTCGGCATCCACCTGCTGGAGGGCTACGGCTCCACCGAGGCCGGCATGGTCTTCTTCGACGGCGTCATCCAGCGCCCGCCGACCCTGGACTACAAGCTGGTCGACGTGCCCGACCTGGGCTACTACCTGACCGACCAGCCGTACCCGCGCGGTGAGCTGCTGGTGAAGACCCAGTACCTCTTCCCGGGCTACTACAAGCGGCCCGAAGTCACCGCGAGCGTCTTCGACGAGGACGGTTTCTACCGCACCGGCGACGTCGTCGCCGAGATCGGCCCCGACCAGATCCAGTACGTCGACCGCCGCAACAACGTGCTGAAGCTGGCGCAGGGCGAGTTCGTCACGCTGGCCAAGCTGGAGGCGGCATTCAGCAACAACAGCCCGCTGGTCCGACAGATCTACGTCTACGGCAACAGCGCCCAGCCCTACCTGCTGGCCGTCGTCGTGCCGACCGAAGATGCCTTGGCCCGTTGGGATTCCGCCGAACTGAAGCAGCGGATCAGTGACTCGCTGCAAGAGGTCGCCAAGGCCGCCGAGCTGCAGTCCTACGAGATCCCCCGCGACTTCATCATCGAGACCGAACCGTTCTCGCTGGAGAACGGGCTGCTGACCGGCATCCGCAAGCTGGCCTGGCCGAAGCTCAAGGCGCACTACGGCCCGGCGCTGGAAGACCTGTACGCGAGTCTTGCCGCCGGACAGGCCGACGAACTCCGCGAGCTGCGGCAGCACGGCGCCGAGGGCCCCGCCCTGCCGACCGTCATCCGCGCGGCGAGCGCGCTGCTCGGTGCGTCCGGCGAGGTGTCGGCCGACGCCCACTTCACCGATCTCGGCGGAGACTCGTTGTCGGCGTTGACCTTCGGCAACCTGTTGGAAGAGATCTTCGGCGTCGAGGTCCAGGTCGGCATCATCGTGAGCCCCGCCAACGACCTGGCAGCGCTGGCCGCCTACATCGAGAACGAGCGCAGCGGTGGCGCCAAGCGTCCCAGCTTCAGCTCGGTGCACGGCAAGAACGCCGTCGAGGTGCGGGCCGCGGACCTGACGCTGGACAAGTTCATCGATGCCGCGACGCTGGCCGCCGCGCCGTCGCTGCCGGGACCGGCCGCCGAGGTGCGCACCGTGTTGCTCACCGGCGCAACGGGATTCCTGGGCCGCTACCTGGCGCTGGAGTGGCTGGAGCGCATGGACCTGGTCGACGGCAAGGTGATCGCCCTGGTGCGCGCCAAGTCCGACGACGAGGCCCGGGCCCGTCTCGACGCCACGTTCGACTCCGGGGACCCGAAGCTGCTGGCGCACTACCAGGCCCTGGCCGCCGATCACCTCGAAGTCATCGCCGGCGACAAGGGTGACGAGAATCTCGGCCTGTCGCAGCAGGTTTGGCAACGGCTGGCCGACGAGGTCGACGTCATCGTCGACCCGGCCGCGCTGGTGAACCACGTGCTGCCGTACAGCGAGCTGTTCGGACCGAACGCACTGGGCACTGCCGAGCTGATCCGCATCGCGCTGACCACGCGGCAGAAGCCGTACATCTACGTCTCGACGATCGGTGTCGGGGACCAGCTGGCCCCGGGCACGTTCACCGAAGAGGCCGACGTGCGCGTGATGAGCCCCGTGCGCGCCGTGCACGACGGTTACGCCAACGGCTACGGCAACAGCAAGTGGGCCGGTGAGGTGCTGCTGCGCGAGGCGAATGATCTTTGCGGACTGCCGGTTTCGGTGTTCCGCTGCGACATGATCCTCGCGGACACGTCGTACGCCGGACAGCTCAACCTGCCCGACATGTTCACCCGCATGATGTTCTCGCTGGTGGCCACCGGCATCGCGCCGAAGTCCTTCTACGAGCTGGATGCCGAGGGCAACCGGCAGGCCGCGCACTACGACGGCCTGCCGGTCGAGTTCATCGCCGAGGCCATCGACACGCTCGGTGTGCGCCCCGCGGGCGAGTTCGTCACCTACCACGTGATGAACCCGCACTCGGACGGCCTGGGCATGGACGAGTTCGTCGACTGGCTGATCGAGGCCGGGTATTCCATTGCCCGCGTTGATGATTACGCCGAAT
The DNA here is from genome assembly GCF_045311035.1 of Mycobacterium sp. SMC-13. Classification (NCBI taxonomy): domain Bacteria; kingdom Bacillati; phylum Actinomycetota; class Actinomycetes; order Mycobacteriales; family Mycobacteriaceae; genus Mycobacterium; species Mycobacterium sp. SMC-13. The sequence continues at coordinate 136,778 of NZ_JBJIAI010000006.1, forward strand.
GGCTGGCCCGGTTCGAGACCACGCTGCGCGCCCTGCCGGACCGGCAGCGCCAGGCGTCACTGCTGCCGCTGCTGCACAACTACCAGAAGCCCGAGCACCCGCACAATGGGTCGATCGCGCCGGTGGTGGTGTTCCGCGAGGCGGTGCAGGAGGCCAAGCTGGGCCCGGACAAGGACATCCCGCATGTCACCGCACCGGTGATCGTCAAGTACATCACCGATCTGCAGCTGCTCGGCCTGCTCTGACCCAGGGATTTGTGCACGATTTTCCGCGGTTGCCGCGGAAAATCGTGCACAAATTTTCAGGCGGCGTGCCTGGACAGCAGGGCATTCCGGATTTCGGCGAGCACCCGGTCGGGATATTCGGTCAGGTCGAGCCACGTGAACCGCAAAATCTGATAACCGAGCAGCGAGATGGCGTTCTGCCGCTTTCGGTCGTTCTCGAAGTCGTCAGCACTGCTGTGATAGGCCCAGCCGTCGACTTCGATGGCGAGTCTTGCTGCCGGAAACACGATGTCGACTTTGTATCCGGCGACCGGGCAGTTGGCCTTCCACCCGGTGATCTTGTTACGGCGCAAAAGTTTTACGAGTAGGCGTTCAGCCTGCGACCGGGCCCCGTCTTCGGCGGCCAGCAACAGTATCCGAGCCGCAGGCGATCCGTGTCGTCCCTTGTTGCGCAGGTGCACCTCCCAGAGTTTCTTCAGCTCGACGTGACGCTGCAACGCGGTGTCCATGAGTCTGGCGCCACCGCCGCGCCGCGTCGCGGCTTCGATGACGGTCAGTGGAAGCGCGGTGACTCGCAGACCGTCGCGTTCGACGATGTCCTGTGGCTGCAAGTCACGGCGGCGGACCCGGATGCCGTGGCGCTTGCGGTGATTGCTGACCTTCGGCACGGTGACTTCCACCGTCTCCGGCGCGTAGTGAGTGATCCCCAGCCACCACGCGGCGGCCAGTCCGCTGGCGGTGGCCGCTGGGCCGTAGGACCACACGGCACTGCGGACGCGGGCCGCATCGCTGAATGCGCGATCGTCGACGAAGAACACTCCGGGAGCGCAGCGCAGCCAGTGGCCGGAGCGGACTCGGCGGCTGATGGCGTCATCGCTGATCCCCGCGGTCAGGGCTTGGGCGCGGGTGATTACGCCGTCGTGGCGGCGAAGGTAGTCGTCGAGCACACAGATTCGGACGTTTGCGGCGGCGCCGCGGTTCCATCAGCGGGGGTTTGTGCACGATTTTCCGCGCCAGCCGCGGAAAATCGTGCACAAATCCCTGTCACGGGGCGATCAGGACACCGGCGTCGGAGGCGGCCTGCTGCAGTTCGTAGATGTCGAGGTCGCCCCAGTCGTTGATCGGCCCGGTGTAGGAGCCCAGCCACGGCACCACACCGGGATCCGGTGCGACGCCGAGGTTGTAGGCCTGCATGCCGGGCAGGTGGTGCTCGAAGAAGTTACCGAGGATGTCGACGGCGAAGATGATGTTGTTGATCGGGTTCGGGCCCCACAGCGCGGACGCGTTGAACAGCGGGTTCACCGCATCCGGGTCGCCGATCATCACGATGTTGCCGTAGTGCGGCTTGCTGCCGCCGGTGGGGTCGTAGGCCGGCATGAACGGCTGCAGCCCCGGCAGGTCGGTGGCGAAGTACGCCGCGGTGTCGCCGTAGGTCTCGATGTTCACGAAGTTCGAGTTGATGCCGTTGCCCGGGACCGACGTGTTCAGGCCGGGGCCTTCGAAGCCGATGCCGCCGCGACCGGTCTTCTGCGCGACGAACTGGGCCTCCCAACCACCCAGTGAGTGACCGGTGACGAAGATGTCGTCGGTGGTGTAACCCTGCTCGAGGGCCGCTGCTTCGACCTTCCGCTCGAACGCCAACGAGTCCCAGAACGCCTGCGGCGTCGTGTGCGTGAAGATGATCTGCATGTCCGTGAAGATCTGCGACAGCGCGATCAGCGGGTGGAACAACAGGTTGGTGCCGCCCGTCGTGCCCTGGTAGGCGACGATGATCTGGCCCTCGGGCGTCACCCACGCCTTGCCGACGGCGCCCGACAACGGATTGAACGTCTGCATCTGAAAACCGTTGACGGTGAACGGCTTCAGATCGCCCGGCTGGGCGCCGAGCACATAGGCGTTGGCCGAGGCGTTCAGGAACTGCTCCACCGTCGGGGTGTCGCCACTGGTTGGCCCGGTGTAGGTCAGCTCCGGGACGACGGGCGCCGCGGTGGGCGTCTTGCTCAGCCCGAGCATGTCCTCGATGCGGCGGAAGCCCGCGAACAGCGCCTCGGAAATCGGCGACCAGTTGAACGGGCTCTTGGGGCCGCTCTGCGAGACCGTCAGATCGAGCACCTGCAGAACGGTGTTGATGAGGTGACCGGGCAGCTGGATGATCTTCGCGATCGGGTTCAGCGGCTGCGGTGGCGTCGGCGTCGGCGTCGTCAGGGTGCCGACGGTGTTGTTGGTCGCGGACAGGGCCGCGAACCGGGTGGTCGGCGCAGGCGTCTTGACCGGCGCGGGGGCGGTGGCGTCGGCGACCGGAGCCGGTGTGGCGGCCGCCGGGGAGCTGACCGTCGCGTCCTTGGCCGGCGCGCTCGCGGTGGCGGGCTGGAGCTTCGCGGCCTTCTTGCCGTCGCCGGCAGGCTTGACCGAATCGGAGCCCTTCTTCGCCGGTTTGACGGCCGGTTTGGGGTCGGGCTTGGCGGCCGGCTTCGGGTCGGACGTGGGCTCCGGTTTGGCTTCCGGATCCGCGTCTGACTTGGGGTCAGTGACCGACGTATCGGGCGCCGTGTCCGGCTTCGTGCCCGACGTGCCGGACTTGTCCGCGCCGGTCTCGGCCTTGCCGGCCTTCTTGCCTGGCTTCTTCTTGTCCTTCTTGTCGGTGTTCGCCGGCTTGGATTTGGCTGGACCGGGCTTCTGCGGTCCGGACTGGCTGGTCGAGGTGCCTGGCGAATCGGTCGTCCCGGTCTCGGCCCAGGCGACGTTCTGGCTGGTCGCCGCGGCGATACCCATGGCCGCGGCAATCGCTGCCAGGCGGTACCGACCGGATTTACGCAGACTGAGCCCCGACTGTGTCCCCACAGGTGTCCCCTTTGACATCCCTGGTGCCCGCCCGCGCGCGCACGAATCTGACGACACTATGACATCGGGTGATGTCAGTCACGATCAGGTTTGCCAAAGTCGTGGGTCACTGCGGCGGGGTCAGCGCACCCGCGCCGCCACCGCCTCGGGCATGGGCTCGTAGCGGGCGAAGGAGCGGGTGAAGGACCCGGCGCCGTGGGACAACGACCGCAGTTCGATCGGGTACCGGGTCAGCTCGATCTCCGGAATCTCGGCGTCGATGCCGGTGCAGGAGTCGCCGGCGGTGTCGGTGCCGAGCACGCGGCCGCGCCGCCCCGACAGGTCGCTCATCACCGCGCCGACCATTTCGTCGGGCACCACGATGTGCACGCTGTCGATGGGTTCGAGCAGATTCACCGATGCGGCGGCGGCCGCCTCGCGCAGGGCCAGGCCGCCCGCCAGCTGGAAGGCGTAGTCCGACGAGTCGACGCTGTGTGCCTTGCCGTCGAGCAGCGTCACGCGGATGTCGACCATCGGGTACCCGCAGATGCCCCGATCCATCTGGGCGCGGACGCCTTTCTCGACGCTCGGGATGAACTGCCGCGGCACCGCACCGCCGACGACCTTGTCGACGAACTCGAACCCGGCCCCCTCCGGAAGCGGTTCGACGGTGATGTCACACACCGCGAACTGTCCGTGCCCGCCGGACTGCTTGACATGCCGACCGTGACCTTTCGCGTTGCCGCCGAACGTCTCTCGCAGCGGGACGCGCAGCTCCGTGGTGTCGACCGCGACCCCGAACCGCCGTGACAGCGCATCCAGGACCACCGCGGAATGGGCTTCGCCCATGCACCACAACACGATCTGGTGGGTCTGCGGGTTCTGCTCGATACGCAGCGTCGGATCCTCGGCGGACAGCCGGGCCAGCCCCACCGACAGCTTGTCCTCATCGGTCTTGGCGTGCGGCACGATGGCCATCGGGAGCAACGGTGCCGGCATGCTCCACGGCCGGCACACCAGCGGGGAAGCCTTGTCCGACAAGGTGTCCCCGGTCTCGGCGCACGTCAACCGTGCGATGGCGCAGATGTCGCCGGCGATCACCTCGGCCGCGGGACGTTGCTTGCGGCCCAGCGGAAACGACAGCGCGCCGACGCGCTCGTCTTCATCGTGGTCGTCGTGTGCGGCGCATCCGGCGGCGGGATCGGCGAACGAATTGAAATGGCCCGACACGTGAACCGTCGTGTCGGGCCTGATGGTGCCGGAAAACACCCGGACCAGACTGACCTTGCCGACGTACGGGTCCGACGTCGTCTTCACCACCTCTGCCAGAAGCGGTGCGGCGGGATCGCAGGCGGGCGCGGCCTTCTCCACACCGGCCGGGGTGAACACCTGCGGCGGTACATGCTCTGGGGGAGAAGGGAATCCGCGGGCGATGACGTCGAGCAGTTCGGCAGCTCCGGTACCCGTGGTGCTGCACACTGGGATCACCGGGAAGAACGAGCCGCGGGCCACCGCGCGCTCGAGGTCGGCGACCAGCACCGCGTTGTCGATCTGTTCGCCGCCCAGGTACCGCTCCATCAACGTCTCGTCCTCGGACTCCTCGATGATGCCCTCGATCAACGTGGCATCGTCGGCCAGCAGCGAGACGAGCCCGTCCCCCTCGGGCAGGTACAGCGGAATCACTTTGTCCCCGAACGATTCCTGCGCGGACTGCACCGCTCCGGCGAACGTCGCGCGAGCGTGGTCCAGCTTGGTCACCACGACGGCGCGCGGCATTCCGACGTCGGCGCATTCGCGCCACAGCGCCTTGGTGGCAGCGTCGACCACATCGTTGGCGGCCATCACGAACAACGCGCAGTCGGCGGCGCGGAGCCCGGCCCGCAGTTCGCCGACGAAATCGGCGTAGCCCGGGGTGTCGAGCAGATTGACCTTCACCGCGCCGTGCTGAAGCGAGGCGAGCGCCAAGCCCACCGACCGCTGCTGCTCGACTTCGGCCGGCTCGTGATCGCAGACCGTGGTGCCGTCGAGCACCGTCCCCGCCCGCGTCAGCACGCCGGCATGGAGCAGCAGCGCCTCGACCAGGGTGGTCTTGCCGGACCCAGATGGCCCCACCAGGACCACATTTCGGATCGCGGCCGGACTGTCCGCACTGGGCGCGGCTCCGGATGAGCTATTCGACTTGTCGGCCATGGCGTGCCCCTATCGACGACTCACGTCCACCATGCTCCTGTCGCAACCGTCGGCACAAGACTCAAGCTGTTCAGGCGTGCCACGAACTCCATCGGCTGATCGCGACCCGGATCACCGGGCCGTCCAGCGCCACCCGGTCGTACTGGTGGTACTTGGCCCGCAGCAGCGAGTAACCGATCGCCATCTCGTCGCCACTCGGGTGCACGGTGGCGATGCCGTCGGCCCGCGCCCACCAGAGGTGCGACCAGTCGTCGTCGTATTCCTCGGCGAGCAGACTCACGCGCGGGTTGGCCGCGATGTTGTCCAGCCGCCGCAGATGCTGCGTCGACTTCCGCTTGGCGTCCACCGCCGTATAGAGCCGGTCCCCGCTGACCGCGAAGACCACGGGGACCACATGCGGCTGGCCCTCGCCGGACACCGTCGCCAGCACCGCGACGGGCGCGGCGGAGAACAGGGCGGCGGGATCGGTCATCAGCGGCGGTGTGGGTTCGGGGCGACGCTCATGGGCATGCGGGTCACGTTGATCTCCGGCGGACGCGTCGGTGCGGGCGGCGCGGCCGGCGCGTGGTACGCCGGGGGTGCCGCGGCCGGAGGCGGTTCGGCCGGCGGTGGGGGAGGCGGCGGCGGAGCGGGCGTCGACGAGGTCGACGGGGCCTGCGTCGTCGTGGTGGTGGTCGTCGTCGGTGACGGTTCGACCGGGGCTTCGTCGGATCCGGAATCCCGGCGGGTGGCCAGGACCACCAGCGAAATCACGAGAGCGACCACCGCGACGGCGACGACGATCAGCAGCAGGCGGGCATCTTTCCTGCGGTACCAGGGTGGTGGCGGCTCGCGGAACCGCCAGGTGTCGGTGTTGAACGCGTCGAAGGTGTCGCCCGTCGGCTCCGGTTCGGGGATGACGAACGAACCGGTCGTCGGACCGGCAAACGGTCCCGTGCCGTGTGGCCCCGGGTCGACGGCGCGGAACGGATCGGTGTCCGGGTCGTCGTCCGGCTCCTCGGCGGCTGATTCCAGCACGCCACCCGGCGATAGTTCGCGCTCTGGGTCGTCGCTGTCAGCCACCTCCCAGATGCTAGGGGTGGGTCGCGCCAATTGCTCGGTATCGGCGCGCGTGTCCGCGCTTTAGACGTCCTTGACCGGTTCGATGCCCAGATCGCGGTAGCTGACCAGCGCGGCAAACGGCACCCCGCGCCTGGCGAAACGCTCGGTGGCGATGTCGCCGCGGTCGACCATCGGGATGACGCCGGTGACGACCGCGCCGAGCGAGGCGACCCGCTCGTACGCGATTTCCGTCGAGCCGCCCGTGCTGATCACGTCGTCGACCAGGAGGACGCGGATGCCCGGCTCGATCCGGGTGCCCTCGATCCACTGCTCGCGGCCACGCGCCTTCTGCTCCTTGCGGACGGAGAACCACCGCTTGCCGGTGACCATTGCGACGCCGTGCGCCAGCGGGTCGGCGCCCATGGTCAGGCCGCCGACGGCGTCGAACTCGATGCCGCGCAACGCGGCGAGTTCGGCCACGGCTTTGCTCACGATCGTCATGCTCACGCCGTTGTCGATGGCGAACTTGCCGTCGATGTAGTCATGGCTGAGCTGCCCGCTGGCGAGCCGGAACGGCTCCTCGCGGCGCTCGTAGCCGCGGGTGCGGATCAGGTCGAATGCGGCTTCCCAGCTCGCGGGGCGATCAGACATGGTGCGAATCCTAAACCTGACGGGACAGTCGAGCCAATTCGACTGTCGCGGAACGTAATTCATCGATGGACTGGAGTGGCTGTGCATAGCCGACCCGCGTGTACGCCATGCCGCGGGCGGTGTTGACCCGCAAGTCCAGGCCGTAGCGGTCGGCGCCGGTGCAGGTCGCCGACTCGGTGTCGGGGTAACCGCCCAGGACCCGGGCCATGGCCGCCAGTGAGTCGGCATGATCGGCGTTCAGGTGAGCGATGGCCCCAGCGGCCGAGGGCGTCACCGGATCCGGCTGGGCCGCAGCGTAATCCGCTCCTGTGGTCGAGTCCATGCGGCCGTAGCCGCCGACCCATCGGACCCGGTCGACGTGCAGCACCCACAGGGCGAAGTCGGTGTAGTCGATGTAGTACTTCGCGGCCGGTACCGCCGCGACATGGGCGTCCCGGGCGGCGTCGCGTTCGGCGCCGTCCGGCCGCGCCACCCGGCCGGCCAGGGTGACCCGGCCGCCGGCCAGCGGATCCTTGTCGGTGCTGGCCGCGATGATCGAGATGCTGGCCCGCTGATCGCCGGCGAGGTTGCGGCCGTGCTCGGCGAGATTCGAGACGCACAACACCGGCGAACCGCCGAGCAGTCCGTAGGTGACCATCGACGCCCACGGATCGCCGTCGGCCGTCAGAGTTGCCAGGGTCCCGGTGTTGGTCGACGCCGCGATGGTGCGGGCCTCTTCAGCGGCCGAGGGCCGCGTCGAGTTGACGATTTCGGCCAGCGGCGGCGGGATTGTCGGAGCATCACCTGGGTCGCCATGATCGCGTGTCGCCACGTTTGCACCCTACCCAGGCGCGGGTACGTTGGTTGACGATGGACGCCTCCAACGGTGGCGTGGAACATCCAAGCGCCGCAGACTTCGGACACGCGCGAGTCCTCCCCGAGGACCGCACCTGGTTCAAGCACGCGGTTTTCTATGAGGTGTTGGTCCGCGCCTTCTACGACTCAGACGCCGACGGCTCAGGTGACCTCCGCGGTCTCACCGAGCGACTCGACTATTTGAAATGGCTTGGTGTCGACTGTATTTGGTTGCCACCGTTCTACGATTCGCCGCTGCGTGACGGCGGCTACGACATCCGTGACTTCTACAAGGTGCTGCCGGAGTTCGGCACCGTCGAGGACTTCGTCGCGTTGCTGGATGCCGCGCACAAGCGCGGCATCCGCGTCATCACCGACCTGGTGATGAACCACACCTCGGATGCCCACGCCTGGTTCCAGGAGTCCCGTCGCGACCCCTCGGGGCGCTACGGCGATTACTACGTCTGGAGTGACACCAGCGAGAAGTACCAGGACGCGCGCGTCATCTTCGTCGACACCGAGGAGTCCAACTGGACCTTCGACGCCGTGCGCAAGCAGTTCTACTGGCACCGCTTCTTCTCCCACCAGCCCGACCTGAACTACGACAACCCGGCCGTGCAGGAAGCGATGATCGACGTGCTGCGCTTCTGGCTGAAGCTGGGGATCGACGGATTCCGGCTGGACGCGGTGCCCTACCTGTTCGAGCGTCAGGGCACCAACTGCGAGAACCTGCCCGAGACGCACGCCTTCCTCAAGCGCTGCCGCAAGGTGGTCGACGACGAATTCCCCGGCCGGGTCCTGCTGGCGGAGGCCAATCAGTGGCCCGCCGACGTCGTCGAATACTTCGGCGACCCCGAGACGGGCGGCGACGAATGCCACATGGCGTTCCATTTCCCGCTGATGCCAAGGATTTTCATGGCGGTGCGCCGGGAGTCCCGGTTCCCGATCTCGGAGATCCTGGCGCAGACCCCGGAGATACCGGACCTCGCGCAGTGGGGCATATTCCTGCGCAACCACGACGAGCTCACGTTGGAGATGGTCACCGACGAAGAGCGCGACTACATGTACTCCGAGTACGCCAAGGATCCGCGGATGAAAGCCAACGTCGGCATCCGCCGGCGCCTGGCCCCGCTGCTCGAGAACGACCGCAACCAGACCGAGCTGTTCACCGCGTTGCTGTTGTCGCTGCCGGGGTCCCCGGTGCTGTACTACGGCGACGAGATCGGGATGGGCGACATCATCTGGCTGGGTGACCGCGACGGCGTGCGCACCCCGATGCAGTGGTCGGCCGACCGCAACGCCGGGTTCTCCACCGCCAACCCCGGCCGGCTCTACGTCCCGCCGAGCCAGGACCCGGTGTACGGATATCAGGCGGTGAACGTCGAAGCCCAGCGCGACACCACGAACTCCCTGCTCAACTGGACGCGCACCATGCTCGCGGTGCGGCGGCGGCACGACGCGTTCGCCGTCGGCTCGTTCCGGGAACTCGGTGGCTCCAATCCGTCGGCACTCACCTACGTGCGCGAGCTCGTGCGAGATGGTGGTGAGGCTGACACTGTTTTGTGCGTCAACAATCTGTCCCGTTTTCCCCAGCCGATCGAACTGAACCTGCAGCATTGGAACGGCTACACGCCGGTTGAACTGACCGGCCAGGTCGAATTCCCCCGCATCGGGGAACTGCCTTACCTGTTGACACTGCCCGGGCATGGTTTCTACTGGTTCTCGTTGCGTGCGCCCGTCGGTGAGGAGCCGTGATGGATCCACAGTTGACCGAATACCTGACCCAGCAGCGCTGGTACGCCGGCCGCAACCGGGAGCTGGCCGATGCCGAACCAGCACTGGTGGTGGCGCTGCGCGACGACATCGACCTGGTGCTGCTCGACGTCAGCTACGACGACGGCCCCGGCGAGCGGTACCAGCTGGTGCTGCGCCAGGGCGACGGCGAGGTCGGTGACGCGCTGGGTGACCCGGAAGTCGCGAACCTGCTGCTGCGCCTGATCGCCGACTCGGCGACGGTCGGTCCGGTCTCATTCGCCGCCGAGTCCGACGCCGAGTTGCCGGCGGGCGAGACGGCGCGCGTGATGGGCGCCGAACAGAGCAACACCAGCGTCGTGTTCGACGAAGCCGCCATCCTCAAGCTGTTCCGCCGGGTCACACCCGGCGTGAATCCCGACATCGAGCTCACCCGGGTGCTCGGCCGGGCCGGTAGCCCGCATGTGGCGCCGCTGCTGGGGACGATGTCGCTGGACGGCGGACCGGAGACGGCGCTGGGCATGCTGGCCCGCTTCGCCGACAACGCCGCCGAGGGCTGGGACATGGCGGTCGCCAGCACCCGGGACCTGTACGCCGAGGGCGACCTGTACGCCAACGAGGTCGGCGGTGACTTCGCCGGCGAGTCGGAGCGGCTGGGCCAGTCCGTCGCCGCGGTGCACGCCACGCTGGCCGCCGAACTCGGCACCGCCACGGCGCTGTTTCCCGTCGAGACCATGCTGGAGCGGCTGGCCGCGGTGACCGCGTCGGTGCCGCAGGTCCGCGAGTACGCCGCGGCCATCGAGGGTCGCTACCGCGCGCTCGAGGGGCAGCCGATCACGGTGCAACGGATTCACGGCGACCTGCATCTGGGCCAGGTGCTGCGCACCCCCGAGACCTGGCTGCTGATCGACTTCGAAGGCGAACCCGGGCAGTCACTGGATCAGCGCCGGGTACCCGACTCACCGCTGCGGGACGTCGCCGGAATGCTGCGGTCCTATCAGTACGCGGCGTTCCAGCGGCTGACCGAGGGCGGCGGCAACGAGCAGCGCCGCAAGCAACTCGCGGCGCGTGCGCGGGAATGGGCCGACCGCAACCGGGCGGCGTTCTGCACAGGCTATGCCGAGGCCGGCGGTGCCGAGCCCGACGCGGAACTGCTCGCCGCCTACGAGCTCGACAAGGCGGTGTACGAAGCCGGATACGAGGCCCGGCACCGGCCGCACTGGCTGGACCTGCCGCTGGGAGCGATCGCGAACATCGTCGGCGGTTAGGTGTACCAACCGCCGACGATGACCGTCAGGCCATGGCCTTGACGGCGGCCTGAGCCGGCTTCGGGGTCCAGTCGGAGCGGTAGACGCCGATGGATTCCTCGGGGTTCGAGCTGCCGGTGACACGGTCGCGCGTGGTGTAGATGTACGACGGACCGGCGTAGGGCAGGGTGCGCCACTTGGCCAGGAAGTCGCGGATGTAGTCGGCCTGCGTGGCCTCGTCGACAGCCGAGTTGGGCTCGCCGTACTCGGTGGCCCAGATCTTCTTGCCGCCGTCACCGTTGGCGGCCATGGCCTGGTGGATGCCGTCGGTCTGGCTCAGCGGCGAGTTGGGCACGCCGGCGCCGGCCGAGAACTTCAGGTTGTAGTGGTACGGGTGGAACGACAGCGCGTCGAACGAACCGGCCGCGCCGGCGGCGTACATGCGCTGGATGAAGGTGACGGGGTCCAGGGTCAGCGAGCCGAACGACACGACCGCGCCGACGACACCGCCGATGACGACGGCGCCGCGATCGGCGGCCTTGATCTTCGGGTACGAGGCCTTGAGCATGTCGGCGTAGACGGCGGGCTCCGGGCCCTGCGGGCCGGAGGTCCACGACATCACGGCGTTGGGCTCGTTCCAGATCTCGTAGGCGTCAACCCGGCCCCGGTAGTGCGCGGCGACCGCGCCGGCGAAATCGCCGTATACCGCGGCGGAGGCGGGCGGGCTGCTGATCGGGATGGCACCGGGTGCGACGGCCCAGGCCGGTGTCGCGACGATCGCGCCGACCACCGACATGTGGCGGGCGTTGGCCGCCCCGACGACGGTGTCGACCTGGCCCCAGTTGAAGCTGCCCTGGGTGCCCTCGATGCCTGCCCACGGGATGATGATGCGGACGGTGCGCACGCCCGTCGCCGACATCAGGTCGAAGGTGTGGTTGATGTCGTCGGCGTTCATGCCATACACGTCGGAGTCGGCGAAGCCGACGCTGCTGGCCGACTGGCTGATGCCCGTCGGGATGAACGGGATGGTGGCCGGGCTGTTGGACAGGGTTTCGGTGGCGGCGGCGGAAACTGCCGCGACGGTGAAGACTGCTGCAGCGATCTTGGTGACGTTGCGCAACGTTTACTCCAATCTGAGGCACTGCTGTTGATCTTGACCCCCGCCGGATGGGTTGAACCTAACAGCTGTTCAGGCCGCAGCAGGCAGGACCGAGCGATACGACACCAATGCCGCAGCGTTCGTCACCGCACCAGGCGGCGCAGCAGGGCCGAGGCCGCAGCGATGCCCACCACCGCGGCGACGGCCAGGACCGCGATGTCCAGCAGGGTGTGGCCGGGCGTGCCCAGCAGGAGCGAGCGCAGCGCGTTCACTTCGTACGACAGCGGGTTGACGGTGGAGAGCGCGCGCAGCCAGCCCGGCATGATGTCCACCGGATACAGCGCGTTGGAGGCGAAGAACAGCGGCATGGTGATGGCCTGGCCGATGCCCATCAGGCGGTCGCGGTTGCGGACCAGGCCCGCCAGAGTCATTGACAGACAAGCGAAGAACGCCGACCCGAGCATCACCACCGCCATGGCGGCCAGGATGTGCAGCGGGTTGAAGCTGAGATGGATGCCCATCAGCAGGGCGATCACCAGAACTCCGATCACCTGCGCTATCGAGCGGACTCCCGCCGCGAACGCCTTGCCGGTGATCAGCGCCGAGGCCGGCGACGGGGTCACCATCAGTTTGGCCAGGATGCCGGCATCGCGGTCCCAGACGATCTGGATGCCGTAGAAGATCGAGATGAACAGCGCCGACTGGGCGATGATCCCCGGCGCCAGGAACGACAGGTACGGCACACTGCCGGTGTTGATGACATGCAGCCGCGAGAAGGTCTGGCCGAAGATCAGCAGCCACAGGGCGGGCTGGATTGTCCGCGTGACCAACTCGGTGCGGTCGTAGCGCAGCTTCTGCAACTCGACCAGAGCGAAGGCGCCCATCCGGCGGGCGAGCCCGCCGATGCGCCTGGCGCCGCGCGGTGCGGCGACGAGTTCGACGTCAACTGACACGACGGGCAGTCCTCCTTCCAGCGCGGACGTCCTTCAAGGTCTGGCGGTCGTCGTCCCCGGACAGGTCGGACCCGGCGTAGTGCCGGAACACGTCCTCGAGCGTGGCAGCCGGACCGAGCGACGCCTTCAGATCGGTGGGCGACCCGACGGCCTGCAAGACGCCGTGGTGCATGAGGGCAACCCGGTCGCACAACGCGTCGGCTTCCTCCATGTAGTGCGTGGTGAGCAGGACCGTCATGCCGAACTCCCGCTGCATGTTCGCCACCTGGGTCCAGACACTGTCGCGCGCAATGGGATCCAGGCCGACGGTGGGTTCATCGAGGATCAGCAGCGACGGCCGGTTCACCAGGGCCTGCGCCAGCTCGAGTCGCCGAACCATGCCGCCCGAGTAGGTCTTGGCGGGCCGGTCGGCGACGTCGAGCAGCTGCATGGCGCGCAGCGCGTCGTCGACCCTGTCGCGGCGCTCGCGGCGCGGTATGTCGTACAGCCGCGCGAACAGGTCGACGTTCTGGCGTCCGGTGAGGGCGGATTCGATCGAGAGTTGTTGCGGCACATAGCCGAGGTTCTGGCGGATATCCATGGTGCGGCGGCCGGCGTCGAGCCCGAATATGCGCACCTGCCCGTGCTGCACGGGCGTCAGGGTGGTGAGCAGGCGCACCAGGGTGGTCTTGCCGGCGCCGTTGGGGCCGAGCAGTCCCATGGTTTCCCCGACGTCGACGGTGAGGCTCAGGTCGTCGACGGCGGTGAAATCGCCGTAGCAGTGCGTGACGTGATCGCATTCGATTGCGGGAGTACTCATGGCTGGCTCTCCTGGAGCATTCGGGTCATCTCGGCCAGGACGGTCAAACCCCTTGACAGATCATCGATTTGCTCGGTGCTGAGCTGATTGAGCACGACATCGAGGGCGGCCCGGCGGGAGGCACTGGTCTGATCGGCGAGCTGCTGGGCCGGCTCGGTCAGCCGGAGGCGCCCGATGCGGCGGTCGTCGGGGTCGACGGTGCGGACCAGGAGGTTGTCGGTGACCAGCTTGGAGACCAGGGTCGACGCGGTGTTGGCGGCCAGGCCCAACTCCTGTGCGGCTTCCCGAACCGAGATGCCGGGCCGGCGGCCGACGAGTCTGAGCAGTTCGGCCTGCGACTGGGTGACGCCCGCGAAGCTCCCGCCGGCGGTCCGGCGCAACTGCCGGCGGAACGTGCCGACCGTGTGGAACAGGTCGGTCGTGAGGTCCGGGACGGGAGCGGTGTGGGCGGGCACGTCTCAACAATAGCTCTGTTACAGAGGTATTGCAGAATCGTGGTTTACTCGGGCGGTGTTCCCCGCATACCGCACGCTGCTGACCGGCTTCGACGGCGGTGTGGTGACGCTGACGCTGAACCGGCCCGAGCGGCGCAACGCCTTTGGTGACGGGATGCGGGAAGAACTCGCCGACGCCTACACCCGGTGCGACCAGGCAGACGACGTGCGTGCCGTCGTGCTGACCGGGGCGCCACCGGCGTTCTGCGCCGGGGCCGACCTGGCCGCGGGTGACGAGACGTTCGCGGCGCCGGGCCCGGAGTTCAGTGCGGCCGGCATCCCGGTTCCGGCGTGGTCGTTGAGCAAGCCGGTGATCGCGGCGGTCAACGGGCACGCCATCGGGCTGGGGCTCACCCTGGCGCTGCAGTGCGATATCCGGATTTTCGCCGCCGACGCCCGCTACGGCGTCGTGCAGGTGCGCCGCGGGGTGGTGGGGGACGCCTACTCGCATTGGGCATTGCCGCGATTGGTCGGCATCGCCCGGGCCGCGGAAATCCTGTTGACCGGAACGACTTTCGACGGCCGCCGCGCCGCGGAGCTCGGCATCGCGAGCCGCGTGCTGCCCGCTGATGAGGTGCTGCCGGCCGCGCTGGCGGTGGCCCACGACATTGCGGACAACACCGCGCCGATGTCGGTGGCCGCCAGCAAGCGGCTGCTCTGGGACTCGTTCGACCTGTCGCGCGACGAGGTGGGCCGGCGGGAGACCGAGATTCATCTCGCGGTGATGGCGCATGACGACGCCAAGGAGGGCGTGCGGGCGCTGCAGGCCGGGCGGTTGCCGCGGTGGTCGGGCCGGCCGGTGGATCCGACGCGTTAGGGGCGAGCGGAGCGACGGGAAGTGCCTCAGGCGACCGTCACACCGGAATCTCTCAGGGCGGCAACGGCATTCGTCGTGCTTTCGGCCGATACCCCGGCGGTGTAATCGAGCAGGACGCGGGTGCGGAACCCGGCGTCGGCGGCGTCGGCCGCCGTGGCCTTGACGCAGTAGTCGGTGGCGATGCCGACCACGTCGACCTCGTCGACGCCGCGGGTGCGCAGCCAGTCCGCCAGTGTGGTGCCGCTTTCGTCCTCGCCTTCGAACCCGCTGTAGGCCGCGGAGTACGGGCCCTTGCGGAACACCGCCTCGACCGTGGAAACGTCGAGCTCCGGGTGGAACTGCGCGCCCGGTGTCCCGGCGACGCAGTGCGGCGGCCACGACGTCACGTAGTCGGGCTGGTCGGAGAAATGCGCGCCCGGGTCGATGTGATGGTCGGCCGTGGCGACGACGTGGTCGTACTCGCGCCGGGCCAGCAGATCGCTGATCGCGCGGGCCACTTCACCGCCACCGCACACCGCGAGGGAACCCCCTTCGCAGAAGTCGTTCTGCACGTCGACGACGATCAACGCCCGCATGTGTCCACGGTAGACCGCTTGCTGCGGTTCGCCCGTTGCCGTAGCGTCCGGACACGTGTCTGAACAGGCGCTTGAGCCCACCCGGCGCCGGTTGACGGCCAAACAGGCCGATACGGTCGACCGGCTGAGCCGTGCCGCGCTCGACCTGTTGCGCCGCGAAGGCTTCGCGGGGCTGACGGTCCGCCGGGTCGCGGCCGACGCCGGTGTCGGCGCGGCGACGGCCTACACCTACTTCTCGTCGAAGGAACACCTGGTCGCCGAGGTGTTCTGGCGTCGCCTGGCGTCGTCGCCGCCCGCGGCGCATGACTCCGACGATCCTGCCACGCGGGTGACCGAGGTGCTGCGGCACATCGCACTACTGGTGATCGACGAGCCGGAGTTCGCCGGCGCCGTCACCAACGCGCTGCTGGGCCGCGACCCCGACGTCGAGGTGCTGCGGCAGCGCATCGCCGCGGATATCCGCTCCCGACTGGCCGCGGCGCTCGGTCCGGACGTCGACGACGATGTCATCGAGTCGCTGGAGATGCTCTATTCGGGCGCGCTGGTCCGGGCCGGCATGGGGTTCACGTCGTACGACGAGATCGCCGCGCGGCTGGAGAAGTCAGCGCGGCTGATGCTGCGCTGACGATCGGGTGCCCAGCATCGCGAGCGCGGCGGTGACAGCAGGTTCGGTGAGCTCTGCGACGTCGCGGCCGTCCTCGACGAGCAGTGCGGTGAGTTCGCGGAGACCGCCGAGCAGGATCAGGGCCACCGGCCGGTCGATCGGGGCGATGCCGGCACGCTGGAACCCCGAACCACTGGTGAGGTCGACGACCATGTCGGTGAGATGCTCCATGGCCAGGCGATTGAGTGGCAGCGCGGCGTCACCGAGCGCCGGCGCCTCCCGGATCCAGCTCAAGGTGATCGCGGGCCGGGAGGCGATGTGCGCGACGTACGCGTCGACCGCGTTGCGCACCTGCTGCTCCCAGTCGGCATCGGGATCGATGGCGGCGCGGATCCGGGCGATGAGGTCGTCGTTGTTGGAGCGCAGCAGTTCGACGAAGCACTCTTCCTTGCTGGCGAACTGGTCGTAGAAGGTGCGCTTGGAGGTCTTGGCGTTCCGGACGATGTCGGCGACGGTGGTGTCGCGGTAGCCCCGGGTCTCCAGGGAGGTGGCGAGCCCGTCGAGCAGCCGCCCGCGGAACGGCTGCGGAGCCGTCTGCGCCGCGTTGACCTCGCTGCCTGCCATCGCTCTCCCAAAACCCTTGTCACCTTTGGTACCAGCCGGTACCGTACCGGATAACCACGCGGTACACCGTGGTACCGCGTAAACAGTGGTTTGGAGCGTGCCATGACCGAAACCGTCACCGCTGAACTCACCGAGTGCGCCCCGGCGATCCATCTGCCACCGGCGACCGGAGTGCCCAAGATTCTTCAAGGGGTCGCGTTCGCGACCAATCGGCGCCGGTTCGTCAACCGGATGGTGCCGCGACTCGGTCCGGTATTCACCTGTGATGCACCGGTTTTCGGCCGCGCCGTCATGGTGACCGACCCCCAGTTGGCCAAGCAGGTGTTCGCCGCGAACCCCGCCGACGTCGGCAACATCCAGCCGAACCTGTCCCGCGTCCTCGGCAGCGGATCGGTGTTCGCGCTCGACGGTTCCGAGCACCGGCTGCGCCGCAAGCTGCTGACCCCGCCGTTCCACGGCAAGAGCATCAAGAATTACGAGCGCATCTTCGAAGAGGAGACGCTGCGTGCGGCGGCGTCCTGGCCCGAGGGGAAGTCGTTCCCCACGCTCGAACCGATGATGCACATCACCCTCAACGCCATCCTGCGCGCGGTGTTCGGCGCCGACGGTCACCACCTCGACGAGCTACGGCGCATCATCCCGCCGTGGGTCACCCTGGGGTCGCGACTGGCGGTGCTGCCCATGCCGCCGCGCACCTACGGCCGCTTCACGCCGTGGGGCCGGCTCGCCGAATACCGGCGCCGGTACGACGAGGTCGTCGGCAGACTCATCGACACGGTCGCGGCCGACCCTGATCTCGACAGCCGCGACGACGTGCTGGCGCTGCTGCTGCGCAGCACCTACGAGGACGGAACGGCGATGTCCCGCAGCGACATCGCCGACGAACTGCTGACACTGCTGGCCGCCGGCCACGAAACCACCGCGGCCACCATGGCGTGGGTCTTCGAACGGATCTCCCGCCACCCCGAGGTGCTGCGCCGTCTCGAAGACGAGGTGGCAGCCGGTGACACCGACGAGTACCGCCAGGCGACCATCCTCGAGGTGCAACGCATCCGCACCATCATCGACTTCGCCGGCCGGCACGTGTACGCGCCGACCTTCCAGCTCGGGGAATGGGTCATCCCGCGGGGCTTCTCGATCATCGTCGCCATCGACCACATGCACGAGGACGCAAAGGAATTCGCCGATCCGGAGCGGTTCGACCCGGAGCGCTTCCTCGGGCGCCGTCCGCCGCTGGCGTTCCTGCCGTTCGGCGGCGGTACCCGGCGCTGCGTCGGGGCGGTGTTCGCGCAGGTCGAGATGGACGTGGTGCTGCGGACGGTGTTGCGGCACTTCGCCATTCAGGTCAGCAGCGCGCCGGGGGAGAAGGTCTTCTCGCGGGGTGTGGCCTACACGCCCAAAGACGGCGGCCGCGTGACCTTACGCCGGCGGGTCACCCCGCTGTAGGTTCATGCTGTGACCGAACGGATTACGCAGTACCGCCATGACGGACTGACCTTCGACGTGGTCGACTCCGGCCCCGTCGACGGCGATGTCGTGGTGTTGTTGCACGGCTTCCCGCAGACCGCCGAGTCCTGGACTGCCGTGTCGGAGCTGTTGCATGCCAACGGTTTCCGGACGCTGGCGCCCAATCAGCGCGGCTACTCGCCCGGTGCCCGGCCGAAGGGCCGGCGGCAGTACACGATCCCCAAACTGACCGACGACGTCGCCGCGCTGATCGAGTTGGTCGGCGGGCCGGTGCACGTGGTCGGGCATGACTGGGGCGCCGCGATCGCCTGGGCGCTGACGGCGACCAAACCCGAGCTGGTGCGCACCCTCACCGCGGTGTCGGTGCCCCATACCGGTGCCTTCCTGAAGGCGATGGCCGTCGGGACGCAGGCGCTGCACTCGTACTACATGCTGATCTTCCAGCTGCCGTGGCTCGGCGAACGGTTCGCGCAGTTGGCGATGCCGCGCAGCGGAATGACCGATGAGGCGCTGGCTGTCACGCGGGCCGAGGTGTTCGACAGCGGGGCCCTGACCACCGCACTCAACTGGTACCGCGCCATGCCGTTCGTGAACCCGAAATCGGCGTTCATCCCGGTGACGCGGCCGACCACATACATCTGGAGCGACGGCGACATCGCGCTCGGCCGCAAGGGTGCCCTGCCGACCGAGCAGTTCGTCCACGCGCCGTACAAGTTCGAGATCGTCGAAGGCGCAAACCACTGGTTGCCGGACCAGCACCCCGAGCTCGTGGCCCGGCTGATCGCCGAGCGCGCCGCCACCTAGCGATTTGTGCACGATTTTCCGCGGCCCGCGCGGAAAATCGTGCACAAATCACGCTCGTTTGGGCAGTTTCCAGCCCGGCCGCGGGAAGTGGCAGGTGTAGCCGTTGGGGATGCGCTCCAGGTAGTCCTGGTGCTCCGGCTCGGCCTCCCAGAACGGGACGGCCGGCGTCACCTCGGTGACCACCTTGCCGGGCCACAGACCCGAGGCGTCGACGTCGGCGATGGTGTCTTCGGCGATGCGCTTCTGCTCGTCGTCGGTGTAGAAGATCGCCGAGCGGTAGCTGGTGCCGACGTCGTTGCCCTGCCGGTTGACGGTCGACGGGTCGTGGATCTGGAAGAAGAACTCCAGGAGCGCCCGATAGTCGGTCTGGCTGGGGTCGTAGATGATCTCGACGGCCTCGGCGTGGCCGGGGTGGTTGCGGTAGGTCGGGTGATCGTTGGTCCCGCCGGTGTAACCGACCCGGGTCTTGAGCACACCCGGCTGCTTGCGGATCAGGTCCTGCATCCCCCAGAAGCAGCCGCCCGCCAGGATCGCGGTCGCAGTGTCGGTCATGTACGCCTCCTCGCTTTGATTCCAGCGAACCGAACTCCCGGCGAGTGCGCAAGTGCTCGACAAACGTCACTAGAACGTGTTCTAGTTTTCCTGTGACGGGCAACACCTTCAGTCGCGACGAACTCATCGCGGCATTCGACGTCTTCGAGCAGACCGTGGACCGCGCCGCCCAGACGCGCGACTGGGATCCGTGGACCGACCACTACACCGAGGACGTGCTGTACATCGAACACGCCATGGGCACCATGCACGGCCGCGAGGAGGTGCGGCCCTGGATCTGGAACACCATGGAGAACTTCCCCGGCAGCTACATGACGTCGTTCCCGTCGCTGTGGAAGGTGTACGACGAGGCGACCGGTCGGGTCATCTGCGAGCTCGACAACCCCATGCGCGATCCCGGCGACGGCACCATCATCGGCGCCACCAACATCTCGATCATGACGTACGCGGGCGACGGCCTGTGGAGCAAGCAGGAAGACATCTACAACCCCATGAAGTTCCTCGAGGCCACCATGGCGTGGTGCAAGAAGGCCGAAGCGCTGGGCACGCTGCCGGAGGTGGCCGAGGAGTGGATGCAGAAGTTCGGCGGTAGGGGACGCCGATGACGTCGCTTGTCATCGGGGCCAACGGCTATCTCGGCTCGCACGTCACCCGGCAGCTGGTGGCGGCCGGGGAGGACGTGCGGGTCATGGTTCGGGCCGGTGCCAACACCATCGGCATCGACGACCTCGCCGTCACCCGCTACGAGGGCGACATCTGGGACAACGACACCCTGCGGGCCGCGATGACCGGCGCCGACGTCATCTACTACTGCGTCGTCGACACCCGCGGCTGGCTCCGGGATCCGTCGCCGTTGTTCCGCACCAACGTCGAGGGCACCCGCAATGTGCTGGACGTCGCGGTTGAACCCGAAATCGCGTCGGGCCTAAGGAAATTCGTCTTCACGAGCAGCTACGCCACGGTGGGGCGCAAGCGCGGCTTCGTCTCCACCGAGGACGACATCGCCGACGAGCGCACGCTGCCGCCGTACGTGCGCTCGCGCGTGCAGGCCGAGAAACTGGTGCTGCAGTACGCCCGGGAACGCGGGCTGCCGGCCGTCGCGATGTGTGTGTCCACCACGTACGGCGGAACGGACTGGGGCCGTACGCCGCACGGCGCCATCATCGCCGGCGCCGCGTTCGGGAAGCTGCCGTTCGTGATGAGCGGCATCGAGCTGGAAGCGGTCGACGTCAACGACGCCGCCCGCGCGCTGATCCTGGCCGCCGACAAGGGCCGGCCCGGTGAGCGATACCTGATCTCCGACAAGATGATCAGCAATGCCGAGGTGGCGCGCATCGCCGCGGCCGAGGCCGGGGTGCCGGCGCCGGCCAAGTCGCTGCCGCTGCCGGTGACGTACACACTCGCCACCCTGGGCACCGTCAAAGGCCGGCTCAAGGGCACCGACGAACACATGTCGCTGGCGTCACTGCGACTGATGCGCGCTGAGGCGCCCGTCGACTGCAGCAAGGCGAGGGCTGAATTGGGCTGGGAGCCAAGGCCCGTCGAGGACGCGGTGCGGGAAGCGGCGCGGTTCTGGGTGGGCCTGCGAAAGGCTCGGCAGGCCCAGAAATCCCGGGGCTGAACAACGCGCCGTGCAGCGTTAAGTCGTGG
Organism: Mycobacterium sp. SMC-13; assembly: GCF_045311035.1. Classification (NCBI taxonomy): domain Bacteria; kingdom Bacillati; phylum Actinomycetota; class Actinomycetes; order Mycobacteriales; family Mycobacteriaceae; genus Mycobacterium; species Mycobacterium sp. SMC-13. The sequence goes on from NZ_JBJIAI010000006.1 coordinate 157,975, forward strand.
CGCGGCAAGGCCTACCGCGGCTAGCGTCGAAGCCATGACGGACAGATTGCAGGTGGACCTGACCGGGGCACCGCAGACCATGCTGGCCACGCTGTACGCCAAGGCACTGGACGCCGACCTGCCGAAGTCGGTGCTGCACGACACCTACGCCCGCGATGTCGTCGCCCGCATCGACTACGACTGGTCGCAGACCACGATCACGGCCGCCAGGTCGCCGGGGGTCACGCTGCGGTCGGCCTACTTCGACAAGACGGCCCGGCAGTTCCTGGCCGTTTACCCGGAAGCCGTTGTGCTGCACCTGGGTTGCGGACTGGACAGCCGACACTACCGGCTGGACCCGGGACCCGGCGTCGACTGGTACGACATCGACTACCCGGAGGTCGCCGAGCTGCGCCGTCAGCTTTACCCGGCCCGCGAGCACTGCCACATCGTCCCGGCATCGGTGACGGACCCGGCGTGGCTCGCCGGCATCCCGGCCGACCGCCCGGTACTGATGCTGGCCGAGGGCCTCACGATGTACCTCAGCGAGGCCGACGGCCAGGCACTGTTCCGTCGCATCGTGGCGCATTTCCCAAGTGGGGAACTGCAATTCGATGCCTTCAGCCGGCTCGGTGTGAAGCTGCAGTGGACGAACTCCGTGGTGCGCCGTTCGGGCGCGACGTTGAAGTGGGCCATGGACGGCCCCGACGACGTCCTGTCGGCAGTGCCGGGACTGCGGCTGCTGTCATGGGAGTCCGCCCTCGGCCCCGACGGCTACAACCTGCTGCCGACGGGACTGCGCGTGATGGCCGCCGTCATGCGCGCCGTGCCCGGCATGCGCCACATGTCGCAGTACCACCGGTATTCGTGGGGCTGACCGCCCGGCCCGGTCAGGCGGCCTCGGCGCGGGCCTTCAGCCGCTCGAGCGTCAGCCGGATGTTCTCGGCGTTGGCCGCGTCCCGGTCGGCGACCCCGGTGAGCGAGGCGGCGAACAGCTTCAACAGACCCGGCCGGTTGTCCCACGTGGACTCGGTGACCCGGCAGCCGTTCGGCGTCTCGGTGATGTCGTAGCGCCAGTGCGCGATGGGCACGATCGAGGACTTCACGGCGAAGCCGAACGTCTTGCCCGGCTCGGCTTCGGTGACGGTGCAGCTGGTCGTCCAGGTCTTCGAGCCGTTGCGGTTGTGTCCCTTGAACACCGAACCGGGTACCGCCGAGGACCCCTTCTGCCACTCCATGGTGTGTGCCTCCTCGGCGAGCGAGGCCAAGGTGGGCAGATCGGTCAGCAGCGCGTAGACAGCCGACGGGCTGGCGGCGATCTCGATGGCGGCGGTGACGGAGGCGGGTCCCTGTGCGGTCATGGCGCTGATCGTAGACAGACCGTCCTGGGGTTGGGCAAGCGGTAATTGTCGGTGGCGCAACAAGAATGCTCGATCTTTGCGGTAACCGTTTCGGGGTATCCCGGCGATATACCGCGTGACGGCACCTTCCAACGAAGGAGTTGGGTTGATATGAGCAAAAAGACGTTTGTGGCAGCTACCGCGCTCACCACCGGTGTGAGCGCGGCGATTATGGGATTAGGAGTCAATATCGCGCAGGCGAAGCCTGCACCCTGCCCGCCGATGCAGGTATGCAACGGTCCGGGTAACGGACACGGACCGGGTGGCGGCGGTCCGCCCGGAAACCCCGGCGGTCCACCTGGAAACCCCGGCGGTCCACCTGGAAACCCCGGTGATCCCGGCGGCGGGCCGGGTGGGCCACCGCCAGGTAACCCGGGCAATCACGACGACTGGCACCCGGGCGACAACGACAATGGCCGTGGGGACTGGCATCCCGGCGACCAGGGGAACTGGCACCCCAGGCCGGGCGACCCGGGACCGGGCGACTGGCACTGGCGTGGCGGCCCGCCGCCGTGGGGCCATGGTCCTGGGCCGTGGGGCTGGGGACCACCGCCCAGGCCGAACATCATCTGGGTGGCGCCCCCGCCGTGGGCACCGCCGCCGCCCCCGTTCGACTACTGGGGCTACACCGTCTACCCGGTGTGGGATCCAGGCTTCATGGCGTGGGGTTTCTGGTTCTTCGGCATCTGGATTGCGCTGTAATCCGTCAGTAGTTGCCGTCTGATGGCTGGGCCTGTCACTGGTGACAGGCCCAGCGTCATGTCGGGAATCGGCGCCGCCGGGAAAGGTGTTGCACTGAACATGACCGAGCGTCCCGTGCTCGAGCCCAGTGCGGCTCACCCCATCACCATCACGCCGACCGCCGGACGTGTCACCGTGACGGTCAACGGCCGCGTGGTTGCGGACACCACTGACGCACTCACTCTGCAAGAGTCGAATTACCCAGCGGTGCAATATGTTCCGCTCGCCGACGTCGACCAGACGGAGCTGTCCCGAAGTACGACCACCAGCTACTGCCCGTACAAGGGTGACGCCGGCTACTACCACGTCGGCGGCGTCGAAGACGTCATCTGGACGTACGAACAGCCGTACCCCGCGGTGGCTGAGATCGCCGGCCGGGTGGCGTTCTACCCCGACAAGGCCGACATCGTGGTGCACCCCGCCTAACCTGGAGCCGTGCCCACCGCCAGCCTGGCCCTGGACGGCCCGGCCGGCCTCGGCCTGACGTTGTCGCCGCTGCGCCGCGGAGGGACCGATCCGACCTTCCGGACCGTCGACGGCGTCATCTGGCGGACCAGCCTGATGCGCACCGGCGGGGTCACCGCGCGCCTCAGCTCACCCGATCTCAGGACCGTCGACTGCGAGGTGTGGGGCGACGGCGCCGCCGAGTTCCTGGACCGCCTACCCGCGCTGGTCGGCGCCGAAGACGACGCCACGGGATTCGCACCCACCGAACCGACCATTGCCGAGGCCTGGCGCCGCGTGCCGCACCTGCGCGTGTGCCGGACCGGACGGGTGCTGGAGGCACTGGTCCCGGCGATCCTCGAGCAACGGGTGCAAGGCCGGGATGCGTGGAATTCGTTCCGCAAGCTCACCGTGCGGTATGGCGCACCTGCGCCCGGCCCGGCGCCGGCCGGCATGCGGCTGCCGCCGACTGCCGAGGCGTGGCGCCGCATCCCGTCCTGGGAATTCCACCGCGCGAACGTGGATCCGGGCCGGGCCCGCACCCTGGTCGGCTGCGCACAGCGGGCCGACGCGCTGGAGCGGCTGACCGCCGAGACCGCGATCACGGCCCTGATGTCGTTGCCGGGAGTCGGGCTCTGGACGGCCGCCGAGACGGTGCAGAAGGCGTTCGGCGACGCCGACGCGCTCTCGGTCGGCGACTATCACCTGGCCAAGATGGTGGGCTGGACCCTGCTGGGCCACCCGATCGACGACGCCGCGATGGTCGAACTGCTGGAACCGCTCCGGCCGCACCGGCATCGGGCGGTACGGCTGCTCGAGGCCAGCGGCCTGGCGCGCAATCCGAGATTCGGTGCGCGCCAGGCGATTCCCAGCCTGAAGGAAATCTAGGCGGCGGCCACGACGTCGGCTTCGTGATCCGTCTCGGCCGTGCCGAACAACAGCGGATAGGCGATGCCCGCGATGGCGGCGCCGACCAACGGCGCCAGCCAGAACACCCACAGCTGCGTCGGCGCCCCGTTGCCGTTGAAGAACGCGACGCCGGTCGAGCGGGCCGGGTTCACCGAGGTGTTGGAGATCGGGATCGAGATCAGGTGGACCAGGGTCAGGGACAGGCCGATGGACAGTCCGGCGAAGCCCTTCGGCGCCCGGGCGTCGGTGGAGCCCAGGATCACGAACAGGAACATCGCGGTCAGGACGATTTCGGTGATGAGCACCGACGCCAGGCCGAAATGTTCCGGGGAGTGGTCCCCGAAACCGTTCGCGGCCATGTTGCCGGTCGCCGACCAGCCCTTCTGGCCGCTGCCGATCCAGTAGATGACCGCGCCGGCGATGAGGCCGCCGATGACCTGGGCGATCCAGTACCTAGGCAGTGCCTTCCAGTCGATCCGCCGGGCCAGGGCCGCGCCGAGCGTGACCGCGGGATTGAAATGGCCGCCCGAGACGGTGCCGAAGGCGTAGACGCCCGTCAGTACCGTGAGGCCGAAAGCTATTGCGACACCGAGGAATCCGATGCCGATAGAGGTGTGTTCGGTGGGATTGGCGGCGAAGACCGCGGCGCCGCAACCGCCGAGCACGAGCCAGAAGGTGCCGACGGCCTCCGCCGCCAGCTTGTGTGTCATCGTGGGAGCACTCATTTGGTCGAACCCTCCAATTCCTGTCGAAAAAGCCGGGTCAGCAAACAGCATTTCGAGGATCCCACCGGTGGGCGGCCGGGAGCCCGGCTGTTGCTGAATAGCAGCTCAAAGGTGACCGGCGGGTGCCCGCTGACCGGCCCGGAATCTAAGAATCTGAGCAATCTTTGCAGCAAATAAACTTTTGGTAACAGCCTGCGTAAATGTGACTTCTAGCAAACCATATTGCGGTGTCGTGACCAGTGGTGCAGGTGGGCCCCGTCGGGGTGTGACCGGAATTGATTGGCGAAAACGCAAGGGCTCCAATAAAATTGGCCCTACCGACCGGTAGCTTTAGAGTGCTGTGCAACACAGTCACAGCAACCTCATTAGGTCTGCCTAAGTTGGCATGTCAGGCCGGGTTTGTCATATCGTTTTGTCTCAATCGAGGCGAGCGGGACGGCCCGTCGTTCAGTGCTGCACGCTGGCATACCGTCGCTCAGTCCGCTGACGCCGTTGAAAGCGGCGGTCAAGCGATGCTTCGTAAAGAAGATGGTGAAGGGTTAGGTGGGAATGGCGCCGCAGCACGGCGGACCCAGCAAGGTCGGGCTGTACAACCCCGCGCATGAGCACGACGCCTGTGGCGTCGCCATGGTCGCGGACATTCACGGACGTCGGAGCCGCGACATCGTCGACAAGGCGATCACGGCACTGCTGAACCTGGAGCATCGCGGTGCCGCAGGTGCCGAGCCGAACACCGGCGACGGCGCAGGCATCCTGCTGCAGGTTCCCGACGAGTTCCTCCGCGCCGTGTGCGCCGAGGAAGGCTTCGAGCTTCCTGCCGAAGGCAGCTACGCCACGGGCATCGCTTTCCTGCCGCAGTCGGCCCGCGACGCCAAGCTGGCGTGCGAGGCCGTCGAGAAGATCGTCGAAGCCGAGGGCCTGCAGGTCCTGGGCTGGCGCGATGTGCCGTTCGACGAGTCGTCGCTCGGTGCGCTGGCGCGTGACGCCATGCCGACCCTGCGGCAGATCTTCATCGCCGGCGCCGACGGCATGCAGCTCGAGCGCCGCGCCTACGTCATCCGCAAGCGCGCCGAGCACGAGCTGGGAACCAAGGGCCCGGGCCAGGACGGCCCCGGTCGCGAGACGGTGTACTTCCCGAGCCTGTCGGGCAAGACCATCGTCTACAAGGGCATGCTCACCACCCCGCAGCTCAAGGCGTTCTACCTGGACCTGCAGGACGAGCGGATGAAGAGCGCGCTGGGCATCGTGCACTCGCGCTTCTCGACCAACACGTTCCCGTCGTGGCCGCTGGCGCACCCGTTCCGCCGGGTCGCGCACAACGGTGAGATCAACACCGTCAACGGCAACGAGAACTGGATGCGGGCCCGTGAGGCGCTCATCCACACCGACGTGTTCGGGTACCACAACGACCTGAACAAGATTTTCCCGGTCTGTACGCCGGGCGCCTCGGACACCGCACGGTTCGACGAGGCGCTCGAACTCCTGCACCTGGGTGGACGTCCGCTGCACCACGCCGTGCTGATGATGATCCCCGAGGCATGGGAACGCAGCGAGACCATGGACCCCGCCCGCCGGGCGTTCTACCAGTACCACGCATCGCTCATGGAGCCGTGGGACGGACCCGCGTCGGTGTGCTTCACCGACGGCACCATCGTCGGCGCGGTCCTGGACCGCAACGGCCTGCGCCCCTCGCGCATCTGGGTCACCGATGACGGGCTCGTCGTCATGGCCTCTGAGGCCGGCGTCCTGGATCTGGACCCCTCGACCGTCGTCAAGAAGATGCGCCTGCAGCCCGGCCGGATGTTCCTCGTGGACATGGCCGAAGGCCGGATCGTCGACGACGAGGAGATCAAGGACAAGCTCGCGGCCGAGCACCCCTACCAGGAGTGGCTCGACAACGGCCTGTTCCACATCGACGATCTGCCCCCGGGCGACTACGTCAAGATGCCGCACCACCGCGTGGTGCTGCGCCAGCAGGCGTTCGGCTACACGAACGAAGAGGTCAATCAGCTGATCGTGCCGATGGCCCGCACCGGCGCCGAGGCGCTGGGCTCCATGGGTACCGACACCCCGATCGCTGTGCTCTCGCAGCGGCCGCGGATGCTCTACGACTACTTCCAGCAGCTGTTCGCACAGGTCACCAACCCGCCGCTGGACGCCATCCGCGAAGAGGTCGTCACCAGCCTCTCGGGCGTCATCGGCCCCGAGGGTGACCTGCTGAACCCGGACGAGAACTCGTGCCGGCAGATCGTCGTGCCGCAGCCGATCCTGCGCAACGGCGACCTGTCCAAGCTGATCTGCGTCGACCCCGACCACGAGATCCGGGGCCGCAAGCACGGCATGCGCGCCGCGGTCATCAGCTGCCTGTACCCCGTCGCCGACGGTGGAGAGGGTCTGCGCCGCGCCCTGGAGGACGTCCGCACCAAGGTGTCGCAGGCCATCCGCAACGGTGCCCGCATCATCGTGCTGTCGGACCGTGAGTCCAACGAATGGCTTGCGCCGATCCCGTCGCTGCTGTCGACGGCGGCCGTCCACCACCACCTGGTCCGGGAACGCACCCGCACCCAGGTCGGCCTCGTGGTCGAGTCCGGTGACGCCCGCGAGGTGCACCACATGGCCATGCTGGTGGGTGTCGGCGCGGCCGCCATCAACCCGTACATGGCCTTCGAGACCGTCGAGGACATGGTCGACCGCGGTGTCATCACCGGTCTGACCAGCGACCAGGCCAAGGCCAACTACGTCAAGGCCGCCGGCAAGGGTGTGCTGAAGGTGATGTCCAAGATGGGCATCTCGACGCTGGCCTCCTACACCGGCGCCCAGCTGTTCCAGGCCGTCGGCATCAGCCAGCGCGTGCTCGACGAGTACTTCACCGGCATCTCCTGTCCGACCGGCGGCATCGACCTCGACGACATCGCGGCCGACGTCGCGGCGCGGCACAGCCTCGCCTACCTCGACCGGCCCGACGAGTGGGCACACCGTGAGCTCGAGGTCGGCGGCGAGTACCAGTGGCGCCGCGAGGGCGAATACCACCTGTTCAACCCGGACACGGTGTTCAAGCTGCAGCACTCCACCCGCACCGGGCAGTACTCGGTGTTCAAGGAGTACACCAAGCTGGTCGACGACCAGAGCGAGCGCATGGCCTCCCTGCGTGGCCTGTTCACGTTCAAAGAAGGTGTGCGCGAACCGATCTCGATCGACGAGGTCGAACCCGCCAGCGAGATCGTCAAGCGGTTCTCCACCGGCGCGATGAGCTACGGCTCGATCTCGGCCGAGGCCCACGAGACGCTGGCCATCGCCATGAACCGCCTTGGCGGACGGTCGAACTCGGGTGAGGGCGGCGAGAACGTCGAGCGCTTCGAGCGGGACGCCAACGGCGACTGGCGGCGCAGCGCCATCAAGCAGGTCGCGTCGGCCCGCTTCGGTGTGACGTCGCACTACCTGACGAACTGCACCGACATCCAGATCAAGATGGCCCAGGGCGCCAAGCCCGGTGAGGGCGGTCAGCTTCCGGGGCACAAGGTGTACCCGTGGGTGGCCGAGGTGCGCCACTCGACCCCGGGTGTCGGCCTGATCTCGCCGCCGCCGCACCACGACATCTACTCGATCGAGGATCTGGCGCAGCTGATCCACGACCTGAAGAACGCCAACCCCGAGGCCCGTATCCACGTGAAGCTGGTGTCGGAGAACGGCGTCGGTACCGTCGCCGCGGGTGTCTCGAAGGCGCACGCCGACGTGGTGCTCATCTCCGGGCACGACGGTGGCACCGGTGCGACGCCGCTGACCTCGCAGAAGCACGCGGGTGCACCGTGGGAGCTGGGCCTGGCCGAGACGCAGCAGACCCTGCTGCTCAACGGTCTGCGCGACCGCATCGTCGTGCAGGTCGACGGTCAGCTCAAGACGGGCCGCGACGTCGTCATCGCCGCGCTGCTGGGCGCCGAGGAATTCGGTTTCGCCACCGCACCGCTGGTGGTCTCGGGCTGCATCATGATGCGCGTCTGCCACCTCGACACCTGCCCCGTGGGTGTGGCCACCCAGAACCCGGTGCTGCGCGAGCGGTTCACCGGCAAGCCGGAATTCGTCGAGAACTTCTTCCTGTTCATCGCAGAAGAGGTCCGCGAACTCATGGCGCAGCTGGGCTTCCGCACCATCAACGAGATGGTCGGCCAGGTCGGCGCGCTGGACACCAGCAAGGCCATCGCGCACTACCGCGCGCAGAAGCTGGACCTGACCCCGGTGCTGTACGAACCGGAGTCGGCCTTCATGAAGCAGGATCTGTACTGCACGTCGAGCCAGGACCACGGTCTGGACAAGGCGCTCGACCAGCAGCTGATCGCCGAGTGCCGGGACGCCATCGAGTCCGAGGTGCCGGTCAGCCTCGCCATGAAGATCACCAACGTGAACCGCACCGTCGGCACCATGCTGGGCCACGAGGTCACGAAGGTTCACGGCGGCCAGGGTCTGCCGGACGGCACCATCGACATCACGTTCGACGGCTCGGCGGGTAACAGCTTCGGCGCGTTCCTGCCCAAGGGCATCACCCTCCGGGTGAACGGCGACGCCAACGACTATGTCGGCAAGGGTCTTTCGGGTGGACGCATCGTGGTGCGCCCGTCGAAGAACGCGCCCGCCGGCTACGTGGCCGAGGAGAACATCATCGGCGGCAACGTGATCCTGTTCGGTGCCACCAGCGGGCAGGCGTTCCTGCGCGGTGTGGTGGGCGAGCGGTTCGCGGTGCGTAACTCGGGCGCCGTCGCGGTCGTCGAGGGCGTGGGCGACCACGGTTGCGAGTACATGACCGGTGGCAAGGTCGTCATCCTCGGCGAGACCGGCCGTAACTTCGCCGCCGGTATGTCCGGCGGTATGGCCTTCGTCTACGACCCGAAGGGCGCCCTGCCGGGCAACATCAATGGCGAGATGGTCGATCTCGATGCGCTGGACGCCACCGACGAACTGTGGCTGCACGAGATCATCACCGCCCATGTCGATGGCACCGAATCGGCTGTGGGACAGCGGATTCTGGCCGATTGGCAGAATCAGAAGGAGCAGTTCATCAAGGTGATGCCTCGCGACTACAAGCGGGTACTGGAGGCGATCGCCGGGGCCGAGGCCGCCGGCGAGGACGTCAGCGAAGCGATCATGGCGGCCGCTCGTGGCTGATCCGAACGGCTTCCTCAAGCACACCCACCGTCAGACCCCGGTCCGCCGGCCGGTCGACCTGCGCCTCAAGGACTGGAAAGAGGTCTACGAGGAGTTCTCCAAGGAGACCCTGCAGGTCCAGGCCTCGCGCTGCATGGACTGCGGTATCCCGTTCTGCCACAACGGTTGTCCGCTCGGGAACCTCATCCCCGAGTGGAACGACCTGGTGTACCGGGACCGCTGGCGCGACGGCATCGAGCGCCTGCACGCCACCAACAACTTCCCGGAATTCACCGGGCGGCTGTGCCCGGCGCCGTGTGAGGCGTCGTGCGTCCTCGGCATCAACCAGGACCCGGTGACGATCAAGCAGGTCGAGGTCGAGCTGATCGACAACGCCTTCGACCAGGGCTGGGTCAAGCCGATGATCCCGGACGTGAAGACCGGCAAGAAGGTCGCCGTCGTCGGTTCCGGACCGGCCGGTCTGGCCGCTGCCCAGCAGCTGACTCGCGCCGGCCACGACGTGACCGTGCTCGAGCGGGCCGACCGCATCGGTGGTCTGCTGCGTTACGGCATCCCGGAATTCAAGATGGAGAAGCGGCACATCGACCGTCGTCTGGAGCAGATGACGGCCGAGGGCACGCAGTTCCGGACCAACGTCAACGTCGGCGTCGACATCACCGTCGAGCAGCTGCAGGAAGACTACGACGCGGTGGTCCTGGCCGGCGGCGCGACCGCATGGCGTGACCTGCCGATCCCGGGCCGCGAGCTCGAGGGCATCTACCAGGCCATGGAGTACCTGCCCTGGGGTAACCGCGTGCAGCTGGGCGACGACGTCCTCGGACCCGACGGCGAGCCGCCGATCACGGCCAAGGGCAAGAAGGTCGTCATCATCGGTGGCGGTGACACCGGCGCCGACTGCCTGGGCACCGCCCACCGGCAGGGTGCCGAGAGCGTCCACCAGTTCGAGATCATGCCGCGTCCGCCGGAGGAGCGCGCCGAGTCGACCCCGTGGCCGACCTACCCGCTCATGTTCCGGGTGTCCTCGGCACACGAAGAGGGCGGCGAGCGCGTCTTCTCGGTCAACACCGAGGAGTTCGTGGGCACCGACGGCAAGGTCTCGGCGCTGAAGGTGCACGAGGTCGTCATGAAGGCCGGCAAGTTCGAGAAGGTCGAGGGTTCGGACTTCGAACTCGCGGCGGACATCGTCTTCCTGGCCATGGGCTTCGTCGGCCCCGAGCGTGAGGGCCTGCTGACCGAGCTGGGCGTCGAGCTCACCGACCGTGGAAACGTGGCCCGGGACAACGACTTCCAGACCACCGTGCCCGGCGTCTTCGTCGCCGGTGACATGGGCCGCGGTCAGTCGCTGATCGTGTGGGCCATTGCCGAGGGCCGCGCCGCGGCCGCCGGCGTGGACCGCTACCTGATGGGTGAGTCGGCGCTGCCGAAGCCCATCAAGCCGACGGCTGCGCCGCAGCGCTGATCTGACAATCAACCGTGGCCCGGTGGTGCGATGCACCGCCGGGCCACGGTTTTTTCACGTCAGGAACGCAGAACCGGTGACTCTCACGCTGCATGGGTGGTGCAGATTGGCGACGGGCGCCGCACGCACTGCTCGATAAAATCGGCCGGTGAGCAGTGGGGGAGGGCCGACGCGACTGCCGCATCCAGTGGTGTTGGGTGCGGTCGCGGTCGCGATACTGGCGTTGGTGGTGCACAACCAGCTGGTGCCGTTCGATGTGAAGTTCTTCGGATTGATGGAGAACGACTTCGACCTGTCGACGTACCGAGCTGCGGTCGATGGGCTCTGGCACGGCAAGCCGTTGTACGAGACGCCGGCGTTGAAAGAGGCGTGGTTCGTCTACCCGCCGTTCGCGACAGTGCTGCTTGCCCCTTTCGCGTTGGCCGGCTTCGAAGTCGCGAAGTGGTCGCTGTTGGTCCTGTCGGTAGGGCTTTTGGCGCTGTTGGCTTGGCGCACAATGCGATTGGCCGGCGTTCGCGCTGACTGGCGACTGGCGACGGTCAGCGCGGCACTCGGCGTGACGGTCATAGATGTCGAGCCGGTGCAGGCCACGCTCTGGTGGGGACAGATCAATGTGCTGCTCATGGCGATGGTGCTGCTGGATCTGTTGCGGCCCAAAGCTTCCCGTTCTCGAGGTATCGGGTTGGGGCTGGCGGCGGGCATCAAGCTGACGCCGCTGGTGTTCCTGCCGTACCTGCTGCTGACTCGACAATGGCGTACTTTTGCCGTTGCCACAGGGACTTTCGTGGCAACGATGGTAGGTACCTGGCCATTCCTTCCGGCGGACAGCGGTTGGTTCTGGAGTCACCTCGGAGATACCACGCACATCGCGCCTATCGATCACCTGGCGAACCAGTCGATCAACGGCTTTCTCGCGCGCTTCTTCGCACCACTTCCACGGCCTGAATGGTTGTGGATCACCCTGAGCCTCTTGGTCCTGGTTGCCGGACTGGCGGTGGCGTGGTGGGCCCACCGCCGCGGCGAGCAGGCCCTGGCTCTCGTGGTGGTGGGCCTGACCGGTTGTGCCGTCTCGCCGTTCAGCTGGGCTGCGCACTGGGTCTGGTTCGCGCCGGTGATCTTCTGGCTCGTCGGGAAAGCCTGTACGACGCAGGGTGGTTGGGCTCGGGGCTGGGCGTACCGTGCCGCCGGCTTGTTCGCGGCGGTGTTCATGTGGACGCTGCACAAACCCGGCCGGAACCACACCACGATGTACTTCAGCGGCGTGTACTGGAATTTCCTCGACCTGCGGCCGTTCTGGATCGGCCAAGTGATGAGCGGCTGGTATCCGCTGGTGTACCTGTGCTTCCTGATCGGTGCGGTCGGTTGGTTGCGGTTGAGTACGTCGGAGCCGCGTGTGGTGGGCGCGACGGCCATGAGTGCCGACGATCTCGGGGACTACCCGCCGGAATTCCTTGACGACGAGGTGCCTGCTCGCGTCTAGCGCGGTCGGGGCGCGCCTCGGTACCTGATGATGCCGTTGATAACGACTCGATACCGTCGGGTGTGTCGCGTGAGGCTGGTGTGACTGGAGTTGCACAATTGATCGGTTCGGGTCCCGATCGACCAGAACTGAATACTTATGGCGAACTACACCAGCGCACCCGCATCCCTGTTCGCCGGCTCCGAGCTGAGCCGGCGACGCTTTCTCGTGGGCTTGTCGGCCTCGGTGGTGGCCGGCGTCGGCCTGGCGCGGTGCGCCGTCGACGGACCGGCCGCGACCGTGGCCGCGGCGCCGCCGAAGGCTCCGAAGGAACCGGTACAGCGGGGCATGGGATTGGCGTTGCCGGGCGGCGGCGAGCTCAGCAGCCTGCCGGACGTGGCCGGCAACCGCGTGGCGATCACGCTCGACGACGGCGTGAGTTCCGAGGTGGTGCGCGCGTACACCAAGCTCGCACGGGACACCGGCATGCGGCTCACCTATTTCGTCAACGGCCGCTACCAGTCGTGGACCGAGAACCGGGACCTGATGCTGCCGCTCGTGGAGTCGGGCCAGATTCAGCTGGGCAACCACACCTGGTCGCATCCGGACCTGGCGAAACTGTCCAAGGACGAGATCGTCGACCAGTTGGAGCGCAACCACAAGTTCCTGCAGTCGACCTTCGGGGTCGACTCCCGGCCGTACTACCGGCCGCCGTACGGCAGCCACAACGCGATCGTCGACAAGATCGCCGCGGAGCTCGGCTACTCGACGCCGACCATGTGGACGGGATCGCTGGGCGACGAGAACATCGTCACCGAGGACTACATCCTCAAGATGGCGGGCAAGTACTTCACGGAGCAGACGGTGGTCATCGGCCATCTCAACCACCTGCCGGTGACGCACGTCTACGGCCAACTGGTCGATCTGCTGAAGGAGCGCAATCTGCGCACCGTCACACTGGATGACGTGTTCCGGAAGCCGCGCGAGCTTCCGGTCTGATTCACCCGAGTGACATAGCTCATATTGTCTGGTGGGTCACTTGCCCGGCTGGTCACTCTCTTAAATTAAGAGGCCATTAAGGGCTTCTTCCGCAACATGAATCACACCAGTCACACGCGACACGCCGCTGTTACTTTCGGCGCGCCTCCAAAGGTTTGCCGATGACCGGCGTTGTAATGAAATCGCGGGGGCCGTGCGATAGTCTGGCCCCACGGTGCAACCAATCGCCGACCGCAGGAGTGATCACCGTGTACAACAACCCGCTATCGCGTTCACGCATGGGACGTATTGCCTGGTCCCTGCTCCGCCACCCGGTCAAGAGCCGTGAGTTTCCGGCCAAGAACGAGCGTCTGGTCACCGCTGCGGACATGGTCCGCTTCGGCGTCTAGCGCTCGCTCGACCGCTCTGGCCGACGGTATTCGGCAGTAACGTCAGCTGCTTTGCTGATCGTTATCGATTTGTGACCTCCGCGATAATTAAGAACGCACGCCCGCCCGGAACCGAATTCTCGGCTCCGGGCGGTTGCCGTATCTCAGGCAGTGAGCAGGCCTGAGTCCCGGATGGCTTCGGCCAGCGGCTCCAGCACGGCCGGGTCATGCGGTTGGGGGATGTAGATGATCGCCAGGTCCAGGCCTTCGGCGCCCAGGCCCGCAGCCTCGTCGACCACCTTGCGGTAGTCGCAGTCCTGGCCGAGCCGGACGTGCGCCGACAGGGTGATCTCCTTGGGGTCGCGGCCGATGTCGGCGCAATGCGCGGCGAGCACGTCGCGCTTGCGGGCGAACTCTTCCGGCGTCCCGCCGACGAAGTTCCAGTGATCGGCGTACTTGGCGGTGATCTTCAGGGTCCGCTTTTCGCCGCTACCGCCGATGCAGAACGGCGGATGCGGCTGCTGCGGCCCCTTCGGCTCGTTGCGGGCGTCCTTCAACTGATAGAACTTGCCGTCGAAGGTAGTGGTGTCCTGGCTGAGCAGGCCTTTGAGCACCTCGCAGGCCTCTTCGAAGCGGTCGAACCGCTCTTTGACCGAGCCGAGCTCGATGCCATAGGCGCCGGACTCCTCTTCGTTCCAACCGGCGCCGATACCGAGCTCCAGCCGGCCGTTCGAGACGATGTCCAGCGCGGACGCCATGTTGGCCAGCACTGCCGGGTGTCGATAGTGGATGCCGGTGACCAGGACGCCGACCCGCAGCCGTTTGGTGGCCTGCGCCAGCGCGGTCAGCGTGACCCAGCCCTCCAGGCAGGGGCCGGTCGAATCGGAGAAGATCGGATAGAAGTGGTCGAAGGTCCAGCCGGACTCGAACACGTCGATGTCGTCGGCAGCCTGCCAAACGGCGAGCATGTCCGACCAGGTGGTGTCTTGCGGTGAGGTTTTGAAGGCGAATCGCACGCTTATTGAAACTAGTCACGACGGGCTCCTAATTCCTGTGAGTTTCCTCCGCGCATTGGCAGACTGGATGCCATGGACCCAGTGGCCGCGCTGCGGGAGATCGCCTTCTATAAGGACCGCGCTCGTGAGGAATCCCGTCGCGTCATGGCCTATCGCAAGGCCGCGGATGTGGTGGAGGCGCTGACACCCGAACAACGCGAGAAGCTGGGCCGCACCAACGGCTGGCAGACGCTGGCCGGCGTCGGACCCAAGACCGCAGCCGTGATCGCGCAGGCCTGGGCCGGTCGTGAGCCCGACGCGCTCGTCCAACTTCGTACGGCGGCAGCAGATTTGGGCGGGGGAGCGCTGCGCACTGCGCTGAAGGGCGACCTGCATCTGCACAGCAACTGGTCCGACGGTTCGGCGCCCATCAGTGAAATGATGGCCACCGCACAGCGTTTGGGCCACGAGTACTGTGCGCTCACCGACCACTCGCCGCGGCTGACCGTGGCGAACGGGCTCAGTCCGGACCGGCTCCGTCAGCAGCTGGACGTCATCGACGAAATCCGGGACCGGTTCGCGCCGATGCGGATTCTCACCGGCATCGAGGTCGACATCCTCGAAGATGGCTCGCTGGATCAGGAACCCGAACTGCTGGAGCGGCTGGACGTGGTGGTCGCCAGCGTGCACTCCAAGCTGGCCATGGACGCCGCCGCGATGACCCG
Organism: Mycobacterium sp. SMC-13; assembly: GCF_045311035.1. Taxonomy (NCBI): domain Bacteria; kingdom Bacillati; phylum Actinomycetota; class Actinomycetes; order Mycobacteriales; family Mycobacteriaceae; genus Mycobacterium; species Mycobacterium sp. SMC-13. Next base: position 173,335 of record NZ_JBJIAI010000006.1, read on the forward strand.
GCGCATGGTCCGCGCGGTGTCCGGTGGGCAGGCGAACGTGCTGGGTCACTGCACCGGTCGCCTCGTCGAGGGCTCGCGCGGCACCCGGCCGGAATCGAAGTTCGACGCGGAAGCGGTGTTCGCGGCGTGCGCCGCCAATGATGTTGCGGTGGAGATCAATTCGCGCCCTGAGCGGCGCGACCCGCCGACCCGGCTGCTGAACATGGCGTTGGACACCGGGTGTCTGTTCTCGATCGACACCGACGCGCATGCGCCCGGCCAGCTGGACTTTCTCGGCTACGGGGCGCAGCGGGCGCTGGATGCCGGTGTTCCGCAGGACCGGATCGTCAACACCTGGCCGGTCGAGCGACTGCTGTCCTGGGCCGCCGCGTAGCGTCTGGCGCATGGTTCTCGGTACCGCAACCGTCATCACGCTTTTCGCCGCCGGCCTGATCTTCTTGCTGGCCCTGATCCTCGGCATCTGGAAGTACCGGCAGATGGCCGTCAACCCCGACCATCTGGCCCACCCCTACGTCGACATCGCACACCGGGCCGCGCTGCTGTACTCGTTCTCCACACTGCTGGTGGCGGTGTTCGTCCAGCTCAGTTCCTGGCCGGCGTGGGTGAACCTCACGGCCGCAATGGTTTTGGTGTTCTTCTTCGTCGTCGCCATCGCCGCGTACATCCAGCATGGGCTCCGGCAGGACACCACCAACCAGTTCGAGCACCCCAGCGGTGGTCTGCACGCCGGGATGGTGGCGCTGATCCTCGGTGAGGTCGGCGGATTCCTGGTGCTGTTGTCGGGATTTGTGGTTGCGCAGTTCTGAAGCCGGTGTGCGGGCATACTCGGTGAACATGGCACTTCGATCGAAAGCGCGTCGGGTCGCCACGCTGGCTGCGGCAGTTCTGCTGGCCTCGTGTTCGTTTCACGTCGGTAGCGGGGCCACCACCATGTCCAAGGACAAATTGGAGACGGCGGTCAAGAACAAGCTGAGCACGCAGACCGCGTCGAACATCGATTCCGTGTCCTGCGACGGTGGCATCGAGGCCACCATCGGGGCCACCCAGACCTGCACCGTCGTCACGGGCAAGACGAGTCGCCACGCGACGGCGCGAGTCGCGGATATCCGGGGTTCCGACATCGCACTCAGCATCGAAATCATCCCCGGTAAGTGACCCTGCACGACCGGCTACTGCAGCTGAACAGTCCGGCGCGCCCGTGGCTCATCCGCGACGGCGCTCCCGAGGGCGTCGACCTCGTGGCCGAGTGGAAGTCGGACGATCCGGACTGGCGACAGGTGCTCGAAGACCTGGCCGTGGCGCTGACCTTCCAAATCCATCTGCGCCTGGATGCCGAGAGCCGGCTCCTGCACGCGGTGGATCACCTCGTCGAATGGCGCCAGGACGCCGAAGGCCAATGGATCGAGTGCCACGACACCGGCGACCTGAAGCTGTTCTGGTCGGGCAATTCGAACTGCACGCACCACCTGATCACGACCGACGACATCAAGGTCCCGATCCAGCAGTGCGTCGCCGATGCGGGATGGACGTATCGCGTGGGTTAGACCTCTTCAGAGAAGTCGGCCGTGAGCCAGCGGTCGGGGCGGACAGTGAACAAGACGGTGGCAACACCTGCCATCGAACGGACGAACTCGCGCCCGGCCTCTTCCCCCAGATAGCGGATCGCGATGGCTTCCCGTGCGTCTTCCGGCGCGGGCGTGGCGGTGTCGACGACCGAGCCTTCGACGATCACGTACTGGTAGGGAGGCTCTTCCCGCTGGACCACGAGCGAGACTACGCCCGCCTGCTGGATCAGCTTCGCCTTGCGGCTGCCGGCGCCGGTGTTGATCCGGATCAGCCCGTCGGAGGTGACGTCGTACCAGATGGGGACACTCGACGGCGGACGGCCATCTTCGGCGGCAACGGACAGCACCCCTACGTGCTTGTCGGCGAGGAACTGTTCACGCTCGGCTTCGGTCAGTTTTCTCGGCATGACTCCGCCAACGCCGCTTCGTTCCGCGCTATTCCGGCAGCATCGGCATTTCCCAGCCGGGGTCCTTGCCGACCAGCACGCCGCGCGTCAGGCACGCGTTGCCGAACTTCTGGCGCACCAGGTCGACGGCGCAGTCCACCGCGGCGGTGTCGGGTTCGCCGTCGAAGGGCAGCTCGAGCTGCTCGGTGCCGGCGGTGTCGACGTTCGACACCGAGAACCCCATCAGCGTCAGGCCGCGTTCGGCGATCATCGGTCCGGCGGCCGCCACCAATCCACGTGCGGCCGTGAGGATTTCCTCGGTCGACGCGGTCGCGCGGTGCATGGTGTGCGAGCGCGTCACGCGACTGTAGTCGTCGAACCGCAGCCGCAGGACGACCGTCCGGCCGGTTCGGCCGCTGCTGCGCATGCGGCGGGTGATGCGGTCGATCAGGTTGATGATCATCGCGTCGATGTCGTTGTCGGACATGGTGTTTCCACGCCGTCCCACCGCGCGCTGGGCGCCGACGGACCGTCGTCGCACGCCGGTGGTGACACGCCTGCGGTCGATGTTGTGCGACAACGCGAAAAGCTGACGCCCCATGGCCGCGCCCACCATGGCGCCCAGCGCCGACTCGGTGAGGGCCGCGACGTCGGCCACCGTCTCGACGCCGTGTTCGCGCAGCTTCTCCGCAGTCTTGGCGCCGACGCCCCAGAGGTGTTGCACCGGAAGCGGATGCAGGAAGGCCTGCTCGCGGTCCGGCGGCACCAGTAGTAGTCCGTCGGGCTTGGCTTCGCGGCTCGCGACCTTCGCCAGAAACTTGGTGCGCGCGATGCCGACGGTGATCGGCAGCCCCACACGCTCACGCACCGCTTCCCGCAACGCTGCCCCGATCTGCACCGGGGTGCCGGACACCCGGCCGAGGCCGCTGACGTCGAGGAAGGCCTCGTCGACCGACAGCGGCTCGACCAGCGGCGTGGTGTCATGGAAAACCTTGAAGACCTCGCGGCTCGCCTCTGAATAGGCGGACATCCGCGGCGGCACGACGATGGCCTGCGGGCACAGGCCGCGGGCCTGATGCCCGCCCATCGCGGTGCGCACGCCGAACGCTTTGGCCTCGTAGCTGGCCGCCAGCACCACACCGGCGCCGACGATCACCGGCCGGCCGCGCAGCGCGGGATCATCACGCTGCTCGACCGATGCGTAGAACGAGTCGAGGTCGGCATGCAGGATCGCGGCTGCTTCAACGTCCGACACCGGCCAATCTTCGCACATATGTTCGCATCGATGAATGCCTGGCGCTCGGCTGAACAATTGTTTACATTGGTGAACATGCATTCACCCATGGTCGACGACCGGACCGCGCGGGCACGGATTCGCGACGAGGCCCTGCGCCTGTTCGCCGAGCGCGGTGCCGACGCGGTGACGATGCGCGACATCGCCGCCGCGGCTGGTGTCTCGCCCGCGCTGCTGGTCCGGCACTACGGCTCGAAAGACGGACTGGTGGACGCGGTCGACAACTACGTCGTGCAGACCCTGGAGGCGCTGCTGACCGAGGTGACAGCACCGGTCCAAGACGGCACGCAGCCCTCCGCGACGCCGACGCTGCTCGAGGCCTTCGCCGTCCACCTGCCGCCACAGTCGCCGATTCCGGATTACCTGGGCCGATCGCTGATCGCCGGCGGCGCAATGGGATCCGTTCTGTTCGCCCGGTTGTACGCCATCAGCCAGGACGCGCTCGGCGCGATGGTGGCGGCCGGAACGGCGGATGCCGGCGACGATCCGGCGGTGCGCGCGGCCTTCTTGTTGCTCAACGACCTGGCGGTGCTCATGCTGCGTCGGCGCGTCGCGGAAGTGCTCGGGGTCGACCCGCTGACCGCCGCCGGCATGGAGCGCTGGGCCACCGAAGCCTTCGCCATCTACCGCGATGGCCTGACCGGATCGCCTGGCACCACGTGAGCGGCCTCATCGACAGTGCGCGAGAAAGGTAGGGAGACAACAATGTCCACGCCCCGTACTGGTGGCTTGGCGGCCGGCGGTGCCAGGCTGCTGCGGTGCCGACGCTTGGTACGCGCGCCGATCTGGATCTATCGGACCCGTGCGGGCGCGCTGTTCGGATCGCGGATGCTGATGCTGGAACACACCGGACGCACATCGGGGGCACGCCGCTACGTCGTCCTCGAAGTCATCGACCATCCGTCGGCCGCTACCTACGTGGTGGCTTCCGGATTCGGTACGAAAGCCCACTGGTTCCGCAACATTTCGGCCAATCCGCGGGTGCGGGTCTACGCCGGTAGCCGCCCGCCGACGGCAGCGACGGCGCGGGTGCTGCCACCGTCGGCCGCCGACCGGGCACTGGGTGCGTACATCGACCGTCATCCGCGCGCCTGGGCCCGACTCAAAGGCGTCCTCGACCAGACCTTGGGTACCGAAGTGAGCCCAACCCACACGGCGCTCCCGATGGTCGAGTTGCGGCTCGACACGACCTCATGAAGATCGCCATCAGTGGCGCGGGCATAGCCGGGCCGACACTGGCCTATTGGTTGTCCCGCAGCGGCCATGACCCGGTGCTGATCGAGACGGCGCCGCAGCTACGCACCGGCGGCTACCTCATCGACTTCTGGGGCGTCGGCTACGCGATCGCCGAGCGGATGGGCTTGGCGGATGCAATACAGCGGGCAGGCTACGGGATCGAGCAGGTCCGGCTGGTCGATGGCCGCGGCCGCAAGACAGGCGGGTTCGCCGTCAGCCCGTTCCGGCGGGTCTTCGACGGGCGATACATCAGCTTGCCGCGCGGCGAGCTGGCGAGGCTGATCTACGAGGCAGTCGGAGACGACGTCGAGACGGTGTTCGGCGACCGGATCACCGCGATCGAACAATCTGACGAGGGAGTGGAGGTCGTGCTCGAACACGGCGGGCACCGCGAGTTCGACCTAGTGATCGGCGCCGACGGCATTCATTCCACGGTGCGCAGTCTGGTTTTCGGCACTGACCCCACATTCCAGAGGCAGCTGGGCTATTGGGTCGCGGCATTCGAATCCGACGGATACCGCTCGCGCGATGAACTCGTCTACCTCGCCCACGGCAGGCCTGGGCGCGTGGTCGCCCGGTTTGCGCAGCGGAACGATAAGACCCTGTTCCTGTTCATCGTCTCCGACGATCAGCTGACCGCTGCGGAGACGGCCGACGGCACCGCTGTCCGGAGAGCTTTGCGGCGGGTTTTCGGCGATGACGGATGGGAGTGCCCGGCAATCCTCGCCGCGCTGGATCGGGCCGAGGATCTGTACTTCGATCGGGTCAGTCAGATCAAGATCGACCGCTGGTCGCAGGGTCGCGTCGCACTGGTCGGGGACGCAGCTTCGTGCGTGTCGTTGCTGGCGGGCGAGGGAACCGGACTGGCGATGCTCCAGGCGTACGTGCTCGCAGGCGAACTCGACCGGTCCGGCGGTGAGCACGGTGAAGCGTTTCGCCGCTATGAGCAGCTGGTCCAACCGCTGATCGAGGGCAAACAAGAGTCCGCCAGAGCTTTCGCGGGCGTATTGGCACCGCGGACCTCGGTCGGCCTCTGGACCCGTAACCGCGTCAGCCGGCTGCTGGATATCCCGGCACTGGCGGCCTGGGTGATCCGGCGGGAATTCCGCGACGACATCGAATTGCCGGATTACGCGATGTAGCGCAAGAGTGGCGGACTTCAGCCGTAGATGCTGCTCAGCCAGATGTGGGTGAGGGTGTTCACGACGTCGTCGTGCGCGACGGCGCCCGGCTCGCCGGCCAGGGTGGCCATGATCATGCGCTCGTTCATCAGGTTCAGCGAGGTGGCCAGATCCCGGGCGGGCAGGGTGTCCGGCGCGGCGCCGCGCGAGCGTTCGGCGGCGATCAGTGCGGCGGTGAGGTTGATCCACTTCTGCATGAGCCCGGCCCAGAACTCGCGGAGTTCGGGAACTGTTCTGACCGCTTCGACGCCGGCCCGGGCGGTGGCCGGGTGCGAGCCGAATGAACTGAAGAAGATCTCGATGCCGTGCCGGATGGCCTTCTTCGGGTCCGCCGGCATGTCCTCGAGCGCGCCGTCGAAGCCGGTGTCGGCGCGCTTGATCAGCGGATCGAGCAACGACAGCAGCACGGCTTCCTTCGACGCGAAGTAGAAGTAGAACGTGGGGCGGGAGATGCCGGCGCCTTTGGCCAGGTCATCGACGGAAATCTCGGAGAACGAGCGTTGCTCGAGCAGGGCGGCTGCGGTGGCGAGGATGGCCGCTTCGCGCTCGTCGCCCGAGGGGCGTGCCGCACGACGGCCCCGGGGCGCCCGGGTCTGCGCAGCGGTACTCACGCAGCTGAGCCTAACAGTTTGTCGAGTTTTTCAACACACCGTTGACCGACTCAACACCATGTTGATACCGTCGGTACCATGATCGAACACTTCGATGTTGTCATCGTCGGTGCTGGCATCTCCGGCATCAGCACCGCCTGGCACCTCCAGGACCGCTGCCCCACCAAGAGCTACGTGATCCTGGAGCGTCGGGAGAACATCGGCGGCACCTGGGATCTGTTCAAGTACCCCGGCATCCGCTCGGACTCCGACATGTTCACCCTCGGCTTCCGGTTCAAGCCGTGGGAGTCGGCCAAGTCGATCGCCGACGGCCAGTCGATCTGGAACTACATCAACGAGGCCGCCGACGAGAACGGCATCCGCCAGCACATCCGCACCGGCCAGCACGTCACCTCGGTCGACTGGTCGGACGCCGAGAACCGCTGGACCATCAACATCACCGCCGGCGGCGAGGAAAAGCAGGTCACCGCGTCGTTCCTGTCGGTGTGCAGCGGCTACTACAACTACGACGAGGGCTACTCGCCCGAGTTCCCCGGCGCGGCCGACTTCAAGGGCCAGATCGTGCACCCGCAGCACTGGCCCGAGGACCTCGATTACACCGGCAAGAACATCGTCGTGATCGGTTCCGGCGCCACGGCCGTCACGCTGATCCCGTCACTGGTGAACGGCGGCGCCGGGCACGTGACCATGCTGCAGCGCTCGCCCACCTACATCGGTGCGCTGCCACTCGAGGACCCGATTGCCAAGCAGGCCAACAAATATCTGCCGAAGCACCTGGCGCACTTCGTGAACCGCTGGAAGCAGATCGGTTACAGCACCGGGCAGTACCAGCTCGCCCGCAAGTTCCCGGCCGTGTTCAAGAAGGCGCTGCGCCAGATGGCCGAGCGCCGGCTGCCGGAGGGCTTCGACTACGACAAGCACTTCAGCCCGCGCTACAACCCGTGGGACGAGCGAGTCTGCCTGGCGCCCAACGGCGATCTGTTCAAGGCCATCCGCTCGGGCAAGGCCGGCGTCGTCACCGACACCATCGAGACCTTCACCGAGAATGGCATCAAGCTGACCTCCGGCGAGGAGCTGCAGGCCGACATCATCGTCACCGCAACGGGTTTGAACATGCAGCTGTTCGGTGGCGCGACCGCCAACCGCAACGGCGAGCCGATCGACCTGCCGTCCTGCATGACCTACAAGGGCCTCATGCTGTCGGGCGTGCCGAACATGGCGATCACCTTCGGCTACACCAACGCGTCCTGGACGCTCAAGGCCGACCTGGTGTCCGAGTTCATCTGCCGCGTGCTGAACTACATGGACGCCAACGGATTCGACCGCGTCGAGCCGCAGCACCCGGGCGACAGCGTCGACGAGCTGCCGTTCATGGACTTCACGCCCGGCTACTTCAAGCGGGCCATGGACAGCCTGCCCAAGTCGGGTTCGGAAGCGCCGTGGAAGCTCAAGCAGAACTACTTCTTCGACATGCGGACCATCCGGTACGGCAAGGTCGACGAGCAGGCGCTGCAGTTCACGAAACACCGTGCCGCAGTGACGGTTTGATCCGTCAGACGAGAAAAGCCCCCACCTCACGGTGGGGGCTTTTCCGTGTTGATGTCACGGTGTGACGACGACGATGCCGTCCTCGTCACAGTAGGCGATGTCACCCGGGACGAAGGTGACGCCGCCGAAGGTCACCTCGACATCGCGCTCGCCGGCGCCGGTCTTGGTGCCCTTGCGGGGGTTCGTGCCCAGCGCCTTGATGCCGACGTCGATGGTGCGCAGCGTCGACGCGTCGCGCACCGGGCCGTTGACGATGACGCCCGACCAGCCGTTGTCGTGCGCGAGGCCGGCGATGATGTCGCCGACGAGGGCGGTGTGCAGTGATCCGTCGCCGTCGACCACGAGGACGCCGCCGTCGCCCGGCGTCGACAGGATCGACTTGAGCAGGGCGTTGTCCTGGAAGCACTTCACCGTGGTGATGCGGCCGGCGAACATGGTTCGACCGCCGTAGTTCTGCAGCTGCAGATCGCAGCTGCGGACATCGGGATAGATCTCGTCGACGAGGTCGGCAGTGGCGCGGGGTTCGATGGTCACCCGCCGATTATCTCAGGGCGCGGAGTCAGCCGGCGGCGCGGCGTCGGGCCAGCAGCACGACGAGCAGGGCCAGAACGCTCGCGACGATCACCGCGGTGACCGGCACCTGCGAGCGCTGCGGCACGGGCGGAGTCAGGTCGAGCACGGGCAGGGGTGCGGGTGCCGGGGTCTCGGGAGCGGGCGTCTGGGGCGCGGGCGCCTCGGAAGGCGGGGGTGCGGGTGGCGCGACCTTCGGTGGAGCCTTCTTCGCCGGGGCCTTCTTGGCCGGCGCGGTGGTTGCGGCCTTCTTGGCGGGCGTCTTCTTCGCCGGCACCTTCTTGGCGGGCGTCTTCTTGGCTGGAGCCTTCTTCGCGGGCGCCTTTTTCGCGGGCGTCTTCTTGGCCGGCGTCTCCTTCGGGGGGACGCCGGGTTGCGACTCCTCGTCGGGGGACTTCTGCTCGTCTGCCATGCGGGTGCTCCTCCGGGTGGGTCAGGACACCCCGAGGCGGGCCAGGACGTCTGCGTCGATGCCGTCGAGCTGGCTTTCGATGGCGGCGTGCGCGGTCCGCCGCTGCGGCGCCGGCATGTTCTCCGCCGCCGTCACCGCGGCGGACAGATCGGCGAGCTTGCTCGACAGCGTCGCCACGAACTGCTTGGTCTCGGCGTCCTTGGGCTTGTTCTCGGCGACCTGGCGCAGCGAGCGCTCCGCACCGGCGATCCGGGCGGACAGCGCGCCGCCGGCGCCGGAGAACTGCCCGATCTGGCTCAGCGGAACACCCAGTTGGTCTGCGCGGCGCTGGTCGATGAGACCGCGCGCGGCAATCGCGGCCCGGTACGCCACGGGCACGACAACGGGGGTGAGGATTCGCGACACCATCAGCAGCCGGCGAATCTTGGTCGGCGACAGCAGCTTGCCTTCACGGACCGCCTGCAGCTGCGTTTCAGCAACCTTGAGTGCCATCTTGTCGCTGTCCCGCTGGGCTTTGACGCCGGCCCGGTCCCGTTTCGTTTGCCGACGGCCTTCCGCCTTGATGCGCCGGGCCTCGTTCTTGGCGGACAGCCGTGCCTCGAGTTTCGCCTTCGCCTTGATCGCCTTCGCCTCGGCGCGACGGGTTGCCCGGCTCTTGCGTCGCTTGAACAGGCCCATTCCGGCTGACCTCCCGGTCGTCTCGACACGTGTGCACGATCTTGCTGCGATGGTGACGTCACCTTATCGTCCGTGGGCCCGAATCGGGCATCGGGCCATGGGTCGAATTCCGCCGCAATTCGGGGGTGGAATTTCCCACATTTCTCGCTACTTTATCCAGCAAACAAAGTCCGACGGCTGTGCGACAATTATTAGGAATTCATCGGAGCGGGTTTTTGATGCCATGAAAGCAGAGGGAACGATGGCGCCACGCCAACGAATAGCTACAGCTGCCGCGCTGATGGCATCTGGGCTGTTGATCGCTGGCCTGGGTGGTGCGAACGCCTTCGCTGATACGGCAGCTTCTGGTAGTGACTCGAGTGGCCACGGTGGCGGGGCTTCTCACGGCGGCACGAAGCCCGGTGGCAGCTCGTCCGCTGGTGGCGGGCACAAGGCCCCGGCGCGGCCGGCCAAGCCGACGGACGGCCAGTCACAGGCGCCGTCGCCCGGTGGCGCCGGTTCTGGCGGCAAAAAGGATAAGCGCGGTGCCTCCGGCGGCGTTGCCAAGAGTGGTTCTGAAGCCGGTGTTCACGACCCCGGCAAAACCGGTGAATCCGGCAAGAATGCGTCTGAAAGCAACGCCCCCAGCAAACAAAATAATGTCGCTTCTCCGGGGCGGCCCGAGGATTCTGGAACGCCGAACGCGGCCGCTGGCGAACATCAGCCGTCGGCCGGCTCGTCGACTCAGCAGACGGAAACCGGTGCGACGTCCGGCACCACCGCACCCGCGACGACGGGCGGGACAAGCCAACCGCAGCCGGCGGCCGCGACCGGTCCCGCGCCCGCGACCGCGGCGAGCGTCCCCGCCATCCGGTTCCCGAGCCTGCCCAACATCTTGAGCCTGCCGTCGCTCCCGGGTCTGCCCAAGCTGCCAGGCCTGCCCGGCCTGCCCACCGCAGGCGGCGTCAAGCCGGGAAGCGGTTCGGACAGCCCCGCGTCGCCGACCGCGTCACCCACCAAGGCGACGGTCAAGGCGACCCCGGCCGGACCGACCACCAGCATCAACCTGATGGGTCTGACGTTCTCCCTGCCGTCCGCGGCTGTCCACACGTCGCCGACCGGGGCCGTGCAGAGCATCGATCTGACGAAGATCCCGCTGGCGTCGCTGGTGCCGCGACTGCCGAAGTGGGATCAGCTCCCGCAGCTGCCCGACATGTCGAACATCCCGGTGCTGGCGCAGCTCGCCGCGATCCCGGTTTTCGTCCTCGCCCACATCGAGCCGGTCTATGACTTCGTCGCAGGGCTCACCAACGCGACGCTCGACGCCGCGACGTCGCTGCCCTTCATGCAGACGTCGCTGTCGATGCTGAGTGCACAAGTCGTTCCGACGATGAACCTGAACGTCGGGCGCCCGAACCGCATGCCGGTGCCGGCTGCGGGCCTACCGCTGGCGCCGGTGCTGGATACGCCGGCGTTTCCCGCGCTGAAGCTCGACAACCCGGTCGTCGTCAGCGCCCCGGCAGAACTCCCGGCGGTGCGGTCGCCGCAGCCGACCACGTTCGGCACCAAGAACGAGATCATCGCTGAACCCGCGTTCCGCGCCGGATATCCTGACTACCTGCGCGCAGCCGGTCTCAGCGAGGTGGCCGCGGTGGCCGTTCCCGGCTTCACCGGCATCCTCATCCTGACGGGCGCCGGTGGCCTGGTCGGCTACCGGCAGGCGCGCGCTGGTCACGTGGTCCGCCGCAGCGGCACTGCACGATTTATGACCTGAGGCAATGGGTCTGCGGCACAATTGATGGCAACCGTGCCAATCGCAGCGAAAGGGGGTTCGGCATGCCCGCGAGCCGCCGTGTCACACGCGCAGTCAATTCGGTGCTGGATCTTGCCCCGCGACGTGGCGAGGTCTCACTTGCCCGTCTCGTCGAAGCAGTCAGCGAGGACCGTGGCCGCCCGATCGAGGTGACCATGGCCGACCTGCCGCCCGGCGTCTGTGGGCAGTGGCGCCAGTACAACGACCGCGACGTGTTCCTCTTGCAGAAGGGACTGCCGGCCGGTGACCGGACCCTCGCCCACGAGCTCGGCCACCTGGTGCTGGGTCATGAGGGCGTGTCCGTCGTCGAGGCCGCCCGCGACTCCATGGAACTGGCGAGTTCCGATCTCATCGGCTACATGCTGAATCAGCGGACCGGCTGTATGGGGCCCGCCGGTGAGGAAGCCGAACAGGAAGCCGAGGATTTCGCCGCGTTGCTCATCCACCGGCTGGGCCGGCTGCCTTCTGACCGCTCCTCGATCGTCCAGATCCGTCTCGGCGAGGCGTTTGGTTGATCATCTGGGTTATCGCCGGCCTGCTCGGCCTGGCGACCGGCCTGCGTATCGGTTGGGCGCTGGTCAACAAACAGTCCCTCGTCAGTGCCGCGATGATCGTTGCGCTGGGCAGCCTCGGCCTGGTCGCGGCACTGAACTGGGAGCCGCTCACGCTCCTGCTCGACACCATCCTGCATTGGCCGAACGTGTCCAGCATGCTCAGCCAGGTGGCGCTGATCGCTTGTGCCGCAGGCAGTTGCGTGATGATCACCTCCGCATCGTCGAGTCGTAAACCGCTCGTCATCCGCCGCATCGCCCTGGCCCAGTACGGCGTCGCCGGGGCGATCGCGTTGCTCACGCTGGTGCTGTTCTTCCTGACCCCGCAGCAGCCGGAGATGGCGCCCGAGGAGTACCTGCGCAGAAATCTGGGTTCGGGCGGCAACTCGTTGTCGTGGCTCTTGCCGTTGTTGTACGTGTTGTTGGCGCTGACGCTGGTGGCGTGGGCCGGGGTGCGTAATTCCAACCGCACCCGAAGGGGCCGCGCCCTGTTCGTCTTCAGCGTCGGCATCGTGCTGATCGTGCTGGCCAGCGCCTTCATCCTGTTGCGGGCGGTGGGCAGCACTCAACTGGTCGGTGTCGGCGCGGCGGCGACGATTCTCGGCTGCGCCATGCTGGTGGTGGCCAGCGGCTCGCTGCTGCCCAGTGTCGAGGACTGGTTCGGGGCGCGGCGCGAACTGCGGACCATCGCCCCGCTGCTCGCCGAATTGAGCCGCCGCCATCCGAACATCGGGATCGGTGTGCGGCCCCGCGGTCCGCTGCTCTTCCGGGTGGCCGAGCAGATGTCGCTGATCTCCGATGCGCTGTACCTGGAGGCCACCGCCGTCCTGGACGGTGCCGGTGAGGCCGCCGGTTCCGGACGCGTCGACGTGGCGCCGGATGTGCAGGCGCGGCGGGTGGCCAGCTGGATTTACGACGGCCGTAGCAGCCGTCCGAAGGGCGGTTCGCGGACGAAGTTCCCGGGGCCGAGCTGGCTCAGGCAGCCCGCGACGTATTCGGATCGGGAGTGGATTCTGGCGATTGCCGCGCAGTACCGCGAGCTGGATCGGCAGGGTAAGGCGGATGCGCCCGGAACCGCCCCGAAGGCGTCCGTCGGGCGCGTGAAAGCAGTACGACCAGCGGATTAACGGAATCCGCTGGTCGTAATGTGGTCGAGCCCGATAGGGCTAACCGGTTCAGCTGTCGAGGTTCTCCTGGCGACGCAGCTCGTCGACCTTGTTGGCGAGGTCCTTCTTGGCTTCGGGGGACAGGCCGACCGTCCGAGCGGCAATCCGGCGGATGCCCTCGTCGCGCATGTTGGCGAGCCAGGTCAGCTCCTTGTCGAGCTTCTCGTAGTACTCGTCGTCGGTGAAGTAAGCCGGCTTGATCCGGAAGAAGTTGGCAAGCGCAGCCATGGTCGCGACAGACGGGTTGGTCCGGTTGCCCGAACGCAGCTGCGACAGGTACGGGGCCGACATGGTCACACCCTCGGCCTTGAGTGCGGCGATCACCTCGGCAGATGTGTGGGGGCCGCGTCCGGGCGGGTAGACGGTGTCAAACAGCCGGTTCAGCCGAGCGGCGAACGTCATGCTCATCGGTTATTCCTCCACTTAGCGATATCCGCAGGCGTCAGTGTCACTATTTGCTGACTATCGTAGCGAGAGTTGCGCCGGGAACCAAGTGCAAACCACGGAAAAGTCGCTCCAGCTACCAAATTTGTCGGCTCAAAGGGCTCCGAGCTGGGGTTCTGGGGGTGGATCCCGGTCCCGGTCGGCGGCCTGATGAGGCAAATTTTGACGCGTGTGCTATTTTGCCCGGACCTCGGCTGCACGTCGCGTCACAATCGCTGTCGGGCGGGGGATGATTCAGCAATCCGGGTGTCGGGCGCTCGGTGTCGTCCGAAGTGTTTGCCATTAGCGTACCGACGATTAACCCGAGCGGCAGGACGTGGCAACCGCGTGAGCAGGAAGGGGAGCGCCCTGGGCCGCCGGCCGGCGACATGGCGAATTACCCGACCTCTTTGCTGTTAACCCACCGTTGGGTCAAGCGGCAAGCAGCATCGCCAGAATGGCGGTGTCGGGATGGCTGATGGGATCGACGCCGACCCTGCTGACCATCGAGGTGATGGTGCCGTCGGCTTCGGCTTCGACCCACGCGGCGCGATGTTCCAGTCCCAGGTAAGGCAGTCCCGGTAGCAGCAGGCACCCCGACGCGGCGCCGTGGCACTCCGGGAGGGAGGGTGTCGTCTCGGCGGGCGGGTGGAGCATCAACAGGGCCGTCGGCTGATGCTCGGCGAAGTATCCGGGTGTCACCGCTGCTTCGCCAACAACGGGCCCTTCGGCGAGAACGAGGCCGACGGTGCCCGGCTGTGGATGTTCTGGCAGTTCTTCGCGTGTACCGAAGACGGTGGTGGTTGCCAGCAACCCGGGCAGCGAGGCGACCCGGACGGCGACCATCAGTAGCTGGGCCCATTCCTTGGTGGAATCGGGCCACCGGCCGGACACCACGAACCCCTTCAACGCGCCGCCGGAATGGAACGGCGCGATCTCGACGGCTTGCCCAGACCTCTCCATGGCTGCCCTCCGGTACTCGATCAGCAATCAGTCGATACGGCAGTGGATCGCTGATTCCAGGGTGCGGCAGTGACGCGTTAGCACGCAAGATGGCCCGAGTGCCAGAAGTGTCACGTGGGCCGAATGTGGCTTCCGGCTCGCGAGATGGGGGCTTCGGTGGTAACGAGAACGGGGCGCCGCGCACATGCGCGACGCCCCGTTACCGGAAAGCGCGAGATCAGCCGAAGATCAGACCGTTGGTCTTGGTGGTGGCGGCGGCGAAGCGCTCCTGCACGTCGGCCCAGTTGACGACGTTCCAGAAAGCCTTGACGTAGTCCGCCTTGACGTTCTTGTACTGCAGGTAGAAGGCGTGCTCCCACATGTCGACCTGCAGCAGCGGGATGATGCCCAGCGGCACGTTGGCCTGCTGGTCGTACAGCTGGAAGGTCAGCAGACGGCCGCCCAGGCTGTCGTAGCCCAGCACCGCCCAGCCCGAGCCCTGCAGGCCGTTGGCGGCCGCGGTGAACTGCGCGCGGAACTTGTCGAACGAACCGAACTGGTCGTCGATGGCCGCGGCCAGCTCGCCGGTCGGCTTGTCGCCACCGTTGGGGGACAGGTTCTTCCACCAGATCGAGTGGTTGACGTGGCCGCCGAGGTGGAAGGCCAGGTTCTTCTCGTTCAGGAAGATCGCGGCGTGGTCGTCGCCGGCCCGCGCCTCTTCGAGTTTGGCCACCGCGTCATTGACGCCCTTGACGTAGGCCGCGTGGTGCTTGCTGTGGTGGATCTCGTTGATCTGACCGGAGATGTGCGGCTCCAGGGCGCCGTAGTCGTAGTCCAGGTCCGGCAGGGTGTACTCAGCCACAGGATTCCTTCCTTAGATGATCGCGTGCGGGATCAACGACCCTAGTTGGGGTTCGTCCACAGATCCCAGACCACATTGCTCCATCGCTGCGCGCACCGCAAGGACACCCCCGGAACAGGGGTGGGATCGGTGCCTGTTGGGCCTTTAGACCAGAACGATCAGAACGAGCACGACGAGCAGGACCAGCGCGATGATGCCGGCGCGGACACACGCGACGAGTTGGCTGTGTGTGCGGGACGGGAACGCCGATTGCCACTCGGGCGATGCGCCCGAACCCGGACGCAACGGATGTGCCGCCATTGCATACTCCCTGACCTGCCAGAACAACCCTGAGTTCCCGATTTCGAGCGGAGTGAGGATTGTCACAACCCGATGTTGTGACGCCGATCATAACCGTTTGCCGGCGGGACGGGGAAATCGGGCCCCATCGGCGGCGGGCCGGATTTGCGGCCCCGGATTTACTTAGCCCGGCAAGCTTTTTCGCTCACGCCGCGTGTCGGCCTGTTGATCAACGGGGACCAATGGCCCCTTGTTTATCCCCAGTCAATTATGCGTTCGGCGCGCTGTGGCCGGTACGGCCGTCGGCGGGCCTCCCGTCGCCCTGTGGATGAACCTGTGGAAACTGTGGATAGTTCTGCGATTGCTGTCATGGCGTGCGGTGGTGGCGTGAGCCCCGCCCGTGCCAGCATGTACGCATGGATGATGTGCACGTGCCGCAGATCGACGTCGATCAGTTGCCCACCGCGTTCGACTCGGACGCGGTCCTGCTCGACGTGCGGGAAGACGACGAGTGGGCCCGTGGCCACGCCGCAGGGGCCCAGCACATCCCGATGAGCGAGGTGCCCGCCCGGCTGGGGGAGATCGACGGTGACGCCGCGCTGTACGTCATCTGCCATGCCGGCGGCCGGTCGCTGAAGGTCTCGCACTACCTGGCGCGCAATGGGTTCGAGCCGATCAACGTCAACGGCGGGATGCTGGCGTGGGCCGGTGCCGGTCGCGCGATCGTCACCGACGACGGCGCCCCCGGCGCCGTCTGACGGGCCCGTAGGCTGGTTCCGTGATCCAGGTCTGTTCCCGGTGCTCGACGCGTTGGAACGTGCGTGATCGCCAGCGTCAGTGGTGCCCGCGCTGCCGCGGTCCGCTGCTGGCCCCCGACGCGCAGACGCCGGCCGGGCAGACGAAGTCGGCGCGCGGATACCGGTGGATCGCCGTGCGGCCGGGTCCTGCGCCGAAGCCACGGCGGCAGCGGCCCCCGTTGGGGCCGACCCCGCATTACGACCACATTCCGCGCTGGGGCCTGACCGAAGAGTTCGCCCAGGATTCCGGGCCGGCCGCCGAGCCGGAGCAGACGCATCGCGGACCGTCGACCGCTGTGGTGCAGACGGTCGCGGCCATCACGATGATCGCGCTCGGCGCCGCGGCGCTGATGCATGTCGTGCGCTACGTCCTGCTGCTGATCAACCGCACCGTGCTGCTGAACCCGTGGGTCGCCCTCGCCGGCAGCTGGCTCGGCGTCGCGGCCGGCGTCGTCGCGTTGTTCGCGGTGCTGGCGACGGCGATCGTGCTCACCAACTGGCTGATCGCCCGCCGCGCGGCGGCCTATCACCGCGCCGGCACCACCGAGCCGCGCCGCCGCTGGGTGCTGTGGGTCGGCTGCCTCGTCCCGGTGGTCAACATGTTCCTCGCGCCGGTGTTCGTCACCGAGATGGCCACGGCCGAGAACCGCGTGAATGCGTTGCGCCGCCCGATCGGCATCTGGTGGGCGATCTGGGCCGTGTCGGGTCTGGTTGTCGCCTGGTCCATCGTGGGCATGTTCGCGACGGACCCGCAGGGCATCGCCGACAGCACTGAGGTGACGGTCATCGCGTACCTGATGGGCATGCTGTCGCTGGCGATGGTCCTGCGCGTCTATCACGCCTTCGAGCGGACGCAGGCCGACGCACCCGCACAGCGCTGGGTCGTCGTCGACGCGGAGCAGGCCGAAGAATCAGGTGCCCAATCGGCGGTTCCGGTTGAGCCCACAGCGGAGGAACCGGCAGCATAGGACCATGGGCGTGGACGGCACTGGCGGGACGGACGGCACACGCCACAGCTCTTTCGTGGTGGCACACCGTGGCGCATCGGCCGAGCGGCCCGAGCACACGCTGGCGGCCTACGAACTGGCGCTGAGCCAGGGCGCCGACGGCCTCGAATGCGATGTCCGGCTGACCCGCGACGGACATCTGGTGTGCGTGCACGACCGCAAGGTGGACCGCACGTCCAACGGCACCGGGCTGGTCAGTGAGATGAGCCTGGCGCAGCTGCGCGAATTGGATTACGGCGCATGGCATCCCAGCCGGGCCGACGGCGGCCAGAGTGCGGCCGGCCTGCTCACCCTCGACGACCTGATCCGGCTGGCGCTGGACTGGGGCCGGCCGGTGAAGCTGTTCATCGAGACCAAGCACCCCGTGCGGTACGGCGCGCTCGTCGAGAGCAAGGTGCTCGCCCTGCTGCACCGGTACGGCATCGCGGCGCCGGCCTCCGCCGACCTTGCCCGCGCCGTGGTGATGTCGTTCTCGGCGGCGGCGGTGTGGCGGATTCGCCGGGCCGCACCGATGCTGCCGACCGTGCTGCTCGGCGAGACGTCGCGGTACCTGGGCGGCAGCGCGGCGACGACGGTCGGTGCGACGGCAGTGGGCCCGTCGATCACCACGCTGCGTGAGCACCCCGAACTGGTCGACCATGCCGCCGCGCACGGGCGTGCGCTGTACTGCTGGACCGTCGACCATTACGAGGACGTGCGCTACTGCGCGGATCTCGGTGTCGGCTGGGTCGCCACCAATCACCCGGGCCGAACCAAGGACTGGTTGCAGAACGGGTTGACGGGCGCGGGCCGGGACACCGGCCAGGACGCCGGGCAGGACGCCTAGGCCTGACCGCCTAGAGGTTGCCGCCGGCGGCCGCGGGCGCGGTCGGGTCGGCAGCACCGCTGCCCGCCAGTTCACGGGCGACGAAATCCTCGAGGTTGAACAGGTTTTCGCCGGCGCGGTCGGCGATCTTCACCAGCGTGGTGATGGTCGCGACCTCTTCGACCTGTTCCTTGAGGAACCACTGCATGAACTGCTCGCCGAGGTAGTCGCCCTCTTCGCGGGCCACGCTGGCCAGCCGGCTGATCTGCTCGGTGACGACGCGTTCCTGGGTGAGCGCGAGCTTGAGCGCCTCGGTCGGGGAGGCGAAGCTGTTGCGCACCGGGTCGACGCCCGGGATCTCGACGTCGATGTCGCGGTCGAGCAGATACTTCACCAGCATCATGGCGTGATTGCGTTCTTCGACGGCCTGCGCATAGAAGTGCTTGGCGAGCTGAGGGAGGTCTTCGCCATCGAAGTAGACGGCCACCGCAATGTATTGCTGAGACGCGCCGAATTCGCTTCGAATCTGTTCTTGGAGCAGTTGGTGGAATTTCGTCTCGAGGCGCGTCACGTCGGTCATGAAAATGAAGATAGTGCAGGTCAAATGGCCTTGTCATGCAAGGTCAACCTAATTCAGGAAAGCATATCCTTACCCGGTGTGACGTATGCAATATCCATTAATTCGAATTGCTGAATGCGAATAGGTAAGGCTTGGCTGACGTCGCGCGGAATTCGCCCCGGAATTACGCCGGGTGCAGCCAGCCCAAATGACGGGCGGCCAACGCGTAGCCCACGAACGCCACCGCATCGATCACGCCGTGCCCGATGATCAACGGCCACAACCGGCCGGTGCGCCGCCAGGTGTACCCGAACACCAGCCCCATCGCGATGTTGCCGAGTCCGGCGCCGAAACCCTGATACAGGTGGTAGGCGCCGCGCAGCAGAGCCGACAGGACGAGCGACTTGGTCGCCGAGACGTCCAACTGGCGCAGCCGGGTCAGCAGGAACCCGACGACGATGATCTCTTCGGCCCAGGCGTTCGCGAACGCCATCAGCAGCAGCACCGGAATCCGCCACCAGGTGTCGCCGAGCGTGCTCGGCACGACATCCACGCCGATGCCCAGCGCCCGGCCGGCCACGTACAGCCCGAGTCCGGGCAGACCGATCAGCGCGGCCAGGCCCAGACCGCCCAGCAGATCGGGGCGCCACCGGAAGCGGCCCAGACCGATCGCTGCGGGCCGGAAGCCGCTGCGCCACAACAGGTACAGCGCCAGGAAGCCCCAGCCGACCAGGGTGATGACGGGGCTGAGGTTGAGCAGGAAGTCGATGAAGTCGATCGGGGAGCGACGGCGGTTGAGCGCGACCTTCTGCCCCGACAAGCCGAGGATGACGGCCTCGGCCAGGCTGACCACGGCCGTGTAGGCCGACAGGCCGAACGTCACGGCCAGCACCACGGCGATCTCGAGGCGCAGCGCGCGACGTTCGGTGTGTTCCTGCTGCGGCCCGGTCATCGCAGCTACGGTAACCGGCGCTTGTCTAATGCTCGGCGCGCAAGCGGCTCATCGTCCTGATGCTCTTCGCGCAAGCGGCTCATCGCCCTGACGCTCTTCGCGCAAGCGGCTCATCGACGCGCTCAGATCTTGCGCGCGCGGAGCCCGTTGAGGAACGGGCAGCCCATCAGGGTGCGGATGGCTCGGCTCAGGCCGGTGACGTCGTCGACAGGCTTGGTGAACGGCAGCCGGACGTCATGGTCGCCGTCTTCGCGTTCGATGCGCAGCTGGACGCCGTAGCGGTCCAGGCCCAGCGGGCGCACGTGGCCGTGGCGCAGCGTCACCGGCAGCCGGCTGGCGAGCCGGTCGACCATGTCGCGGTGCGCGCTCTCCATGTGCTGCACCCAGTGCGACTCCATGGCGCAGAACGGGTCGGGCCGGGCTTCCAGGAGCGCGCCGACGGGCACCGACTCGGCGCCGGTGGCGTCGGCCACCACGACGGACTCGATCTCGAGGCGGACCAGCGTGTAGGGAGTGTCGGTGTCACCGGCCCCGGAGCCGGTGTTGACCTGCAGCAATGCCGGGTGCGGGTGCTCTGAGGCGATCAGGTCGAGCATGACCGGGACGCGGGCGGACGGCACATCGTGGAGACGTCCGCGGAACCAGACGAGGGAGCGGACCCGTTCGCGCAGCGGCAGGGCGGCGAGGTCGGTCAGCTCCAGCATGGCGGCGACGCCACCGGCCCCGGCGGCCGTGACGGTGGCGGCGAGCAGGCCCGCGGCCGGCACGGTCAGGGCGACGGAGCCGTCAGCCAGCAGGTGATGCACGGGCGTGGTCGTCGGTGTGACGCCGTCGGCGGCCAGGGTCGCGTCGGCGGCCCGGGCGCACGCGCTGCGGACACGTTCGGCCGTGGTCGGTGCTGCGATTGTCGTCGTGAGGTCGCGCATATCCCGCCTTCGCTAGTAAGTGAGGTAAGCCTAAGTTAACTATCGCGGAGTGTTGGCGCAAGGCCTATCGAAAGGCCCGCGTCGCGGGCATCGGCCGACCGGCAGCCAGTAGGGTTGCGGCGTGGCACGCATCGCCTATCTCGGGCCGCAAGGCACCTTCACTGAAGCGGCCATGCTGCAGTTGGTCGCCGGCGACCCGGATTTCGAACCGGTCGCCTGTGACAGCTCGAGCGCGGCCGTGGAGGCCGTCCGGGCGGGAGACGCGGACTACGCGTGCGTGCCGATCGAGAACTCCATCGAGGGCTCGGTGCTGCCGACCATGGACAGCCTGTCGTCGGGCAGCGGAGTACAGATTTTCGCCGAGCACACGCTCGACGTCGCGTTCAGCATCGTCGTCCGGCCGGGGGTCACCGCCGCTGCGGTGTCGACCATCGCGGCGTTCCCGGTGGCCGCGGCCCAGGTGCGCCGCTGGCTGGCCGACCAGCTGCCGCACGCCACCCTGGTGCCCGCGATCTCCAATGCCGGTGCGGCGCAGCAGGTTTCCGAAGGTCTGGTGGACGCCGGTGTCAGTACCGCGCTCGCGGCCGCGCGGTGGGAACTGGACTCGCTGGCCGACGGTGTGGTCGACGAGCCCAACGCCAGAACGCGCTTCGTGCTCGTCGGCCGGCCCGGTCCGCCGCCGCCGCGCACCGGCGCCGACCGGACGTCCGTCGTGCTGCGATTGCGCAACGAACCGGGTGCCCTGGTCTCCGCGATGACGGAGTTCTCGATCCGGGACATCGATCTGACCCGCATCGAATCTCGGCCCACCAGAACGGAATTGGGCACGTATATCTTTTTCCTGGATTGTGTCGGACATATCGACGACGCGCCGGTCGCCGAGGCGCTCAAGGCGCTGCACCGCCGGGTGGCCGATGTGCGGTACCTGGGGTCGTGGCCGACCGGAGTGGCTGCCGGCGCGGCGCCGCCGGTCACCGATGAGGCAGCGCAGTGGTTGGCGGGGTTGAGAGAGGGGCAACGCGGATGAGTGGCCGTTTGGTTCTGGTGCGGCACGGGCAGTCGGAGGCGAACGTCGCCAAGCGGCTGGACACCCGGCCGCCGGGAGCGGCGCTGACCCAACTCGGCCGGCAGCAGGCTCGCGATTTCGGGATCGACTGGGCACACCCCGTCGGCCTCGTCGTGCATTCGGTCGCGGCCCGCGCCCAGCAGACCGCCGCCGAGATCGCAGATGGGCTGGGCCTCGATCCGGTCGAGGCGCACGGGATCCACGAGGTGCAGGTCGGCGATCTGGAAGACCGCAGTGACGCGGCCGCCATCGAGCAGTTCGACGCCATCTACGAGGACTGGCAGCGCGGCAAGCTGGATGTCGCCATGCCGGGCGGCGAGACCGGCCGCGAGGTGCTGGATCGGTACGTGCCGGTGCTGACGAACCTGCGCGTGCGCAGCCTCGACGATCACGACTGGGTCGGGGACATCGTGGTGGTGAGCCATGGTGCCGCGATCCGGCTGGTGGCCGCCCAATTGGCCGGTGTGGACGCCGATTTCGCGTTGGAGCATCACCTGCTCAACGCCGAATGCGTGGTGCTCAGCCCGATCACCGACGGCCGGTGGAGCTGCGTGCAGTGGGGTGCGAAGACGCCGCCGTTCTACCCGGGGCACGACCCCGAAGCGCCGCCGGCGCCCGACCCGATGGCCTGACTATCCGGTGGCGCGCAGACCCATCGCGGGTTCTGCGCAGCCACACCCCACCACGTCGCAGTCGATGCGCAGGGTGTGCTCGGATTCGGGCAGCGCGCACATCTCGTCGGTACATTCGGCCGGCAGGCCCACGTGCACGATGACCGTGCCGTGGCAGTGCGCCAGCCCATCCACGCAATTGCGGCAGGTGGTGCTCATGACCTCTGTTGTAGCACCGCGGTCCGACAAAACCGCGTTGCCGCGCTGCTCAGCCCCAGCCCAACTCGTGCAGCCGCTCGTCGTCGATGCCGAAGTGGTGGGCGATCTCGTGGATCACCGTGATGGCCACCTCGTCGACGACCTCCTCCTCGGAGTCGCACATGTCGAGCAGCGCGTCACGGTAGATCGTGATGGTGTCGGGCAGCGCGCCCGCGTAGAAGGAATCGCGTTCGGTGAGCGCGACGCCCTCGTACAGGCCCAGGATGCCGGGATCGTCGGGGTTCCGCGGCTGCACGAGCACCACGACGTTGTCGAGCGCCGCGGCGAGGCGGGGCGGGATCAGGTCGAGCGCGTCGGACACCAGCTCCTCGAACCGCTGCTGCCCCATACGGACAGGCATGGCTATTGCGCGGGCGCGGGCACCACCGGTCCGGGGGGTGCACCCCCACCCACGGGTCCGGCCGGCGCCGGTGCGGGTGCCTCCTCGAGCGGCGGTCCGTCCAGCGGCGCGCCGAATCCGGGCGGCGGCGCCGGCGCGGGCGGCGGGCCGTTGAGGAATGTGTTGCCCTGCTGCTGCTGAGGGCCGCCGGGGGTGGTGTTGCCGTGCTGGTTGGAGGTGTCGGTCTGGCCGGGCATGTGCTGGTTGCCCTGCGGCGACTGCGACGTCTGCTGGTCGCGCTGGTTCTGGCTCGACTGGCTGGAGGAGCCGGACTGCGAACCCTGCGACGAAGACGAAGACGACGACGACGAAGAGCTCTGCGACGACGTGTCCACCGGCGGCTCGACGACCGGGATCGGCGGGAGGTTCAACCGTTCCTCCGGGATGGCCGGCGGTGCGACGGGCGACTGCCCGTTGATCAGCAGCGGTCCCTTGGCGCTGTTGACCAGCGTCGACCAGCCGCCGTTTCCGAGCGACGAACCGATGCTGCAGGACACCTGCCGGCTGCCGGCGGTCCAGCTGGGCAGCGCGATGGAACTGTAGATCAGCGTCAGTGTGGTGGCGCGCAGCTGCACCGGGGCCAGGTACTCGTCGGTGGCCTTGGTGCAGTTGTCCTTGATGTACGCCAGCTGGTCGGGTTCGGCCGGCATGACGTCGTGGTACTTGTCGGCCAGGTTGACCGCGCCGGTGACCTCCATGGCGTGCGGCGCCGAGCAGTCGACCGGGATGTCGATGGGCTGGTTGGTCGCCGGGGCGATACCGAGGCAGGTGCCGGCCGGCCACACCTTGGACTGGTCGACGTCCGCGACCTTGCCCTTGTAGGCCAGCTGCTGGCTGTTCGGGCCGAGCAGCTGCAGGCCGCACAGCATGCGGCGCTGTCCCTTGGATTTCCAGGCCTTGTCGCCGGACCAGACCAGGCTGACCGCGAACTTGCCGTTGGGGTCGTAGCGCGGGCCGAGGTAGTCGCGCGCCGCGTTCTGGCACTGCTCCTGGCTGATCTGTTTGATCCGGGCGTCGGACGGCGGCGCGGCATCGGGGCCGTATTCACTGCCCGGGAACGTCCGCATGTCCAGGGACTCGGCGACCTCGAAGCGGTGTTCGTTCTTGCAGTCGACGATCTCGACGGCGTCGGGTGAGCGATCCGGCCAGTTCAAGCACTCACCGGGCTTGGCGTGGTCGAGGGTGTCACTGACGCGGCCGGCGTTGACGCGGCCCGTGTTGAAGCCGAGTCCGGTCGGACCGAGCGAGCCGTCCGGCATGACGGTGAGGACACCGGCGATGAGCAGTCCGCCGAGCGCGGTGAGGACGAGCGCGCGCTGCGTCCCGGTGGCATGCATGCCATGCATGCGCTGCTGCCAGGTGGTCGTCGTCTTCGGCGCGTCTGGGGGCGTGTCCAGGCCCTGTTCGACTGCCGGGGGTGCGTCCAACATCGGTTCCATTGTGACAGCCGCCGTAGGAGCTGTGACAAGAGTTGCAGTTGTACTGTTATGTGGTTGTGCCCGTGCCCCGCTAGAGGCCCTCGACATTCCACGGCCGCGGCGACAAAAGTAGTCTGACGCCCGTGATCGACCTCAAGTTGCTCCGCGAAGATCCGGACCGGGTACGGGCATCGCAACGGTCCCGTGGCGAAGACCCCGGCCTCGTGGATGCGCTGCTCGACGCTGACGCGGCCCGGCGCGCCGCCATCGCCGAGGCAGACACCGCACGCGCCAACCAGAAGGCGGCGAGCAAGCTCGTCGGTGCCGCCTCGCCGGAAGAGCGGCCCGCGCTGCTGGAGAAGGCCAAGGAACTGTCCGCGGCGATCAAGGACATCGAGGCCCGACAGGTCGCGGCCGAAGAGGCGTTCACCGCCGCACACCTGGCGATCGGCAACGTCATCATCGACGGCGTGCCCGCCGGCGGCGAGAGCGACTTCGAGGTGCTGGATGTCGTCGGTACGCCGACGGAGATCGAGAACCCCAAGGACCACCTCGAACTGGGCGAGGCCCTCGGCCTGCTGGACATGGAGCGCGGCGCCAAGGTGTCGGGCTCGCGGTTCTACTTCCTCACCGGCCAGGGCGCCCTGCTGCAGCTCGGTCTGCTGCAGCTGGCCGTCCGGCTGGCCACCGAGAACGGGTTCACCCTGATGATCCCGCCGGTGCTGGTGCGCCCGGAAGTCATGCGCGGCACCGGATTCCTCGGCGCGCACGCCGACGAGATCTACCGCCTCGAGGCCGACGACCTGTACCTCGTCGGCACCTCGGAGGTGCCACTGGCCGGGTACCACTCCGACGAAATCCTGGACCTGTCCGAGGGTCCGCTGCGGTACGCCGGCTGGTCGTCGTGCTTCCGCCGCGAGGCCGGCAGCTACGGCAAGGACACCCGCGGCATCATCCGCGTGCACCAGTTCGACAAGGTCGAGGCCTTCATCTACTGCAAGCCCGAGGACGCCGAGGCCGAGCACCAGAAGCTGCTCGCCTGGCAGCGCCAGATGCTGGCCATGATCGAGGTGCCCTACCGCGTGATCGACGTCGCCGCAGGCGATCTCGGTTCGTCGGCGGCCCGCAAGTACGACTGCGAGGCCTGGGTACCGACACAGCAGGCCTACCGCGAGCTGACGTCGACCTCGAACTGCACCACATTCCAGGCCCGGCGCCTGTCCACGCGTTACCGCGACGAGAACGGCAAGCCGCAGACGGCGGCGACCCTCAACGGCACGCTCGCCACGACGCGCTGGCTGGTCGCGATCCTGGAGAACCACCAGCAGCCCGACGGCAGTGTCCGGGTGCCCGAGGCGTTGGTGCCGTACGTCGGCACCTCGGTGTTACAGCCCAAGTAGAAGAAACCACGTCGGCGGGGGCATGACGGTGGCACAACCGGTGCGGGTGACGGTGCTCGGCCCGGTGCGGGCCTGGGTCGGTGCCGATCCGGTGGACCTGGGCGCGCGCATGCAGCGGGCGCTGCTCGCCCGGTTGGTGGCGGCCCGCGGGCACACGGTGTCGGTCGACCGGCTCATCCACGACCTGTGGGAAGGCGAACCGCCGCCCAAGGCGCTGTCGGCGCTGCAGGTCTACGTCTCGCATCTGCGCCGCGTCCTGGAGCCTGATCGCCAGCGCCGGGCACCGGCCCGCATCCTCGTCAGCGCCGCGCCCGGATACTGCCTGCGGCTGCCGGACGACGCCGTCGACGCCTGGTACTTCGAAGCGAAAGTGACTGCGGCGCAAGACGAATCAGACCCACGGCGGCGCGCCCAGCTGCTCGACGAGGCGCTGGCCGGCTGGGCCGGTGAGCCGTTCGCGGGGGCCGGTGACGCCTTGTGGGCGGTGCCGGAGGTGGCACGGCTGACCGAACTCCGGTCGACCGCGGTGGAAAGCCATGCCGCCGCGCATGTCGAGCTCGGTCGGTACGGCCCCGCGGTCGCGGCGCTGGAAGGACACGTCGCCGCGCATCCGGGTCGCGAAGGCGCGGCCGCAGTCCTGGCGACCGCCCTGTACCGCACCGGTCGGCAGGCCGACGCGCTCGAGGTACTGCGGCGCACCCGCGAGCACCTGATCGACGAGCTGGGCCTGGAGCCCGGCCGCGCGCTGCGCGATCTCGAGCGCGACATCCTGCGGCAGGCCGACCATCTGGAACCGTCGCGGCCCGCGCCGGTCCGGGCGACGGCGCCGGAGATCCCGGACGCGGCGCCGCGCGAACCGGCGGGCCTCGTCGCGTACGGCCGGGCCGAGGAGCTCGCAGCCATCGACGCCGCGGCACGCAGCGTCGCCGCCGGTGCCAGTGCGGTGCTGTGGATCGGCGGCGAGGCGGGCTCCGGCAAGACCACGCTGGCCGCGGCCGCCGCGGCCCGGTTGCGCGCGGCCGGCTGGCGGACCGTGCACGGCCGGTGCCAGGAGGTCCACGGCGCGCCCGCGGGCTGGGCGTGGACCGAGGTGCTCCGGGAGCTGGGCGATGCGACGGATCAGGACCGGCAGGCGCTGGCCCCGCTGCTGCACGACGGCGCCGCGGCCGAGCAGGGCACGTTCTGGCTCGGGCAGGCGGTCGCCGACGCTCTGAGCGCCGTCGCCGAGCAGCAGCCGCTGGCCGTCGTCCTCGACGACCTGCACCGCACCGACGGCCTGACGCTGGAGCTGCTGCGGCTTGTCGCCGACCGCACCCAGGACCGTCGCGTCCTGGTCATCGCGACGTACCGCCCGTCGGAGGATCGCGGCGAACTCGAGGTGGCGCGGGCGGCGCTGACGGTGCACACGTCGGCGCACCTGATTCTCGGCGGGCTGGACGCCGCGGCCACGGCCGCCGTCGCCGCCGACTGCGGACTGACGACCAGTGGCGAGGCGCTGCGCCTGCTGCGCGAACGCACCGGCGGCAACCCGCTGTTCGTGCGGGAACTGGCGCGGCTGATGGCCGCCGAGGGGCCCGATGCGGTGTGGGCGTCGGTGCCGGTCGGGGTGCGCGATGTGCTGCGGCGCCGGCTGGCCCGGCTGCCCGGCCCGACGGTCACCGCGCTGCGTCAAGCGGCCGTGCTGGGCCGCGACATCGACGTCGACCTGCTGGCCGAACTGGGCCGCAGTGACCCCGATGATCTGCTCGACGCACTGGAACCGGCCGTGCTGCTGGGCCTGCTTGACGAACCGACACCCGGCCGGCTGCAGTTCGCGCACGGGCTGGTCCGCGACACCCTGTACGAGGACACCTCGAAACTGCGCCGGTCGCGGTTGCACGCCGCGGCGCTCGAGTTGCTGCGCGCACCCGGTCGCTCGGTCGATCCGGCCGCTCTGGCCCACCACGCCGTCGCCTCCGCTACCGCGGAAACCGCCTTGGCCGCAGCCGATTTCGCCACCGCCGCCGCTCGGGACGCGGGTTCGGTCGGGGCGCATGCCGAAGCCGCCCGGCAGTGGCGCGCCGCGGTCCAGATGCTCGAACTCGCCGCCAGCCGGCAGCTGGCGCCGAGCGTGGCGATGCTGGACCAGGACATCGAGGTCCGCTGCGGCCTGATCGCCGCGCTCGCGCAGTCCGGCGACGCCGTCACGGCGCGCAGTGAGATGAAATGCGCGCTGCAGTTGGTCTCGGGCCGGTCGCGTGATGACCTGGTGGTGCGCATCCTCACGGCGTGGGACACCCCGCTGGTGTGGCGCGACCGCGAGTACGACGAATCCGACGGCCAGATGATTGGGCTGCTGCGGCACGTGCTGGCCGGCGACGTCTCTGCGGCGGACCGCATCCGGCTGCTCAAGGCGCTCTATGTGGAGCTGGAGGGCAACGATCCGGAGGGTGCGCTGGCCGCCAGCACCGAGATGCTCGCGCTGGCCCGGCAGGTGTACGCCGACGATCCGGGGGCGGGCCGCCTGCTGTGCACCGCGCTCAACGTGCACGCCTTCTGCGCCCTCGGCCCCGACCTGGACGGCGAGCGCGACGTGCTCGCCGCCGAACTGCTGCAGACCGCGGAGGCCGCCGAGCAGGCCGACTACCAGGCGGTGGCGCACTGGCTGCTGTCGCTGGCCGCCGGCAACCGGTCCGACCTGGCGACGGCGAAGCGCCACGTCGACCTCGCGGTGGCGCGCGCGAGCACCGGCCAGCTGGTCCATCTGCTCGGCGTGCTGGGGCTGTTCCAGGCCCGGATGTACCTGCTCGCCGGCCGGCTGGAAGAGGCGGTGAGCGCCTACACCGACCTCGCCGCGCGGATGGCCGAAAACGGCGCCGCCAACGGCGCGAAGCTCGCGATGGTCGGCCGGGTGACGGGGGAGTTCTGTCTCGGCGACCTGGGCACCCTGGCCGACGAGCTGGTGTTCTTCTACCGCGAGATTTCGGTCGCCGCGTTGGACGCGGCGGTGCTGGCGCTGGTCGCGCGGGACCGCGAGGCCGAGGCCCGGGCGCTCTGGCCGGACCGCAAACCGATTGAGCGGGCCTATTTCTGGGTGCCGTTCACCGTCCTGCGCGTCAATGCCGCGGTCGCGATGGGTGACCTCGACGAGGTGCGGGCCCGCGCAGCCGAACTCGAGCGCTACTCCGGCAGCATCGCCGGGCTCGGGGTCGACGGGCTCATGGTCGGGCCCGTCGACGACGCGCTGGCAGCGGCCGCCGATGCGCTGGGCCGGCCTGACGAGGCCCGCGCCTACCGCAAGGCCGCCGACGCGCTGCGGTCCCGGCTCGCCGCCGAGGCGCTGAGTTTCATCGACTAGCCGGCCAGGGCCTCGTACCGGCTCTCCGCGAGGTCGCCGAAGACGGTGCGCACGACGCGCCTATGCCGGAACATCAGCACCGCGAGAAACGCCCGCAACCCGATGCTCAACTTGCCTGCCATCGAGGCGCGCTCGTCGTCGGTCATCACGGCCAGTGAACGCGGGCCGTCGAACGACATCCGGCTGCCGGCGCGGGCGGCCGCCTCCACGTCCTCCCAGTCGTCCACCGATACGTGCTCGGTGATCAGCGGGAACAGGTCGAATTCTTCGTCGTTGATGTGCTCGGTCAGCAGCGCGGTGAGTTCGGCCAGTTCGAACGCCATGAGGAACGCGACCTTGCGGTCACCGTTGGACAGCCGGAACGCCGCGGCGCGCGCCCGCAGCTGATCGAGGCGCGGGTCCAGCGCGGCGTGGTCGTCGGTGAGTTCGCTCAGGTCGAGGTGAGCGCCGACGCTGGCCTGGATCACCGGCCACAGCACGGTGTCCTCGGTGCTGTGGTGGTGATGGATCGAGTCGCACAGCATCTCGATGTACTGCGAGATGGCGCGAGCCCGGGCGGGCGTGCAGATGACGTCGCGGTCGCGCACGGCCTTGGCCAGCTCGGTGAGCCGGACCAGGTCGACGAGCATGGCGCGGTGCGCCAGCCTGATGCCCAGCAGGTCGGGCTTGGGCTCGCCGGCCTGGCGGGGTGCGACGCTGACGGCGGGGACGGAGGTGGGCACAGCAGACTCCTCGTGATCGGTTGCGCACAGCGTGGTGCCCGTGACTTAAGCGCGACTTGGTTGTGGCTTGTCGGTGCTGGTCACGGCCGCAGTAGGGTGGCAGCCATGATCGATCTCGACCTGGACGACATGCGTGGCTGGTTCGGCTTCGGGGTGGCGGGCAATTTCGCCGGGCACCTCGAACAGGCCGGGGAGGCAGTCGATTTCGTCAATGTCCGGTCCGAGGGCGGGGCACCCAAGGGCATTTTTCCGTGGTACGCGCCGGGCAGCGACACGTTTCTCGGCGAGTTCCCGCTGTCCACCGATGCGGTGCAGCTGCCGGTCAGTGACACCCCGCTGAACCTGCAGATCGAGCCCGAGGTCGGGCTGGCGTGCGAGGTGTCGTGGTCGGGCGACCGGGTGGTCGGGCTGCGGCCGTTCGCGCTGGGCGCGTTCAACGACTGCTCCATTCGCCGGCCCAACGCGCCGAAGATCAGCCACAAGAAGAACTGGGGTTCGGCGTCCAAGGGGGTGGCCCCGCAGTTCTTCGCCATCGACGACCTGAGCCCCGACGGTCCGACGTCGTCGCTGCGGCTGGCGAGCTTCCTGGACGACGGCAGCGGCGTCGAGCAGGCGTACGGCCAGGACAGCCCGCTGCTGGGCTACTCGTACTACGGGACACAGCTGCTGGACTGGATCGTGGACCGGCTGGCGAACCAGAAGGGTTCGGACGACACACCTTTGGAGGATGTCGGCGCCCTGATGGTGGCGAGCGGTCACCCGAGGAATCTGCTCGTCGGCATCGGCGCGACGCGCTACACCGAGCTGGGGGAGTCCACCTACCTCAAGCCGGGCGACCGGGCGATCGTGCGCGTGTACGACACCGCCTCCGACGACGTCTCGGAGTTGCTGCAGACGGTGCGGACCGCGAATTAGCCGGGTTCACCTCGCCGGTTTCGGCGTAGCATTGGTGCACGTCGGGGCCATCGGCCGGAGGTGTCCATGATGTTCGACTCGACCCGCTCTCTCGTCCTCGCGTCCACGGTGATGCTCGCGTTGGGCTTCAGCGCTGCTGTGGCCGCCGCCGATCCGCCTGCCCCGGGTACCCCGTGCGGCCAGGACAAGGTGATCACGTCCATCAACACCTGCGAGCCGCTCAACTCGTCCTGCACCGGCTACGACGGCATGCTCATCGGCCGCGTCGCCGCGGACGGGCGGTGCGTGATTCCCGGGCTCGACGGCACCAGGTGGTAGCAGCCGCCATTTGGTCACTGTCGGCGAGCGGCCTGCTCTCCCAGTAACTCGTCGAGCGTGGCCAGAAACTCTTTGGGCCGCAACGGGGTACACGCCGGCGCCGGGGTGGTGCCGACGACGTCGAGGGTCACCAGCGTCGACTTGATGGGCCGCCAGATGTCCAGCGGCAACCAGCGGCGCGGGTCGGTGCCGCCCCAGATCAGGAACCGGTCCATGATGAAGCCGAGCGACTCGGCCTTGTAGCCACGGACCGCGCTGAGTGGGATGATCTTCGACGTGCCCGACGGAAAGTGGTAGCGGCGCAACGTGATCGCCTGCCGGTCCAGGAAGATCTGGCCGTCGTCGTAATGCGCGTCCGGGCGAGCGCCGGACTGGGCGCTCGTCACCGCTTGGCGCTCCGCAACTCATGACCCTTGGAGGTCAGGCAGCGGCCGTTGTCCAGGTTCCACTGCCAGCCGTGCAGATTGCAGGTCAGTGTGTTGCCCTCGACGATCCCGAACTTCGACAGGTCGGCCTTCAGGTGCGGGCACCGGCGCTGAATTTCGTAGCCGCCCAGCTCGATGGACGCCGAGGTGTCGTGCGCCTCGGCGAACCAGCCGTCGGCGTAGGCGATGCGCTCGTCGGTCAGGCACTTGAAGAACGTGTACAGGTACTCGTTGTAGCCGCCGACCCGCCACGCCTGGAACCGGGTGGACAGGAAGATGGTGTTGACCCAGTCCGGCTCGTCGTCGCGCAGCACGGTGCGCACCAGCTCGGGTGCGATACCGAAGCCGTAGCGGAACTTCTCGTCCGGAATCGCCTCCCGCACAGCCCGTTTCGGGAAGTCCAGCACCACGGTCTCGGTACCGATGCGGAGCTCCACGGGATAACCGATGCCGTCGCAGATCTGGTCGCTCTGCACCATGATCGGCTCGAACTTGGCGCGCAGCGGCTCCAGCAGCGAATCGCCGGAAGCCGGTGCCCACGAGGCCTTTTCGGCGGCGAGCACGGACGCCATGCGCTGGGCGTAGGCCTCGATGTAGGCGGCCTTGCCGGTGGTGAAGATCGCCTCGGCCTCGGCGTCGGGAATCGGATGCACCAGCGAGTCCAGTGCAGGCCCGGTGAACGAGGCCACCGTGCCGGGGATCATCAGCAGCCCGCCGTCGTGGCCGTGGCTGCGCAGCTGGTCCAGGAACACTGCCTGGTCGGGGAAGATGTTGGCCGGATCGTCGTGATCGTCGTTGAGCCAACGTAATTCGGCGTCCAGGAAGCATGGCGGGCCGGCCGACGGCACCACCCAGGTCGCACCGACCTGCGCGATGTACTGGCGACAGCGGTCCATCTGCCGCTGACGTTTCTGGGTGCCGAAGGCCTCCTTGGCCCGGGCCGGCATGTCGTAGACCATGGGGTACCAGATGGCGCCCGAGTACTGCAGCATGTGGACGTCGACGTCGCCGAACTCGGTGGCCACCATGTCGAGGTCGATCGGGCGGGCGTCGTTCATGTTGAACGCGACGGTCTCGCCGTCGGACACCACGAGGCCCGAGTCGCCGATCGGACCGTCGGCCGGGGCGCGCAGCGCGATGATCATGACGTCGAGGTCGCCCTTGGGCCCGCTGACGCGGTGCTTCACCGAATCGGTGGTCTCGAAGAACGTGTGGAAGCCGAGGGCCTCGAGCTCACGACGCAGGTCCGGCACCGGGTAGTCGGGCAGCAGCACCGTCGCGTCCTTGTTGACGTGGGCGCGCAGGTGCTCCGGGTCGAAGTGATCCTTGTGCAGGTGGCTGACGTACAGGTAGTCGCAGTCGCCGAGCGCGTCCCAGTCCAGCTGACTGTTGTCGGGGAACGGGAACCATGACGCGAAGTAGGCAGGGTTCACCCACGGGTCGCACAGAATGCTGCCCGCGGCGGTATCGATCCGGAATCCGGCGTGTCCAACGCTTGTGACCTGCACTAATGCCCCTTTTGGCGGTGACGAGTTCGCCAGCGAGTCTAGCCGGATTCCGGAGCGTCCCAGAGCGAGCGGTAGTAGGCGATGCGTTCGTCGTCGCGCACCACTCCGTAGGCGTCCAGCAGGGCGGCCTCGTAGTTGCCCGGGTAGTTCCAGTCCAGGGACATGGTGGCGATCGCCAGGTCCGCCCACCGGTCGGCCACCCCGAGGTCCCCGATGTCGACGTGCCCGACGAACGCGCCGTCGTCGCTCATCAGGGTGTTCGGCGAGCACGCGTCGCCGTGGCAGACCACGAGCCGGTCCGGGTCGGGGACCACCCCGACCCAGGAGGGCCGCCCGAACGGGCAGTCCGCGACGGGCAGCGCGTCGTGCATGGCCCGCAGTCCGGCCCCGATCGCGCGGGCCGCGGTCTCGGGATCGTCGGCCCAGCGCGGGTCGACGGCGGAGCGGCCGGGCAGGCCGACGGTGTGCAGCCAGCCGGCGCCCTCGCCGAGCACGGGCGGGACGGCGATGTACCGGCCGGCCCAGCGCAGCCGGACGGCCTCGTCGGTCAGCAACGGCGCGTGCTCGGCGGGATAGGTCTTGACGTACTCGTCGCCGGCGCCGATGGCGAACGTCACGCCGCCGAGTTCGTTCTCCCAGACCGCGGTCACGGGACGGCCGGCTGCCAGCGCGTGGACGACGTCGGGAACGGGAACAGGTCCGCTGGGGAAGGTCACCTGACTAGCCTTGCCTACCTTTCCGGGCGTAGTACCGGCGGTCCGCACTAGGCTGATCCCGTGGAACCGGTATATGGCACCGTGATCAAACTGGCGCGCACGGTGTGGCGGGCACAGGGTCTGAAATTCACCGTGACCGGCGCGGAGAACCTGCCGGTCAGCGGCGGCGCGGTGGTCGCGATCAACCACACCAGCTACTTCGACTTCACGTTCGCCGGGTTGCCCGCCGTCATGCAGAAGCGGGGCCGCAAGGTGCGGTTCATGGCGAAGAAGGAAGTCTTCGACAACAAGTACGGCGGCTGGCTGATGCGCAAGATGCGCCACATCGCCGTCGACCGCGGCAGCGGCGCGGACTCGTACGCCGAGGCGGTCAAGCAACTCAAGGCGGGCGAGCTCGTCGGCGTCTACCCCGAGGCCACCATCAGCCGCAGTTTCGAGATCAAGGCGTTCAAGTCGGGCGCGGCCCGCATGGCCATCGAGGCCGACGTGCCGATCGTCCCGCACATCATCTGGGGCGCCCAGCGGATCTGGACCAAGGGCCATCCGCGCAACATGCGCCGCCCCAAGGTGCCGATCTTCATCCACGTCGGTGAGCCCATCTACCCGACGCTGCCCGCCGCCGAGCTGACGGCGCTGTTGCACGCCCGGATGCAGCACCTGCTGTCGGAGGTCCAGGACCGCTATCCCGAACATCCCGCCGGCGAGTTCTGGGTGCCGCACCGGCTGGGTGGTGGGGCGCCGACGCTGGCCGAGGCCGACCAGATGGACCTCGACGAAGCCCGCGAGAAAGCGGCACGTCGGGCGGCGCGGCAGGCGGAAGGTGCGCCGGAGTAGCGCCATGGAGCCAGTTTTCCGCGGCATCGAGATTGCCGCCAAGGCGGCCGTCGCCGCCACGGGAACCCGGATCACTTACCAAGGGCTGGAACACATTCCGGATACCGGCGGTGCGGTGATCGCGATCAACCACACCGCTTACGTCGACTTCCTGCCGGCGGGTCTGGCCGCCACCCATCGCCGCCGCCGGGTGCGCTTCATGCTCAAGGCCGAGGTGCAGCAGGTGCCGATGGGCAACTTCCTGGTCAAGCGGGCCGGGCTCATCCCCGTCGACCGCAGTTCCGGTGGCGACGCGTATCCCGTCGCCGTCGAGCGGCTGCGCGCCGGTGAACTGGTCGGGGTGTACCCGGAGGCCACCATCAGCCGCAGTTTCGAGCTCAAGGAGTTCAAGACCGGCGTGGCCCGGATGGCACTCGACGCGCAGGTGCCGATCATCCCGGTGATCGTCTGGGGTGTGCACCGGATGTGGACCAAGGACCACCCGAAGCGGTTGGGGCGCAAGAAGATTCCGGTCATCGTTCGGGTGGGTGCGCCGATCTCGGCGAACGGTCCGGTGGCCCAGGTGATGGCGATGCTGCAGCAGACCATGACCGATCAGCTCCATGCGGTGCAGGAGGAATACCCGCACCCGGCGGGTGAGTACTGGGTGCCGCGCCGGCTGGGTGGCGGCGCCCCGACGCCTGAGGAGGCCGAAGTGCTGGAGAAGGCCGAGCGGGCCCGTCGGGAAGCCGGGGGCCGGTGATGCTGCCCGCGCTGATCGCCACCGACGTCGACGGCACGCTGCTCGACACCCATGAGCGGGTGACGCCGCGGACCCGCGCCGCCGTGCAGGCCGCCGTCGCGAACGGCGCGAAGTTCGTGCTCGCCACCGGCCGGCCGCCGCGCTGGATACCGCCGGTGGTGGACGCCCTGGGACTGTCGCCGCTTGCGGTGTGCGCCAACGGTGCGGTGCTCTATGACTCCGCGACGGACCGCATCGTCTCGGCCCACACCTTGAGCCCGGATGCGTTGGGCGAGTTGGCCGAGATCGCCACTCGGGTGATCCCGGGCGTCGGGCTGGCGGTCGAACGCGTGGGCCGTACCGCGTTCGACGAGTCCATGCCGCAGTTCGCGAGCTCGCCGGGCTACGAGCATGCCTGGCACAACCCCGACAACACCGAGGTGTCGGTGGAGGACATGCTCAGCGTGCCGGCGGTGAAGCTGTTGATCCGCAAGGCGGGCGCGCACAGTGCCGATCTGGCCGCGGCGCTGGCCCCGCATGTCGGCGTCACGGGCGACCTGACCTATTCGACCAACAACGGGCTCATCGAGGTGGTGCCGCTGGGCATCAGCAAGGCCACGGGAGTCGCCGAGATCATCCGCCCGCTGGGTCTGACCGCCGACGACGTCGTCACCTTCGGTGACATGCCCAACGACATCCCGATGCTGACCTGGGCCGGCCTGGGAGTGGCGATGGGCAATGCGCATCCGGAGGCCCTCGAGGCTGCCGACGAGGTCACCACGACCAACAGCGACGACGGGGTGGCCCGGGTGCTCGAACGCTGGTGGCTCTAGCGGGTCAGCTCTGCATCTCGATGCGGCTGAACCGCTCGAGCTGCACCGGCTCCTGCTTCGGCGGCGGCGGAAGTTCTTGCGGCACACCGTCGATGACGCGCGTGACGGTCCCGTTCTCGCGGTCGAAGTTGAGAGTGCCGTGCTGGAAGTTCTGCACGATCCACTGCGGTTCGGCGATTTCGCCGCTGGTCGGCAGTCCGAGTGCGCCGCGTTCGAAACCCAGTGCGCCCCAGGCGTCGTAGAGGGCACCGGTGAGCGGCTGGGCGCCGGTGGCCGGTGACCAGTACATGGCGCCGTGGTCGAACGTGGCGTAGCGGGTGTGCCCGTCGGCCGCGGCCTCCGGTGACGTGGCGACGCCGAGCGGGCCGGACGCCCCGCCCATCGCCTGCCACTTGTCGAAGATGGCACCGCCGCGCAGCATGTCCATCGCACTGAGGGCGCCCGGTGGGGCCGTGAAAGATGCTGCGATATCCCGCAATTCGCCCATGGCTGCGTAGGCGGCGTTACCCGGGCAGTCGGTGTTGCCGACGTCGCGGTGGGTGAAGATCGTCGGCAGCGTCGGCGTCGCGCCGGCGGGGAAGTGGGTGAACGAGCCGCCGCCCGACGTCAGCACCACGCTGCCGAGCGGGTTGACGTGGTCCAGGCTCAGCCGCCAGCCGATCAGCCGGCCGGTCATCTTCAGCTGCAGCGGGGTCGGGGGCACGGCGTCGAAGTCGCCGAGCATCGCCACACCCCAGGTGTCGACGTTGAATCCGCCGGTGTGCGAGCCTTCGACGGGGCGCGTCATGCCGCCGAACCGGCCCTCGAAAACCTGGCCGTACTTGTCGACCAGGGCGTTGTAAGCGATGTCGCACCAACCCAATTCGCGGGTGTGGTACTCGTAGATCGACCGGACGATGCCCGCGGAATCCTCGGGCGCGTAGTCGTTGCTGCCGGCGGTGTGGTGCACGATGGCGGCGCGCACGCCCGGGTCATAGACCGGTTGTCCGCAGCGCACGCTCTCGTTGGCGCCCCACTGGGCCCGGCTGATGATGTTGGGTGGCTGGTTCGGCGCCGACAACGCGGTCGGCTGGAACTGCACATCGGCCGGAGCCTCCGGCGGACTGATGAGCACTGCTTTCATGCTGGCGCCCAACGGTTTCTCGACGTCGACGGGGCGGTACCCCAGGCCGGGACCCTGCGGCCGGTCGCCGGCGGGTGGCGTGGCAGCGGCTTCGGCGGGCCGGGTCACCGCGATCTGGACGGTTTTGGTGCGGCCGACGAACACGGGTTCGGTGCCGCGCGTCGTGGCGCGCGCCTCGCCGACACCATCTGGCGCCTCGACCTCGTACCAGGGGCCCCAGGATCCGTCGGCCTTCTGGGCGCGCACCCGGGCCGAGGTTCCGGTGAAGTCCGACGCCGTGAGCGCGACCAGGGAGAAGGGAGTGTCCTGATGGATTTCCCGGACGGTCTGTCCGCCCCCGACGCCGGCCAGTGGCTGCGTGTGGAGCTCCGGCGCCGACGGCTTGTCGTCCGTCAGGCCGGGGATGTTGGGGATGCCGCTGACGGCCAACGGCACCATCACGACGGTCGCCGCCAGAGCGGACAACAGTATTGACGGTGCGGGACGACGGCGCGGCACAGCGCGAATGTTACGTATGTGTCAGGTGTTACCCGTGTTTCGACACGGATTACTGGGCTGTCAATTCTCTGCAAGACGCCGCAACGGCACCGCAGAGCCTTGGGGCTTCTGCGGTGCCGTCTCGGTTACAGGTCTTCAGTTGTGTGTGACGGATGTCAGACCGCGGGAGCGGCCACTGCCGGTGCGGCCGCGGCGGCTGCC
Source organism: Mycobacterium sp. SMC-13 (assembly GCF_045311035.1). Taxonomy (NCBI): domain Bacteria; kingdom Bacillati; phylum Actinomycetota; class Actinomycetes; order Mycobacteriales; family Mycobacteriaceae; genus Mycobacterium; species Mycobacterium sp. SMC-13. The sequence goes on from NZ_JBJIAI010000006.1 coordinate 211,181, forward strand.
GCCGGGGCGGCCTGAGCGGACTTGACCGCCGACGTGATGGCCGGCACGACCATGCCCTTCAGCAGGTCGATGGCCTGGGTCGCGCCCAGCTGGTTGGCCGCGCTGGTCAGGTCGCTGATCAGTCCGCCGCCGCCGCTGCTCGGGGCCGCGCCGAGGCCGAGGCCGTCGCCGCCGCCCAGTCCGACCGACGGGTCGCCGAGGATCGGGTAGCTGCCACCGAGGCCCTGGCCGGGGCCGAGGCCCAGGCTGGCGTTGGGATCGGTCATCGGCATGCCGGCGGCACCGAGCCCGGCCGGGCTCGCGCTGATCGACGGCGTGGTCAGACCCGTGGCGTTCAGGCCGGGAGCGGTCAGTCCGGGCGTGCTCACGCTCGGGAGGGTCGCGCCCTGGGTCGTGAGACCGGCGCTGGGCAGGCCGGCGCCGGGCAGGCCCGGCGTCAGTGCCGACGGGCTGGTGCCGGTGAGGCCGGTGGGCGGGGTCAGGCCGGGTGCGGTCGCGCCGGTCGGCGGGGTCAGGCCGGGTGCGGTCAGACCGGTCGCCGGGGTGGTGCCCAGGCCCGGGGTCAGGCCGGCCGGCGGCGTGAGGCCGGCCGGCGGGGTCAGGCCTGGGGTGGCGCCCAGGCTGGGGCTGGTGCCCAGGCCCGGGGTCAGGCCGGTCTGCGGGGACAGGCCGCCGGTCAGGGGGCTGGGGGAGCTCGCGGCTCCGCCCATGAGGTTCGGCAGGTTGACGCCGAACTGGGACAGGCCCTGCGACAGCGCGGACATGACCTCGTTGGGGAGGTCGGTCACGAGCGCGGCCTGGACGAATTCCCGGTGCTGCGGAGTCGGGTTTGCCGGGGTCATCTCGGCGACCGCCACGAGTGCGATCGGACTTGCGACGGCCACGGCGGCGACTGCGCTCATGGCTGTCGAGAGCTTGCGTCGACGTCGGTTAGGCACGGAAGTCTCCTCAATCTGTGGGGTACGGCTCGAGCTGGCTTGCTGAGTCGTCGGTACTGACGTCATCGATGTTAAAGCTGTGATTAGTGGGATTAGAGTGACGATGCGGAATCGTGAGCGAATTGCGACCGGCCCGCGCACTGCCCGACCCGACCGGGTGTTTTCGGGCCGAACGGCCTCTGTCGGATACCCTGAACGCCGATGACCTCCGCTGATTCCCGGGGCGCTGCGACCCAGTCCTCCGGCCCTTATGACCTCATCGTCGTCGGCTCCGGATTCTTCGGACTGACGATTGCCGAGCGCGCGGCAACCCAACTCGACAAGCGGGTGCTGGTCGTCGAGCGCCGTCACCATCTCGGCGGCAACGCCTACTCAGAAGCCGAGCCCACAACCGGCATCGAGGTGCACAAGTACGGCGCCCACCTGTTCCACAACTCCAATCAGCGGGTGTGGGACTACGTGCGGCAGTTCACCGACTTCACCGGCTACCAGCACCGCGTCTTTGCCATGTACGACGGCCAGGCCTACCAGTTCCCGATGGGGCTGGGCCTGGTGTCGCAGTTCTTCGGGCGTTATTACAGCCCCGACGAGGCGCGGGCCCTGATCGCCGAGCAGTCCGCCGAGATCAACACCGACGACGCGCAGAACCTCGAAGAGAAGGCCATCTCGCTGATCGGCCGGCCGCTCTACGAGGCCTTCGTCAAGGGCTACACCGCCAAGCAGTGGCAGACCGATCCCAAGGACCTGCCCGCGTCGATCATCAGCCGCCTGCCGGTGCGCTACAACTTCGACAACCGCTACTTCAACGACACGTATGAGGGCCTGCCGGTCGACGGCTACACCGCGTGGCTCGAGAACATGGCCGCCGACGAGCGCATCGACGTCGTGCTCAACACCGACTGGTTCGACGTGCGCGAGCAGCTGCGGGCCGAGAGCCCCGGCGCGCCGGTGCTGTACACCGGCCCGCTCGACCGCTACTTCGACTACTCCGAGGGCCGGCTGGGCTGGCGCACGCTGGACTTCGAGATGGAAGTACTGCCCATCGGAGACTTCCAGGGCACGCCCGTCATGAACTACAACGACCCCGACGTGCCGTTCACCCGCATCCACGAGTTCCGGCACTTCCACCCCGAGCGGGATTACCCGACGGACAAGACCGTCATCATGCGGGAGTACTCGCGCTTCGCCAACGACGACGACGAGCCGTACTACCCGATCAACACCGATTCGGATCGCGCGATCCTGGCGGCCTACCGCGCCAGGGCCAAGGCCGAAACCGAGGAGAACCGAGTGCTGTTCGGGGGCCGGCTGGGCACCTATCAGTACCTCGACATGCACATGGCCATCGCCAGTGCGCTGAACATGTACGACAACGTGCTGATGCCGCATCTGCGTGACGGCGCGGCACTCGGCGACGCCGGTACAGAAAGTAGCTGAAGACCATGAGCGACATCCCGTCCGGCGCATTGGCGTCGGGAGAGTCCCGTGCGGTGAGCCTGCTGTCGCGGGTCATCCTGCCCCGTCCGGGTGAGCCCCTCGACGTCCGCAAGCTGTACATCGAGGAGTCGTCCACCAACGCCCGGCGCGCGCACGCCCCGACCCGCACCACGCTGGAAATCGGTGGGGAGTCCGAGGTTTCGTTCGCCACCTACTTCAACGCGTTCCCGGCCAGCTACTGGCGCCGCTGGTCGATCCTGACCTCGGTGGTGCTGCGCGTCGAGCTGACCGGCAGCGCGCGTGTCGACGTCTACCGCTCGAAGGCGACCGGCGCCCGAATCACCGTGGGCGGCAGCGAGATCGCCAGCGGCGACGACGGCCTGCCGGCAGTGGTCGAGTTCGAGATCGGGCTGGAGCCGTTCGAGGACGGTGGCTGGATCTGGTTCGACATCACCACCGACACCGCGGTGACGGTGCTGGGCGCCGGCTGGTACGCGCCCGTGGAAGCGCCCGGGCGGGCGAACATCACGATCGGTATCCCGACCTTCAACCGGCCGGCGGACGCCGTCAACGCGCTCGCGGCGCTGACGTCGGATCCGTTGGTGGACCAGGTGATCGGCGCGGTCATCGTGTCTGATCAGGGTGCGAACAAGGTGAAGGACCACCCCGACTTCGCGGCCGCGGCGGCCCCGCTGGCCGACCGGCTGGCCATCCACAACCAGCCGAACCTCGGTGGCTCCGGCGGCTACAGCCGCGTGATGTACGAAGCGCTGAAACACACTGACTGCGAACAGATTCTGTTCATGGACGACGACATCCGCGTCGAGCCCGACTCGATCCTGCGGGCGCTGGCGTTCAACCGGTTCGCCAAGACGCCGACCCTGGTCGGTGGCCAGATGCTCAACCTGCAGGAGCCCTCGCACCTGCACGTCATGGGCGAGATGGTCGACTCGGCCAACTTCATGTGGACGCACGCCATCAACGCCGAGTACGACCACAACTTCGCGAAGTACCCCCTCGCCGACGAGGAGGAGTACCGCAGCCGAATCCTGCACCGCCGCATCGACGTCGACTACAACGGCTGGTGGATGTGCATGATCCCGCGCGCCGTCGCCGAGGAGCTGGGGCAGCCGCTGCCGCTGTTCATCAAGTGGGACGACGCCGACTACGGCCTGCGTGCGGGCGAACACGGCTACCCGACGGTGACGCTGCCCGGCGCGGCGATCTGGCACATGGCGTGGAGCGACAAGGACGACGCCATCGACTGGCAGGCGTACTTCCACCTGCGCAACCGCCTCGTCGTGGCGGCGCTGCACTGGGACGGCAACATCCGTGGCCTGGTTGCGAGCCACTTCAAGGCGACCATGAAACACCTGCTGTGCCTTGAGTATTCGACGGTGGCCATCCAGAACCGGGCGATGGACGACTTCCTCGCCGGGCCGGACAACCTGTTCACCATCCTCGAGTCCGCACTGCCCGACGTGCGCGCCATGCGTAACGAGTACCCCGACGCCGTTGTGCTGGAAAGCGCCACCTCGCTGCCCGCGCCATCGGACAAGAAGTGGCGCCGGAAGGTCAAGATTCCCACCAGCCCGCCGGCCATCGCGATCCGGCTCACTCGTGGCGTCGTCAACCAGCTCAAGCCGCACGACCCGGAACACCATGTGCGGCCGCAGATCAACGTCGCGACGCAGGACGCCCGCTGGTTCTCGCTGTGCATGGTCGACGGTGTCACCGTCACCACTGCCGACGGCCGCGGTGTCGTCTACCGCCAGCGCGACCGCGAGAAGATGTTCGAGTTGCTGCGGGAATCGCTCAAGCGTCAGGCGCTGCTGGCCCGCAGGTTCAACCGCCTGCGGAAGGTTTACCGCAACGCGCTGCCGGAGCTGACGAGCAAGGAGAGGTGGGAGACCGTGCTGTTGGCCTCCCAGCCCGAATCGGCCGGTGCCCGGTGAGCCTCGAAGGCGCTGGAGGCATCGAGGGTGACGTCATTGCCGACGTCCCGCGCGGTGAGGACGCCATCCTGGTCGGCGTCCAGTCCGCACTGACCGGCCGTCCCGGCGTCCTCGCCGGCGCCCGGGTGCTGTCGTACTTCGGTGAGCACAGCCTGGGCTGGTTCGCCGTCTGTGGTCTGGGCGCGCTGCTGCAACCGCAGCGTCGCCGGGCCTGGGTGACGGCCGGTGTCGGCACCTTCTTCGCGCATGCGGCGGCCGTGCTGATCAAGCGGGTCGTGAAACGTGAACGCCCGCAACACCCGGCCATCGCCGTCAACGTCGGCACCCCGAGCCGGCTGAGCTTCCCGTCGGCGCATGCGACGTCGACCACCGCCGCCGCGATCCTCATCGGCCGGGCCACGGGCCTGCCGCTGCCGTGGTTCCTGGTGCCGCCGATGGCGTTGTCGCGCTTGGTTCTCGGCGTGCACTATCCCACTGACGTCCTGACCGGTGTCGTGGTGGGAACCGCGGTCGCCGAATCAGTCGGCGCGATTTCCGAGCGAACTGCAAAGCGCGAACCGAAGGCTGGGGCATGACCGAAGTGACGCAGGAGCTGGGGCCACCAAAGAACCTGGCCGCCGGCATCGTCAAGGCGCTGCGGCCGCGGCAGTGGGTGAAGAACGTCCTGGTGTTGGTCGCACCGCTGGCAGCCCTCGGCGTGCAGGCGCACTACAGCTACACCGAGGTGCTCAAAGCCGTCGGCGTCGCGTTCGTGGTGTTCTGCATGGCTGCGTCGTGTATCTACCTGATCAACGATGCCCGCGACGTGGAAGCAGACCGCCTGCACCCGACAAAGCAGTACCGCCCGATCGCCGCCGGCGTCGTCTCGGTACAGCTGGCCTACTCGCTGGCCGTCGTGCTCGGTGTCGGCTCGCTGGCCATCTCGTGGTGGCTCACGCCCAGCCTGGCGATCGTCATGGCCGTCTATATCGCGTCCCAGCTGGCCTACTGTTTCGGCCTGAAACATCAAGCGGTGCTGGACATCTGCATCAACGCCTCCGGGTTTCCGCTCCGCGGCATCGCCGGTGGTGTCGCCGCCGGCATCCCGCTGTCCAAGTGGTTCCTGCTGGTGTTCGCGTTCGGCTCGCTGTTCATGTCGGCCGGAAAGCGTTACGCCGAACTGCAACTCGCCGAACGCACGGGCGCGAAGATCCGCAAGGCACTGGAGTCCTACACCAGCAGCTACCTGCGGTTCGTCTGGACGCTGTCGGCGACTGCCGTGGTGCTCTGCTACGGCCTGTGGGCCTTCGAGGGCAACAAGGGCACGTGGTTCGCGGTGTCGTTGGTGCCGTTCACCATCGCGATCCTGCGTTACGCCGTCGACGTCGACAGTGGCGCGGCGGGTGAGCCCGAGGAGATCGTGCTGAACGACCGGGTGCTGCAGCTGCTGGGCGTCGCCCTGGTCGCGACGCTCGTCGCCGCGATTCTGCCCGGACTGATCCGGTGACCGATTCGCCCGCTCGGCAATTGCTGCGCGGGCCGGTCTTCCCGTATGGCCGGGCCGCGCGGATCAGTCTGTGGTTGAGCGTCGTGGTGTCCGCCGCACTGTTTGGCTGGGGCGCCTGGCAGCGCCGGTGGATCGCGGACGACGGCCTCATCGTGCTGCGCACGGTGCGAAACCTGTTGGCCGGCAACGGCCCCGTCTTCAACGTCGGTGAGCGCGTCGAGTCCAATACCTCGACGCTGTGGACCTATCTGGTCACCGTCGGTGCCTGGATCGGCGGCTCGGTGCAGCTCGAGTACGTGGCGCTGGTCTTGGCGCTGACGCTGAGTGTGGCGGGCCTGGTCTTCGCGATGCTCGGCACCGGCCGGCTGTACGCCCCCGGACTGCGCGGCCGCCGCGCGTTGCTGGTGCCGGCCGGCGCCCTCGTCTACATGGCCGTGCCGCCGGCGCGTGACTTCGCCACCTCGGGCCTGGAGAACGGCCTGATCATGGCCTACCTAGGGCTGCTCTGGTGGATGATGGTGTGTTGGTGCCAGAGCTCGATCGCTCCTCCCGTCCGCGGTGCCGTGCGCGCATCCGCCGAGGGCCGCGAAGCCGACGCCAATCTCACCAGCGCCCGGTTCGACGGCGCCCTGGCCTGTCTGGCCGGTCTGTCGGTCCTGGTGCGGCCCGAGTTGGCGTTGATCGGCGGGGTGGCCCTGGTCATGCTGCTGGTCGCGGCCCGGGGCCGGCGCCGCCGCGTCGTCATCCTGGTGGCCGGTGGCCTGCTCCCGATCGCCTACGAGATCTTCCGGATGGGCTACTACGGACTGTTGGTGCCGATCACGGCGCTGGCCAAGGACGCCACCGGGTCCAAGTGGCAGCAGGGCTTCGTCTACCTCGGCAACTTCAACCGGCCCTATCTGTTGTGGGTGCCTGCGGTGCTGACGGTGGCACTGGCGATTGTGTTGTTCGTCACTCACAGCCGGCCGTGGTGGGGCCAGTCGGCGCCGCGCGGCTACAGCACTCTGGCCCGCCGGATTCAAAGTCCCACTGCCGTAGTGATTTTCATGGCCGGCAGTGGCCTGGTGCAGGGCCTGTACTGGCTGCGCCAGGGTGGTGACTTCATGCACGGCCGGGTGCTGCTGGTTCCGCTGTTCTGCCTGGTCATCCCGGTTGCGGTGATTCCGATCGTGCTTCCCGACGGCAAGAACATCGCCCGCGAGGTCGGCTACGCGCTCGCCGGTACGACGGCGGCCCTGTGGCTGGCGGTCGTCGGCTGGTCGCTGTGGGCGGCCAACTCGCCAGGGCTCGGATATGACGCCACCCGCGTGACCTACTCCGGCATCGTCGACGAACGGCGCTTCTATTCGCAGGCCACCGGGCACGCGCATCCGCTGACGGCCGCGGACTACCTGGACTATCCGCGCATGCGGGCGGTGCTGGCGGCCATCGACAACACCCCGGTGGGGGCGCTGCTGCTGCCGTCGGGCAACTACGACCAGTGGGACGTGGTTCCGGCCATGCCGCCGCCGGTTCCGGACCCGACGTCGCCACCCCCGCCCAATTGGTTCGAAAAAGGTCCGCACACAGTCTTTTTCACCAACCTGGGCATGATGGGCATGAACCTGCCGCTCGAGGTCCGGGTGATCGACCAGATCGGCCTCGCCAACCCGCTGGCCGCCCACACGGCGCGGCTGGACGACGCGCGCATCGGCCACGACAAGGACCTGTTCCCGGACTGGGCGGTCGCCGAGGGTCCGTACCTGCGCAAGCGCCCGTGGATTCCGACGTACCTGGACGAGGACTGGGTGGCGCAGGCGGCGGTCGCGCTGACATGCCCGGAGACCGAGACCATGCTCAGTTCGGTGCGCGCGCCGATGGGCTTCCACCGGTTCATGTCAAATCTGGTACACGCGTTCACATTTACCCGTTACCGGATCGATCGCGTGCCGTTATACGAGCTGCACCGCTGTGGGCTCGATGTGCCTCCGAGGCTGTCGACCCCTTACACTGGCTTACCGGCTACCGGTCCGTAGTTTCAGCGCACGAGCGCTGGCACGGTCTGAAGCGTAGGTAACGCCGGTGAACCATGCGGCGATAACCACTCGGGCGTGTGCGCCCGGCCTGATCGTCACCTCAACGGCAGAGGCGGGGATGAGGGTTGTCCGTACGCCGTCATAGGAAAGATTAGGGAGCGGTATGAGTTTCGTTGGGAAGATGCGGTCGATGGCCAAGGCCATGCCGCGCCGGATGGCGGTTGCGGCCGTTGCCGCGGCAGCGCTGCCCGGTCTTGTCGGTGTCGTCGGTGAAACGGCGACTGCAGGGGCTTTCTCGCGTCCCGGTCTGCCGGTTGAGTACCTGCAGGTTCCGTCCGCGGCCATGGGTCGCGACATCAAGATCCAGTTCCAGAGCGGTGGCGCCGGCTCGCCGGCCGTCTACATGCTCGACGGTCTGCGTGCGCAGGACGATTACAACGGCTGGGACATCAACACCGCCGCCTTCGAGTGGTACAACGGCTCGGGCATTTCGATGGTCATGCCGGTCGGCGGCCAGTCCAGCTTCTACAGCGACTGGTACAAGCCGGCTTGCGGCAAGGCCGGTTGCTCCACCTACAAGTGGGAGACCTTCCTGACCCAGGAGCTGCCCGCTTACCTGCAGGCCAACAAGTCGGTCAAGCCGACCGGTGGCGCTGCTGTCGGTCTGTCGATGGCCGGTTCGGCCGCGATGACCCTCGCCATCTACCACCCGCAGCAGTTCATCTACGCGGGCTCGATGTCGGGCTTCCTGAACTTGTCCGAGGGCTGGTGGCCGTTCCTGGTCAACATCTCGATGGGTGACGCCGGCGGCTACAAGGCCGACGACATGTGGGGCTCCACTGGCGACCCGAACAACGCCTGGAAGCGCAACGACCCGTTCGTCAACATCGGCACCCTGGTCGCCAACAACACCCGTCTGTGGGTCTACTGCGGCGACGGCAACCCGAGCGACCTGGGCGGCGACAACGTGCCGGCCAAGTTCCTGGAGGGCCTGACCATCCGCACCAACCGCACCTTCCAGCAGACCTACCTGGCTGCCGGTGGTACCAACGGTGTGTTCAACTTCCCCAACAGCGGCACCCACGACTGGGGCTACTGGGGCCAGCAGCTGCAGGCCATGAAGCCTGACCTGCAGCGTGTGCTGGGTGCTTCGGGCCAGGCGTAACAACCTGATCCCGAGGTAAATCCTCTGGCAACAACTCGCACTGGCGGCGGCGACCTTCACGGGTCGTCGCCGCCAGTCGTTTATGCCCTGACCGGCCCACACCGCGGCACCCCGTGGCAACGTTCCCTCCCGTTGTTCGGTCACCATCCGCCGAGGTGATGTGGTTCACTACAACGCGGGTTCAGGACGCTCGACGATCACGAACAGGTGAGGTTGGTTATGGGGCTGCAGGCAATGCGGGGGATGTTCCGGACGATGGCTGGGACGGCGGCGGCGGTTGTGCTCGCCGGCGGCCTGCTGACGGGTACCGGAACGGCCCGGGCCGCGGGCGTGGAGACGCTGATGGTGCCCTCGGCCGCGATGGGCCGGGACATCCCGGTGACGTTCCAGGCCGGCGGTCCGCACGCGGTGTATCTCCTCGACGCCTTCAACGCCGGCCCCGACGTGAGCAACTGGGTCACCGCGGGCAATGCCATGGGCACGCTGGCCGGTAAGGGCATCTCGGTCGTCGCACCGGCCGGCGGCGCGTTCAGCTTCTACACCAACTGGGAGCAGGACGGCAGCAAGCAGTGGGAGACATTCCTGAGCCAGGAGCTCCCGGACTATCTGGCCGCCACCAAGGGCCTGGCCCCCAACGGCCACGGCGTCGTCGGTGCGGCCCAGGGCGGCACCGCCGCGCTGGCCCTGGCCGAGTTCCACCCGGACCGGTTCCGTTTCGCGGGCTCGCTGTCGGGATTCCTGACCCCGTCGTCGACGACGTTCAACGGCGCCATCACCGCCGGGATGCGCGAGTTCGGCGGCGTGGACACCTACGGCATGTGGGGCGCCCCGCAGCTGGGCCGCTGGAAGTGGCACGACCCGGATGTGCACGTGAGCCTGCTGAACCAGAACAACACCCGGATCTGGGTGTTCAGCCCGTCGACCGTCACCTGCAGTGACCCGGCCGCGATGATCGGTTACTGCGACCAGGCGCAGGGCAGCAACCGCGCCTTCTACGCGCACTACCGCAGCGTCGGCGGCCACAACGGGCACTTCGACTTCCCCGACGGCCCGCAGCACGACTGGGGCAGCTGGAGCGGTCAGCTCGGTGCCATGTCGGGCGAATTGGTGAGCGTCATCCGCTAGTTCCACCGGAGTGATATTGCCGACGGAACCCGTCGGTGTGACCAGTCCGTGATGCCTGCTGACTAGATTCGGATGACAACCGTTTGACTCAGCCCGCAGGAGACCTCACACCACATGGCCACCAATAATCGGCGCCGCCGCCATCGCATCCTTGCCATTGCCGCGGCGGGCGCGGTGGCGCTGCTGGTCATCGTGGTCGCTTTCGCGATCGTGGTGTGGCTGCGTCAGCCCGGCGAGATTCCGGGCCCGACGCCGCCGTCGGCGCAGCCGCCCACCTCGGGTCCCACCACGAAGCCGTCCAAGCCACGGCCGGCGTACCAGTCGGCCGACTGCCCCGATGTGCAGCTGATCTCGATCCCGGGCACCTGGGAGTCGTCACGGGCGCTCGACCCGCTGAACCCGACGCCGTCGTTCCCCATCGCGCTGCTGCTGAACGTCAGCAACCCGCTCGGCCAGCAGTTCGGCGCCGACCGGTTGGCGCAGTACACCGTGCCCTACACCGCGCAGTTCCATAACCCGCTGGCCGCGGACAACCAGATGTCGTACAACGACAGCCGCGAAGAGGGCAAGAAGAAGGCAGTCGAGGAGATCACCGCGATCAACGAGCGGTGCCCGCTGACGAGCTTCGTGATCATCGGCTTCTCGCAGGGCGCGGTGATCGCCGGTGACATCGCCAGCGACATCGGTAACGGCCGCGGTCCCATCGACCAGGACCTGGTGCTGGGCGTGACATTGATCGCCGACGGTCGCCGTCAGCCCGACGTGGGCAAGGACATCGGTCCGAACCCGCCCGGACAGGGCGCCGAGATCACACTGCACGAACTGCCGCTCGGCATGCTGGGGCTGAACATGACGGGACCGCGTGTCGGCGGCTTCGGCGCGCTCAACGACCGGGTCAACGAGATCTGCGGAAAGGGCGACCTGATCTGCGCGGCGCCGACCGAGGCGTTCAACGTCGTCAACCTGCCCAGCACGCTCGCGACGCTGTCCGGCAGCGCCGCGGGACCGGTGCACGCGTTGTACAACACGCCGCAGTTCTGGACCCTCGACGGCCAGACCTCGACGCAGTGGACACTGAACTGGGCCAAGCAGCTCGTCGAGGATGCGCCGCACCCCAAACACGGCTGACATCACAGGTTGGCTACTGGTCAGTACAAAACAGGTGGGGCGATTTGGCCTGCGAATTCGCGTCACCTAACATTAAGAGATAGCTAAGAGCACGGTCTTATCATCGACCCGTGCATCTTGGGGTGGCATATCGCTACTGCCCGGTACCATTTGCCGGGATTTGGCGTGACTGGCTGCACACGACGTAGCCAGAACGGCAGGCTGTGACAGGAGATTTTTGATGGCGTTCCACAACCCGTTCATCAAGAACGGGAAGATCACCTTCCCGGACGGCGCCGGCATCGTGAAGCACGTCGAACGCTGGGCGAAGGTCCGCGGCGACCGGCTGGCGTTCCGGTTCCTCGACTTCTCCATCGAGCGTGACGGCGAGGCCAAAGATCTGACCTGGGCCCAGTTCAGCGCCCGCAACAAAGCCGTGGCCGCGCGTCTGCAGCAGGTCACCGAGGTCGGCGACCGCGTCGCGATCCTGTGCCCGCAGAACCTCGATTACCTCGTCGCGATGTACGGCGTCCTGTACTCCGGCCGCATCGCCGTGCCGCTGTTCGACCCGTCCGAGCCGGGCCACGTCGGCCGCTTGCACGCCGTGCTCGACGACTGCAAGCCGTCGGCCATCCTGACCACCACCGCCGCTGCCGAAGGCGTGCGCAAGTTCTTCCGCAGCCGCCCGGCCAACGAGCGTCCGCGCGTCATCGCCGTCGATGCCGTGCCGAACGAGGTAGCGGCCACCTGGATCCCGTTCGAGGACATCGACGAGAACACCGTCGCCTACCTGCAGTACACCTCGGGCTCAACCCGCATCCCGACCGGTGTGCAGATCACCCACCTCAACCTGGCCACCAACGTGGTCCAGGTCGTCGAAGCCCTGGAAGGCGAAGAGGGCGACCGCGGTCTGTCCTGGCTGCCGTTCTTCCACGACATGGGTCTCATCACCGCGCTGATCGCGCCGATGATCGGCCACAGCTTCACGTTCATGACCCCCGCGGCCTTCGTGCGCCGGCCCGAGCGCTGGATTCGCGAGATGGCCCGCAAGGACACCGACACCGGTGGCGTCATCTCGGTGGCCCCGAACTTCGCCTTCGATCACGCCGCGGCCCGTGGCGTGCCGAAGGAGGGGAACATCGACCTGTCCAACGTGAAGGCCGTGCTGAACGGCAGCGAACCGATCTCGGCCGCGACCGTGCGCCGGTTCAACGAGGCCTTCGGTCCGTTCGGCTTCCCGTCAAAGGCAATCAAGCCCTCGTACGGTCTGGCGGAGGCCACGCTGATGGTGTCGACGACCCCGTCGGCGGCGGAGCCGACCATCGTGTCTGTGGATCGCGACGCCCTCAACACCGGCACCTTCGTGGTGGTTCCGGACGACTCGCCGAAGGCTGTCGCCCAGGCCGGCGCCGGCAAGGTCGGTGTCGACGAATGGGCCGTCATCGTGGACGCCGAGACCGCCACCGAGCTGCCCGACGGCCAGATCGGCGAGATCTGGATCAGCGGCGCCAACATGGGCACCGGCTACTGGGGCAAGCCCGAGGAGACCGTCGAGACGTTCCAGAACACCCTCAAGTCGCGCACCAGCCCGTCGCACGCCGAGGGCGCGGCCGACGACGCCACCTGGGTGCGCACCGGCGACTACGGCGCCTACCACGACGGCGAGCTGTACATCACCGGCCGCGTCAAGGACCTGGTGATCATCGACGGCCGTAACCACTACCCGCAGGACCTCGAGTACTCGGCGCAGGAGGCCAGCAAGGCGTTGCGCGTCGGTTACGTCGCGGCGTTCTCGGTGCCGGCCAACCAGCTGCCCGACGAGGTCTTCGCCGACGCCCACTCGGGCCTCAAGCGCGATCCCGACGACAGCTCCGAGCAGCTGGTCATCGTCGCCGAGCGGGCCCCGGGCGCGCACAAGCTCGAACCGCAGCCGATCGTCGACGACATCCGGGCCGCCATCGCGGTCCGTCACGGCGTCACCGTGCGCGACGTGCTGCTGACCGCGGCCGGCGCCATCCCGCGCACCTCCAGCGGCAAGATCGGCCGCCGGGCCACCCGTGCGGCGTACCTGGACGGCACGCTGCGCAGCGGCAAGGTGGCCAACGCCTTCCCCGACGATCTGAACTGACCCACACCCGGCAACCCTGTCCGGCGGCGAAAGTGAACAGTGAAAATGACTGACACCGAAGACAATTCGAACGAAATCGACACTTCGCCGCAGGAGGGGCAGGTTCCCGCTCGGGCTAACGGCATGTCCGTGCCGGAGATGCGGGAGTGGCTGCGCAACTGGGTGGCCAATGCCACCGGTCAGCCGGCGGACTCCATCAACGAGTCGGTGCCGATGGTCGAGCTCGGCCTGGCGTCGCGCGACGCGGTCGCCATGGCGTCCGATATCGAGGACCTCACCGGTGTCACGCTGACCGCCACGGTGGCGTTCCGGCACCCGACCATCGAGTCGCTGGCGCAGGTCATCGTCGAGGGCGAGCCCGAGGAAGACACGGACGCCGCGAACGCCGAGGACTGGTCCCGCGACGCCGACGACGACGCGATGAACATCGCGATTGTCGGCCTGGCCACCCGCTTCCCGGGTGACATGAACACGCCCGACGAGATGTGGCGGGCGCTGGTCGAAGGCCGCGACGCCATCACCGACCTGCCCGAGGGCCGCTGGGAAGAGTTCCTGTCCGAGCCCCGGATCGCCGAGCGCGTGGCCAAGGCCCGCACCCGCGGCGGCTACCTGTCGGACATCAAGGGCTTCGACGCCGAGTTCTTCGCGCTGGCCAAGATGGAAGCCGACAACATCGATCCGCAGCAGCGGATGGCGCTCGAATTGACCTGGGAGGCACTGGAGTTCGCCCGTATCCCGGCGTCGTCGCTGCGCGGCGAGTCGGTAGGCGTGTTCGTCGGTAGCTCGACCAACGACTACAGCTTCCTGTCGGTGTCCGACCCGTCGATCACGCACCCGTACGCCATCACCGGCACCGCGAGCTCCATCATCGCCAACCGGGTGTCGTACTTCTTCGACTTCCGCGGGCCGTCGATGGCCATCGACACCGCGTGTTCGTCGTCGCTGGTCGCGATCCACGAGGGCGTCAAGGCGCTGCGCTCGGGTGAGGCCAGCGTCGTCGTCGCCGGTGGTGTCAACGCCCTGGTGACCCCGATGGTGACGGTCGGCTTCGACGAGGTCGGCGGCGTCCTGGCGCCGGACGGCCGCATCAAGTCGTTCAGCTCCGATGCCGACGGCTACGCCCGTTCCGAGGGTGGCGGCATGGTCGTGCTCAAGCGCGTCGCCGACGCCCGTCGCGACGGTGACGAGATCCTCGCGGTGATCACCGGTTCGGCCATCAACCACGACGGCCGCTCCAACGGCATGCTGGCCCCGAACCCCGACGCGCAGGAAGCGGTGCTGCGCAAGGCCTACAAGGACGCCGGCGTCGACCCGAAGACCGTCGATTACATCGAGGCGCACGGTACCGGCACCATCCTGGGTGACCCGATCGAGGCCGACGCGCTCGGCCGCGTCGTGGGCCGTGGCCGCGCCGCCGACAAGCCGGCGCTGCTGGGCGCCGTGAAATCCAATGTGGGACACCTGGAGTCGGCCGCCGGTGCGGCCAGCGTCGCGAAGATGACGCTGGCGCTGTACCACGACAAGCTGCCGCCGTCGATCAACTACGCGGGCCCCAACCCGTACATCGACTTCGACAAGGAACACCTCAAGGTCAACGCCGAGCTGTCGGACTGGCCGCGTTACAGCGGTCACGCCATCGCCGGTGTCTCCGGTTTCGGTTTCGGTGGCGCCAACGCGCACATCGTCATGCGTCAGGTGCTGCCCAGTGACCTCGTCGAGCCGGAGCCGAAAGAGGTTGTGGCCGAGGAGAAGCCGGCCTCGGATGCGGGCGCCGTCTACGTGGGTGGCGTCAAGATGGACGAGTACGGCGAGTTCATCGACGACGACAACGACACGCGTGGTGACGCCGAGTTCTACGGCTACGGGACCGACGACGAGCCCGAGCTCCCCGGCCTGACCGAGCGGGCGCTGGAGCTGATCGAGGCCGGCCGCGCCGAGCTGGAGGCTGCCGAGCCGGTCAAGCGCATTGTCCCGCTTGCGGTTTCGGGCTTCCTCACCTCGCGCAAGAAGTCGGCTGCCGCTGAGCTGGCGGACTGGATCGACAGCGAGGTGGGCCGGTCCTACTCGCTGGAGTCCATCGGTCGCTCGCTGTCGCGCCGCAACCACGGCCGTTCGCGCGCAGTGATTCTCGCGCACGACCACGACGAAGCCGTCAAGGGTCTGCGGGCGCTGGCCGAGGGCAAGCAGAGCCCGCTGGTGCTGGCCGCCGATGGCCCGGTCACCAACGGCCCGGTGTGGGTGCTCGCCGGTTTCGGTGCGCAGCACCGCAAGATGGGCAAGAGCCTGTACCTGAACGATCCCATCTTCGCGGAGTGGATCAACAAGGTCGACGCGCTCATCCAGGACGAGCGTGGCTACTCGGTCGTCGAGCTGATCCTCGACGACGCCATCGACTACACCAACGAGACCTGCGAATACCCGATCGAGGTCGTCCAGACCGTGATCTTCGCGCTGCAGATCGCGCTCGGCGAGCTGCTGAAGGCGCACGGCGCGAAACCCGGTGCGGTAGTTGGCCAGTCGCTCGGTGAAGCGGCCGCGGCCTACTTCTCCGGTGGCCTGTCGCTGGCCGACGCCACCCGCACGATCTGCTCGCGTGCCCACCTCATGGGTGAGGGCGAGGCCATGCTGTTCGGCGAGTACATCCGCCTGATGGCGCTGGTCGAGTACTCGGCCGAGGAGATCAAGACGGTCTTCGCCGACTTCCCGGGCCTCGAGGTGTGCGTCTACGCCGCCCCGACCCAGACCGTCATCGGAGGTCCGCCGGAGCAGGTCGACGCGATCATCGCCCGCGCCGAATCCGAGGGCAAGTTCGCCCGCAAGATGCAGACCAAGGGCGCCAGCCACACACAGCAGATGGACCCGCTGCTCGGTGAGCTGTCCGCGGAAATCCAGGGCATCGAGCCGCGCCCGCTGCAGACGGCCTACTACTCGACGGTGCACGAGGGTCAGCTGATCCGGGCCGGTGCGGAGCCGATCCACGATGTCGAGTACTGGAAGAAGGGGCTGCGCCACAGCGTCTACTTCACCCACGGCATCCGCAACGCCGTCGACAACGGGCACACCACCTTCCTCGAGCTTGCGCCGAACCCGGTGGCACTCATGCAGGTTGGGCTCACCACGATGTCGGCCGGCCTGCATGACGGTCAGCTGATCCCGACCCTCGCCCGTAAGCAGGACGAGGTCGACTCGATGACCAACGCCATGGCCCAGCTGTTCGTGCACGGCCACGACCTGGACTTCCGGACGCTGTTCTCGCCGGCCGAGAACCCGGCCGTCGACTACGCGCCCATCCCGCCGACGCGCTTCAAGCGCAAGCCGCACTGGCTGGACGCGCACTTCACCGCCGACAGCTCGGCCATCGAGCCGGGCAGCCACGTCGCGACCCCGGACGGCCGGCACGTGTGGGAGTACGCCCCGCGCGGCGAGGTCGACGCCGCGGCGCTGGCCAAGCTGGTGAAAGCCGCTGCGGCGCAGGTGCTTCCGGATGCGGCGCTGACCGCTTACGAGCAGCGTGCCATCCCGGGTGAGGGCGCGCGCTTGGTCACCACGCTGACCCGGCACCCCGGTGGCGGCACGGTGCAGGTGCACGCCCGCATGGGCGAGTCCTTCACCCTGGTGTACGACGCCGTCGTCACCCGCGGTGGTGATGGTGCGGCGCTGCCGGTCGCCATGGGTGGTGCGGCCCTGCCGGCCGCCGTCGGCGCATCAGTGGCCGAAACCGCCGCCGCCGCACCGGAACCCGAAGACGACGCCGCCATCCTGCAGGACAACCTGACCGCGGGCGCCGGCCTGGCCGCCGGTTTCAAGAAGTGGTCGCCGGATTCCGGCGAGACCGTCGCGGACCGGTTGGGTGCCATCGTCGGCGGCGCCATGGGCTACGAGCCTGAGGACCTGCCGTGGGAGGTGCCGCTGATCGAGCTGGGTCTGGACTCGCTGATGGCGGTCCGGATCAAGAACCGCGTCGAGTACGACTTCGACCTGCCTCCGATCCAGCTGACCGCGGTGCGTGACGCCAACCTGTACGCGGTGGAGAAGCTGATCCACTACGCCATCGAGCACCGCGACGAGGTCGGCCAGCTTGCCGAGGCACAGAAGGGGCAGACGGCCGAGGAGATCGCCGCCGCGCAGGCCGAATTGATGGGTGGCGCGACGACGGTCGCCGAGCTGGAGGCCAAGCTGGCCGAGGCCGGGCACCCGCTGGCCGACAAGGACGACGACAAGCCGGCGGCGGCCGAGATCGCCACGGACTCCGCTGTCGCGCTGGAGGTTCCGCCGCCCCCGACGAACCCCGCCGGCCCGGCGGCCGTCCCGCCGCCGCCGACGAACCCGTCGGGACCGGCCGGACCGAGCCAGGCGACCGCTGCGGCGGCTGCCGCCAAGGTCCTCACGCAGGAGGCGGTCACCGAGGCGCTCGGCGCCGACGTGCCGCCGCGCGATGCGGCTGAGCGCGTCACCTTCGCGACGTGGGCGATCGTCACCGGCAAGTCACCGGGTGGCATCTTCAACGAGCTGCCGGCCGTCGACGACGCGACCGCGACCAAACTGTCCGAGCGGCTTTCCGAGCGCGCCGAGGGCATCGTGACGGTCGAGCAGGTGCGGACGGCCAAGACGATCGAAGAGCTGTCCACGATCGTGCGTGATCAGCTGGAAGACGGCGTGGTGGACGGCTTCGTCCGCACCCTGCGGGCACCGAAAGAAGGTGGGTCGCAGGTACCCCTGTTCGTCTTCCACCCGGCCGGTGGCTCGACGGTGGTCTACGAGCCGCTGTTGAAGCGCCTGCCCGAGGACATCCCGGTCTACGGCATCGAACGCGTCGAAGGCTCCATCGAGGAGCGCGCCGCCGAGTACGTGCCGAAGCTGCTGGAGATGCACAAGGGCCCGTTCGTGCTGGCCGGTTGGTCGCTGGGTGGGGCGCTGGCATACGCGTGCGCCATCGGGCTCAAGCAGGCCGGTGCCGATGTGCAGTACGTCGGGTTGATCGACTGCGTGCGACCCGGCACGCCGATCGACAAGAGCCAGGCCGGTATGCGAGCCCGCTGGGATCGCTATGCCCGCTTCGCCGAGCGCACCTTCAACGTCGAGATTCCGGAGATTCCGTACGAGGAGCTGGAGAAGCTCGACGACGAGGGCCAGGTGAAGTTCGTGCTGGACATCGTCGCGCAGAGCGGCGTGCAGATCCCGGGCGGCATCATCGAGCACCAGCGCACGTCGTATCTCGACAACCGCGCGCTGGACACCATCGACATCCAGCCGTATGACGGCCACGTCGTGCTCTACATGGCGGACCGTTACCACGACGACGCGATCGTGTTCGAACCTGCGTACGCGACCCGTCAGCCCGACGGCGGATGGGGCGAGTTCGCGCCCGATCTCGAGGTCGTGAATATCGGCGGCGAGCACATCCAGGCCATCGACGAGCCGTACATTGCCAAGGTCGGGGCGCACATGAGCCAGGCCATCAACCAGATCCAGGCCGGGAAGTAGTAGGAGAACCGTGACTGAAGTTACCGAACAGCGCAGCCCTGCCACGACGGCAGAGAAGCTCGCAGAGCTTCGCCGAAAGCTGGAGCTGGCAGCCGATCCCGGTGACGAGAAGGCCAAGGCGCGGCGCGACAAGAAGGGCATTCCGTCGGCCCGCGCCCGCATCCACGCGCTCGTCGACCCGGGCAGCTTCTTCGAGATCGGCGCGCTCGCCAAGACGCCCGGCGACCCGAACGCGCTGTACGGCGACGGTGTGGTGACCGGCCACGCCACCATCGACGGCCGTCCGGTCGCGGTGTTCAGCCATGACCAGACGGTGTTCCAGGGCTCGGTCGGCGAGATGTTCGGCCGCAAGGTCGCCAAGCTGATGGAGTGGGTGGCCATGGTCGGCTGCCCGATCATCGGCATCAACGACTCCGCGGGTGCCCGCATCCAGGACGCCGTCACCTCGCTGGCCTGGTACGCCGAGCTCGGCCGCCGCCACGAGATGCTGCGCGGCACGGTGCCGGAGATCTCGATCATCCTCGGCAAGTGCGCCGGTGGTGCGGTGTACTCGCCGATCCAGACCGACCTGTTGGTGGCCGTGCGCGATCAGGGCTACATGTTCATCACCGGCCCGGACGTCATCAAGGACGTCACCGGCGAGGACGTGACGTTCGACGAGCTCGGTGGCGCGGATGTCCAGGCGCAGCGCGGCAACATCCACAAGGTCGTCGAGGACGAGGCCGCCGCCTTCCAGTACGTCCGCGACTACCTGAGCTTCCTGCCTGCCAACACCTGGGACGACCCGCCGATCGTCAACCCGGGCCTGGAGCCGGAGCTGACGCCCAGCGACTTCGAGCTGGACAAGATCGTGCCGGACGCCGACAACGCCGGCTACGACATGATGGACATCCTGCTCCGCATGTTCGACGACGGCGACATCTTCGAGATCGCCGAACAGCGCGCTCCGGAGATGATCACCGCGTTCGCGCGGGTCGACGGCCGGCCGGTCGGCGTCATCGCCAACCAGCCGCTGTTCATGGCGGGCGCCATCGGTAACGAGGCCTCCGACAAGGCGGCCGGGTTCATCCGGTTCTGCGACTCCTTCAACCTGCCTTTGGTTTTCGTCGTCGACACCCCCGGCGCCCTGCCGGGTGTCGCCGAGGAGACCGGCGGCATCATCAAGCGCGGTGGCCGCTTCTTCAACGCCATCGTCGAGGCCGACGTGCCGAAGGTGACGTTCGTGATCCGTAAGGCCTACGGCGGTGGTTACGCCGTCATGGGCTCGAAGCAGCTGTCGGCCGACCTCAACTTCGCCTGGCCGACCGCACGCATCGCGGTGATCGGTGCCCAGGGTGCGGCGCAGCTGCTGGTGAAGCGCTTCCCCGATCCGAATGCGCCCGAGGTGCAGAAGATCAAGGCGGACTTCATCGAGGGCTACAACGCCAACATGGCGATTCCGTGGACCGCGGCAGAACGTGGCTACATCGATGCCGTGATCCAGCCGCACGAGTCCCGGCTGCTGCTGCGCAAGTCGCTGAAGTTGTTGCGCGACAAGCAGAAGCACGACCGCATCGCCCGCAAGCACGGCCTGACGCCACTCTGATCTCGCGCGAGCTGACTCAAATGTCCCCCGACACACAGTGTTTGGGGGACATTTGCGTCTGGTGGCCGATGTTTGCGATGGGGCCGTCGTGGGTAGTGCCAGACCGTCAGCGACGGTCGTCGCAGGATGACACTCTTCGTACCAAGGTGGTTGACGCATGGCATTGACGGAATCGCGTGCCGGTCAGGCTCGAAACGGCGAAGCGGTGACCGACACCGATGCCGGTGTGCTCCCCCCGGTCCCGGCCCGAACGCGCCGGGCCTTCTGGTGGCTGGAGCGGTTCGCGCCCGCGATCGGAGCTCGCTGGGCCACCGAATTGTGGTGCACGGTTCCGGACGTCGACCTGAGCACCAAGATGCCGCCCGGTCTGCCGGACAGCACGCCGTTTGAAGCGGCGTGGGACGGCCACCGCATTGCCGGGCAGTCGTGGGGTTCGGGCCCGTTGGTCTACCTGGTACACGGCTGGGGCGGGTGCCGGGCGCACATGGCGGTTTTCGTCAAACCCCTTGTCGCGGCGGGGTATCGGGTCATCGCGTTCGACCTCCCCAGCCACCACGATTCGGAGCCGGGGGCACTGGCGCCGGGCCGCACCACCATCGTCGAGTGCGCGGAAGCAGTGCGGGCCGTCATCGCTCAGCACGGGCCGGCGCACGCCGTAGTCGGTCATTCGCTGGGTGCAAAGGCGGCGGCGCTGGCCGCGGCGCGCGGTGCGCAGACGGGGCGCTTGGTGTTCCTCGCCCCGATGGGCGACTTCACCTGGTACCTGGACGCTTTCGCCGAACGCCACAACTTCGGGCCGCGGATCCGGGACCGCCTGCACCGGCGCCTGGACCGACGGCTCGGCATGCCGCTGCTGGGCACCGACATCACCGCGTCGGCCAAATACGCCGGCGACCGGCCGCTACTGCTCATCCACGATCCGGATGATCCGGACAGCCCCTACTCGTCCAGTGTCGAGATCGCAGAGGTGTGGCCTGGCGCGCGGCTCGAGACCACGAAGGGCCTGGGCCGGCTGGCCCACTACCGGATTCTGCGGCATCGCCCGGCGATCACCGCCGGCGTCGACTTCATCGGGACACCCTAGGCGCTGCCGAAATTGGCGAGCCGTGATGTTCGCGCGGCGGATGCGAATTCGACCCGCCGCGCGAACATGAGGGCCAGGTTCTCTATTGAGTTGTCAAGGTGCGCAATGCTTTGCGTGTTAGGCGGCTGTGTCGAGGTGCATGGTGCGGCGGTTGTATGCGGGGATGGGTTTTCGGTGTGGGTCGACGGCCGCGGGTGGGATGAGCCAGGGGTGTTTGTCCAGGCCCATGACGACGTCCCAGCCGTCGTGGTGGACGTTGGCGTGGCAGGCTGGGCACAGCAGGCAGCCGTTGGCTAGTGAGGTCTCACCGTGGTGGGTCCAGTGGATGATGTGGTGGGCGTGGGTGCGTCCGGGTGGGGCGCCGCATTTGATGCAGCATTCATCGCGGTGATAGAGCGCTTTGCGTAGGTGCGCCGGGAACAGGCGTTTCTCGCGCCCCATATCGAGGGGTACGTGTTCGCCGTCGACGATCATGGTGGTGACGGTGGTGTCGCAGCAGATTCGTTCCAGGGTCATGGTGCTGATCGATCCGATGAATTCCAGTGTGGCCAGGTCGGGGGCGTCGGCGGGCACGGTGATCAGCAGTTGGGTGCGCGGCGCGGACGCGGTGTCGCCGCCGCGGGCGGCGATGTCCAGCACCGCTTCCAGCGCGTCGGCCCGCCGCCTGCCCGCCGTGCGGGTGTCGGGGGTGCCGTCGGGTTCTGGCCGCGGTGCCGAGTGTTCCTCGATCGCTGCGACCAGCTTGGCGCCCACCTCCACGTCCAAGTCCGCGCGCACCTGCACCCGACCATCGGAGGTGACGCGGTGCTCGACGGTGTTGACCGACCGATCCTCGGCGGCCGGCAGGCCCCCTTCGGCGGCGGCGACCCGGTTGCCCAGCCGGCGGGCGCGTTTGTCGATGTCTGCGGGGGTGGCGCCGGAGAAGAACTGCCCCAACAGATCGGTCACCTGCGCGAACCGGGTCTCCTCGTCCACCTCACCGGGTGCGCGGGCTTGGATGTGGTTGATGCCTTTGACGATCGCATCCACATGCTCACCGGAGATCGCCCCATCGCGAGCGTGCGCAGCGAGGGTCGGCAACATTGGCAACGCGCCGCCGACACGCACCAGTCGCTGTGCCACCGACGGGGCACACCCCAACGCCATCAACACCTCCCGCGACGTCCGTCCCTGCGCGGCCGCGACCCCGCGGCGATCCAGCACCCCGGTCACCATCGCTGCCAGATGATCGATCACATTGCGCAGCTTCACCACGTACGGCAGCGCCTCCAGAATGTCGCCCGCGGGCATGTCGTCGGGGACCTGCACGCCGCGGAGGGTGTCGAGGCTGGTGGTGAGTTCCGGTGCGATTCCCATAACACACTATATCGAACATATGTTCGACTCGCAACGGTGGGTTTTCGCATTTTTGTGGTGAGGTCTCAGGACACCGGCGAGCGCGGCCGACGGTTGCCGGGCGTAGGCCGGGTGCGGGTCGGTGTATTCGGCGAGGACCTCACCGAGTAGGCCGGTGATGATGGTTGACTCGCCCGGCGGTGATGGCCAGAGCCCGTCCGAAGGCGTGGTGTACGTCGATTTTGTAGGCGGCGGAATCGCGCGTGAGGGTTGTCTGTGGAAGGGGATCTACCGTTCCGGGCACCGCCTCCGGTTTGTTACCGCGCTGATAAGAAATCCGGGGCGCACGGCCGCGGCAATGTGACGGGTGACGCACACCGGCTGCTGCGCGTCAGTCCTGACGGGCGAATCTTCGCAGGTAGAAACCACGATGCCGAAATCGCGTCTGTTTCAGGACATGACAGCCCTGTTAACGCGGTCGCACAGGCTCAGAGGGGTTCTGTGCGTTCTTTTGACAGTCGTTCGGCCGGTTCTAGCCTCATGTTTCGACGGCTCGAAAGGAGGGCTTTGTGGCCGAGTTGGCAGGAAGCCCGGCGACGTCCGGCGATGCGTTGTTGCGACTGTCCAAGTACTTTCACCGCGGCGAGATCTCCGGGGACCAGCGCACGATCCACAAGGTCGGCGGGCGCTCGGCGGACGACTTCTATCGCGACCGCTGGGCCCACGACAAGGTGGTGCGCTCCACGCATGGCGTCAACTGCACCGGTTCGTGCTCGTGGAAGATCTACGTCAAGGACGGCGTGATCACCTGGGAGTCGCAACAAACCGACTACCCGTCGATCGGCGCCGACAAGCCCGAATACGAGCCGCGCGGCTGCCCTCGTGGCGCGTCCTTCTCCTGGTACACGTATTCGCCTGCGCGCGTGCGTTATCCGTACGTCCGGGGTCTCCTGCTCGACTACTACCGCGAAGCCAAGGAACGGTTGCAGGACCCGGTGCTGGCCTGGGCCGACGTCGTCGAGGACCCGGTGAAGGCCAAGGCCTACAAGTCGGCGCGCGGCCGCGGCGGCTTCGTCCGCGCCGAGTGGTGGGAGGCCGCCGAGATCGCCGCGGCCGCCCACGTCTACACCGTCAAGACCTACGGCCCGGACCGTGTCGCGGGCTTCTCACCGATCCCCGCCATGTCGATGGTGAGTCATGCCGTTGGGGCACGGTTCATTTCGCTCATGGGCGGGTCGATGCTGTCGTTCTACGACTGGTACGCCGACCTGCCGGTGGCATCGCCGCAGGTGTTCGGTGACCAGACCGACGTCCCCGAATCCGCCGACTGGTTCGACGCCGGCTATCTGATCATGTGGGGCTCGAACGTCCCCGTCACGCGCACGCCCGACGCGCACTACATGACCGAGGCGCGCTACCGCGGCCAGAAAGTCGTTGTGGTGTCGCCGGATTACGCCGACAACACCAAGTTCGCCGACGAATGGCTGCCGGCCCACCCGGGTACCGACGCCGCGCTCGCGATGTCGATGGGCCACGTCATCCTCAAGGAGTTCTTCGTCGAGAAGAACACCCCGTACTTCACCGACTACGTCAAGAAGTACACCGACCTGCCGTTCCTGGTCGCTCTGACCGAGCGCGACGGCCGGTTGGTGCCCGGAAAGTTCCTCACCGCAGCGGATCTCGGCGGCGAACACGCGGACACGGAAGCCGCGGTCTCCAAGCCGGTACTGCTCGACGCCGACGGCGCCCCGGTGGTGCCGAACGGGTCCCTGGGCCATCGCTTCACCGCCTCCGGTGAAGGAAAATGGAACCTGGACCTGCAGGGGGTCGACCCCCTCCTCACGCTGCACGGTGGCGCCAATGATGTCGCTACCGTTGCACTCCCTCGGTTCGATACCGACCAGCCCGGCGTCCTGGAGCGCGGCGTCCCGACCAGAATCGTTGCGGGACAGCGTGTCACCACGGTCTTCGACCTCATGCTTGCCCAGTACGGCGTGGCCCGTGACGGTCTGCCGGGCACTTGGCCCACCGGCTACGACGACGCCACCGAGCCGTACACCCCGGCGTGGCAGCAGGCCATCACCGGCGTGCCGGCGCAGGCCGCGGAGCGTATCGCGCGCGAATTCGCCGACAACGCAGAGCGTTCCAAAGGCCGCTCGATGATCCTCATGGGTGCCGGCACGAATCACTGGTTCCATTCGGATCAGATCTACCGCTCGTTCCTGTCTCTTGTGATGCTCACCGGCTGTCAGGGCGTCAACGGCGGCGGCTGGGCACACTACGTCGGCCAGGAGAAGTGTCGTCCGGTAACAGGCTGGGGGACACTGGCATTCGGGCTGGACTGGCAGCGGGCACCGCGCCAGATGCAGGGCACCGTTTTCTGGTACCTGGCCACCGACCAGTGGCGCTACGACAGGTTCACCACCGAGCCGATGACCTCACCGCTCGCCACCGGCATGCTGGCGGGCCGCACCGCGGCGGACAACATCGCTCTCGCGAGCCGGCTGGGGTGGATGCCGAGTTACCCGACGTTCAACCGTAATCCGCTGGATCTGGCCGACGAAGCCGAGCGTCAGGGCAAGGACGCTGCACAGCATGTACTGGACGGCCTGAAGTCCGGGCACCTGCAGTTCGCCTGCGAGGACCCGGATGCTCCGGAGAATTTCCCGCGCTGCCTGACGGTGTGGCGGTCGAACCTGCTGGGCTCGTCGGCGAAAGGCAACGAGTACTTCCTCAAGCACCTGCTGGGCGCCGACAACAACGTGGCGGCCAGCGATGAGGACGGCGTACATCCGCAGGATGTGCGCTGGCGCGACGAGGCACCGGCAGGGAAGCTGGATCTGCTGCTGTCCTTGGACTTCCGCAACACCAGCACGACGCTGTACTCGGACATCGTGCTCCCGGCCGCGACGTGGTACGAGAAGCACGACCTCTCGAGTACCGACATGCATCCTTTCGTCCACGCCTTCTCGCCGGCCATCTCGCCGCCGTGGGAAACCAAGACCGACTTCGACGCCTTTCACCGGATCGCCCGCGGCTTCTCCTGGCTCGCCGAGAAGCACCTGGGTAAGCGCAAGGACATCGTCGCGATGCCGCTGGCCCACGACAGCTCCGACGCCACCGCCCAGCCCGGCGGAAAGGTTCTGGACTGGAAAGCCGGCGAATGCGAACCGATTCCGGGAAAGACCATGCCGCGCCTGGTGACGGTGGAACGCGACTACCCGGCGCTGGCCGACAAGATGGCCGCGCTCGGCCCCCTCGTCGAAACGCTGGGTCTGACGGTCAAGGGCGTCACCACCCACCCCGATGCCGAAGTCGAGTACCTGGCCGGCGTCAACGGAGTGTCCGATCGTGGCGTCGCGGCGGGACGGCCGTCGCTGGCCAAGGACACGCACGCGGCCGAAGCCATCCTCGCGCTGTCCGGCACCACCAACGGCCGCCTGGCGGTGGAGGGCTTTGAGGCCCTGCAGCGTCGGACGGGAACCGAACTCGTCGACCTGGCCGCCGAGAACGAAGGCAAGCGAATCACCTTCGCGGACACCCAGTCCCGGCCCATGCCGGTCAACACCTCGCCGGAGTGGTCGGGGTCCGAAACCGGTGGCCGGCGCTATTCACCTTTCACCATCAACACCGAGCGGCTCAAGCCGTGGCACACCCTCACCGGGCGCCAGCACTTCTATCTCGACCACGACTGGATGGACGAGATGGGGGAGCAGTTGCCGACGTTCCGCCCGCCGTTGGACATGACCGCATTGTTCGACGAGCCGGCCGTCGGTGACACCAGTGGTGGCATCACCGTCCGCTACCTGACACCGCACTCCAAGTGGTCCATCCACTCGGCGTACCAGGACAACCTGTACATGCTCACGCTTTCCCGTGGTGGACAGGCGATCTGGATGTCGGATGTCGACGCCGCCAAGATCGGGGTGAAGGACAACGACTGGATCGAGTGCACCAACCGCAACGGTGTGGTGAACGCGCGCGCGATCGTCAGCCACCGGATGCCCGAGGGCCTGGTCTTCATGTACCACGCCCAGGACAAGGCGGTCGACGTGCCGCGTACCGAGAAGACCGGCAAGCGCGGCGGTATTCACAACGCCCTGACCCGCATCATGATCAAGCCCACGCACTTGATCGGCGGCTATGCCCAGCAGTCCTTCGCACTGAACTACCACGGCCCCACGGGTAATCAGCGCGACGAGGTGACGACGATCCGTCGCCGTTCGCAAGAAGTGGAGTACTGACCTATGAGAGTCATGGCGCAACTTGCGATGGTGATGAACCTCGACAAGTGCATCGGCTGTCACACCTGCAGCGTCACCTGCAAGCAGGCGTGGACCAACCGCAGCGGTGTCGAGTACGTCTGGTTCAACAATGTGGAAACCCGCCCCGGGCAGGGCTATCCGCGCCAGTACCAGGACCAGGAGCGCTGGAAGGGCGGGTGGACGCTCAACAAGCGCGGCAAGCTCACGCTCAGATCGGGCTCGCGGTTCAAGCGGCTGCTGAACATCTTCGCCAATCCGGACCTGCCCACGGTCAGCGACTACTATGACCCGTGGACGTACGACTACGACAACCTGCTGTCGTCGCCATTGATGGACACGACGCCCGTGGCCCGGCCCAAGTCGCTGATCACCGGGCAGGACACCAAGGTCACCTGGGGCGCCAACTGGGACGACGATCTCGGCGGCGGACCCGAGCAGGTGGGCCGGGATCCGTTGCTGGCCAAGGTCGAAGAGGTCAGCCAGAAGGTCAAGCTCGAATTCGAGCAGACGTTCATGTTCTACCTGCCGCGGATCTGCGAGCACTGCCTGAACCCGGCCTGTGCCGCGGCGTGCCCGTCGGGCGCCATCTACAAGCGTGCCGAGGACGGCATCGTCCTGGTGGATCAGGACAAGTGCCGCGGCTGGCGCCAGTGCGTCACCGGCTGCCCGTACAAGAAGATCTACTTCAACCACAAGACCGGCAAGGCCGAGAAGTGCACCTTCTGTTACCCCCGTGTCGAGGTGGGTATCCCGACGGTCTGCTCCGAGACGTGCGTCGGCCGGCTGCGGTACATCGGTGTGATGCTCTACGACGCCGACAAGGTGCTGGAAGCGGCGTCGGTCACCGATGAAAAGGACCTGTATCCGTCGCAGCTCGGGGTGTTCCTCAACCCGCACGACCCGCGCGTGGTCGCCGAGGCCGAGCGAGCCGGCATCTCGCCCGAATGGATTGAGGCTGCGCAGAATTCACCGGTCTACCGGCTGATCGTCGATTACCAGGTGGCGCTGCCGTTGCACCCGGAATACCGCACCATGCCGATGGTCTGGTACGTCCCTCCGCTGTCGCCGGTGGTGGACATCCTCAAGGAAACCGGCCACGACGGCGAGAACAAGAACAACCTGTTCGGCGCCATCGACACGCTGCGGATCCCGATCGAGTACCTCGCCGAGCTGTTCACCGCGGGGGAGGTCGGGCCCGTCCGGGCGGCCTTACAGCGACTGGCCGCCATGCGCGCCTACATGCGGTCGGCGAACCTCGGCGAGGAGTTCGACGAGACCATTCCCGAGTCGGTGCGACTCACCGGCGAGGAGATCGAGTCGATGTACCGGCTGCTGGCCATCGCCAAATACCAAGACCGATACGTCATTCCGAGCGGTGCGGGTTCCGACGCGCACCGACTCGACGCGATCGCCACCGGCTGCAGCCTCGACGGTGACGGTGGTCCGGGAATGTCGGCCTTCGACGCGATGGCTGACAAGTTCCACCTCGTCGACACCAACAGTGCTGTGCCGAAGGACGATCCGACGCGGGTCAACCTGCTCAGCTGGGACGGCCGCAGTCCCGACGGACTGGTGCCGAGCCGATGAAGCTCCTGTCCCTGGGGCGCCGGACGGCGACCGGTCCGGACCTGTCCGAGCACCAGCAACGGCTGGTGTGGCGCATCACGGCGCTGTTGCTCGACTACCCGACCGCCGAAACATGCGCCCTCACCGACGAACTGGCTGCTGCCGCAGGTGAACTGCCGGAGCCGATCCGCACTCACGTGACCGACTTCCTGTGGTACTTCTGCGAGACCAACGCCACCGAGCGCGCCACCCGGTACGTCGAGACGTTCGACATGCGCCGACGGACGAGCCTGCACCTGACGTATTACGCCTACGGCGACACCCGCAAGAGAGGGATGGCGCTGCTGCGGTTCAAGCACGCCTATCGGCAGGCGGACATCACCATCGGCGACGAAGAGCTGCCCGACTACCTGCCGCTGGTGCTCGAATTCGCCGCCACCGTCGACCAGGCGCGCGGCGAACGACTCCTGGCCGAGCACGTGCCGGTTCTCGAGCTGTTGCGGCTGTCGTTGCAGGACAGCGGTTCTCCATATGCCGCTCTGCTGGCCGCGGTCCTGGCGACCCTGCCGCCGATCAACACCGCCGATCGCCGGCGCATCACTGAACTCGCCGCCGACGGCCCGCCAGAGGAGGACGTCGGCCTGGATCCGTTCGGCATGGATCCGATGATGATGGATCCCGCCATGACTGGAGGCAGACGATGACCAACCTCTTGTGGATGACGTTGCCGTACATCGCCTTCACGTCGTTCGTGTTGGGGCACATCTGGCGCTACCGGACCGACCAATTCGGCTGGACCACAAGGTCATCGCAGATCTACGAGAGCCGACTGCTGCGGCTCGGCAGCCCACTGTTCCACTTCGGCATCCTCGGCGTGCTGGGCGGACACGTAGTCGGCCTGCTCATCCCGGAATCGTGGACTTCGGCGATCGGCATTTCCGAACACACCTATCACCTGATGGCGATCGGGATGGGTGCGCCGGCGGGGTTCGCGGTGATCGCCGGCGCCGCCATCCTGTTGTACCGCCGTACGAAGGTGCCCGCCGTACGCGCTGCCACCACCGTCAGTGACAAGCTCATGTACCTGCTGCTGGTCGGCGCACTGGTCACCGGCATGGTCAACACCCTGGGCAACGTGGTGTCGGCATACAACTACCGGGAGACCGTATCCCCTTGGCTACGGAGTCTTTTCACTCCGCACCCGACGCCCGAATTGATGTCGACAGCGCCCCTGTCCTTCCAGGTGCACGTGCTCATCGTCCTGACGCTTTTCGGTATCTGGCCCTACACGCGGCTGGTGCACATGTTCAGCGCCCCGGTCGGGTACCTGGTGCGGCCGTACGTCGTCTACCGCAGCCGGGACCCGCAGCGCGCCAGCAACAGTCGGTACGCGAAGGCCTGGGTGACGCCGCAGGCGCCGCCTCCTCGCAGTCGCTGGGTCTAGATCCTGCTGCTGTGCCGAACGTCAAGAGCGAGAAATCGCCGAATCTTGGTCATCTACTTCACGTTCGGCGTTTGAGACGCCTCACACGATGACCCGCCTGCGGGTGAGTGAATTGTCACCGCCGGGTCATCGCTCGGAGCCTCGGGGAAACATGAAAATTCTATGTTTGCAACATGTTTCGATCTCGAACCATTACTGACTGGGACCCCGAAGACATCGTTGCCTGGGAGGCCGGTAACAAGAATGTCGCCCGGCGGAACCTGATCTGGTCGGTGATCGCGGAGCACATCGGGCTCTCGGTCTGGACCATGTGGTCGGTCATGGTGTTGTTCATGCCGCAGTCCGTGTACGGCTTCACCGCCGGGGACAAGTTCCTGCTGGCCGCCACCGCGACTCTCGTGGGTGGCTGCCTGCGCATCCCGTACACGATGGCGACCGCGACCTTCGGTGGCCGCAACTGGACCGTCTTCTCCGCGCTCGTGCTCTTCGTTCCGACGCTGGGCAGCATGTGGCTGCTGGCGCATCCGGGGCTTCCGTTGTGGCCGTATCTCGTGTGTGCGGCACTCGCCGGCCTCGGTGGTGGCAACTTCGCGTCGTCGATGACCAACATCAACGCGTTCTACCCGCAGCGACTCAAGGGCTGGGCGCTCGGAATCAACGCCGGCGGAGGCAATCTCGGTGTGCCGGCCATTCAGGTGGTGGGCCTGCTGGTGATCGCCGTGGCGGGTAACCGCGCACCCCACTGGGTGTGCGCGATCTACCTTGTCCTGTTGGCTGTCGCCGCGATCGGTGCCGCTTTGTTCATGAACAACCTTGCACAGCACCGAATCGACTCCGGGGCGATGCGTGCCATCCTGACCGAGCCGGACACCTGGAGCATCGCTTTCCTGTACATCGGGACGTTCGGCTCGTTCATCGGCTTCTCGTTCGCCTTCAGCCAGGTCCTGCAGATCAACTTCGTCGCGGGTGGCCAGAGTGCCGCGCAGGCGGCGCTGCACGCGGCTCAGATCGCGTTCGTGGGTCCGCTGCTCGGTTCGGTGGCCCGGGTCTACGGCGGGAAGCTCGCCGACCGCATCGGCGGTGCTCGCGTGACCGTGGCAGCCTTCGCCGGCATGATCGTGTTTGGCGCACTGCTGATTTCGGTGTCGACCTACCACGACCACACTGGCGGTGCCGTCGACGCGGCCACCCTGACCGGCTTCATCGTCGGCTTCGTCGCGCTGTTCATCCTGTCGGGTATCGGCAACGGTTCGGTGTACAAGATGATCCCGTCGATCTTCGAGGCCCGCAGCCACTCGGTGGTGGGCAGCAAGATCGACCGGCAGAACTGGTCCCGCGGGATGTCCGGCGCCCTCATCGGCTTCGCCGGTGCCATCGGCGCGCTGGGAGGCGTGGGCATCAACCTGGCGTTGCGGCAGTCCTACCTGTCCAGTGGTTCTGCCACCGCGGCGTTCTGGGTGTTCGTCACCTTCTACATCGCCGCCCTGACGCTGACCTGGACGCGCTACATCCGGACCCCGCTGCCTGTGATCGAACCCGCCCAGCCGGCCGAAGCGGTCGGCGTGGCCTGAGTCGGCCGTCCGGTCAGTTGCTGTGCGGGTCGGCCGAGTTGAGAACGGCCACCGCATGGTCGTACTCACCGCGCACTTCGGCATAACGTAAGAACTTGACGTTCTCGACCTGAATCTCATCGGCAGCCGGCTGGTTCTCGAGGATCGCGACGACTTCGCTCACGAACTGCTCGAGCGGCATGGCCCACTCGCTGTCGCGCTGCCCGGGCACCAGGTCGGTCCGCACCGCGGGCGGCTGGAGTTCCTTGAATTCCACCGAGGAACCGGCGAATTGCAGCCGCAGCGTCTCGGTCAGCAGGTGGATGGCAGCTTTGGAGGCGTTGTAGCTCGGAGTCACCTTCAGCGGAGTGAATCCCAGGCCTGACGACACGGTGATGACAGTGGCAGCGGGTTGGGTCTGCAGATGTTCGATGAATGCGGCGATGAGCCGGATCGTGCCCAGCACGTTGGTGTTGATGGTCGTTTCTGCCGCAGCCAGGAAGCTCTCCGGTGCGTGCCAGTCTTCGATCTTCATCACCCCGGCCATGGTGATCACCACGTTCACATCGGGATGCTCGGCCAGCACCTGAGTGGCCACGGCTTGGATGCTGTCGGGGTCCGCGGTGTCGATACGGACCGCATCGATCCCGGGATGTTCGGCGGTGATCTGGCGGAGCAGCTGTTCGCGGCGGCCGCCGATGATGACGTTGTTTCCTTTGTCCCGCAGGGCGATTGCCAACGCGAGCCCGATGCCGCTCGTGGCACCCGGGATGAAAATGGTGTTGCCGGAAATCTTCATGGCTCCAAGCCTGCTCGCGCACCGACCATTTGTCACATGCATATCTATGATATTCGCTATGCTCACGACGCATACCGAGCGGGCAGACTTGAATCTGCTGACACCATTGGTCGCACTGCTCGAGGAACGGCAGGTATCGCGCGCTGCGTCCCGAATCGGGCTCAGCCAACCTGCCATGAGCCGCGCCCTGCAGCGGCTGCGCAGACTGCTCGATGACCCGCTGCTCGTTCGCGATCCGGACGGATTCCGGCTGTCGGCCCGTGCCGAGGACATTCACCGCCAGCTCACCACGCTGATACCGCTGCTCGAAACCCTCCTGGCGCCAGCGGAGTTCGATCCCGGCGCGTCAACGCAGCCGGTCCACATCGCCGGGAGTGACTACGCTGTCCACACCTACGGCCCTGCCATCGCACGCTTGATCCGATCGCAGTCACCTGGCACGACAATACGTTTCCGCAGCTGGCGCCCCGACGGGATCGAGGATCAGATCCGCCGTGGCGCGGTCGATCTGGGGCTCTACGGGGGCCACACGCCGGACGATCTGAACGCCACTCAGCTCGTCACCGAGCACTTCAAGTGCGTTGTATCCGAAGGGCATCCGCTGGCGGCGCGAGGCGCGATAACCCTTGAGGAGTATCTCGAGTTCGGCCACGTGGTCGTGGACGTGGCGGATGGGGTGCAGCCCGATATCGATTACCGCATCGCGGAGCTGGGCAGGGTCCGCCGGGCGGTGGTCACGGTGCCGTATCACACCGCGACGCTTCCGATGCTTCATGGAACCGATTTGGTGGCAACACTTCCCGGTCGATTTGTCGACGCTTGGATCGCCGGCTCTGAACTACGCCTGCTGCCCGCGCCGGCCGAGATCGCGACGATGCCCTACCGGATGATCTGGCATCCTGCGTTCGAACTCGATCGTCGCCACCAGTGGCTGCGGGAGTGCGTGCGCAGTGCCGTCACCGACCACGAGTGAGTTCAGTGTTCCCGGCGGTGTGGCGCTATTCCTATTCACCGCTCGCAGCAGCCAGTCCGGCGCGTCGGGCCTCCCGGCGCTTCGACGTACTCAGGTTTCCGGCCGCGCGCGGATCTGAAATACCCAGCGCAGCAAGACGTTCGGATTCAGATACGCCACCCCAGATGCCGTACGGCTCGCCGGACAGCAGTGCAAAGGCGGCGCACGGGGCCTTCACCGGACATTGGCGACAAATCTCTTTGGCGCGTTGTTCGCGTTGTCTACGCGCCCGGCCCCGTTCGTTGTCGGGGTGAAAGAAGACGCTGGAATCCATTGAGCGGCAACGGGCAGACTCCTGCCATTCCCATTCGTCGGCCACCGGCCGGATCGCCGGTGCGGGCAGTGGCAACGCGGTTCGCTTCCCGATCATGTTCTACCTCCTGCTTCCTACTCGGTTGTTGGTCATGCGGTGACCCGTTGGCCTTTACCGACGACCGTCACCCCGCCGTCGGAGATGACGAAGCCGCGTGCCCTGTCATGCTCCTTGTCGACGCCGACCTGGGCGCCGGCCGGAATCACGACGTTCTTGTCGACAATGGCGTTGCGGACCAAGGCATGTGCGCCGATCACGGTGTTGTCCAGGATCACCGAGCGGTCCACCGTGGCGTGCTCCTCGACGCGAACACCAGGTGACAGGACCGATTCTCGGACCAGCGCGCCGGAGATGATCACGCCGTTGGAGATGACGCTGTTGACGGCGCGGCCGACCCGGTCGCCATCATCGTGGACGAACTTCGCCGGTGGGTGGGGCGGAATGTGCGTCAGGATCGGCCACGCGCTGTTGTACAAGTCGAAAGCCGGGACCACGGCGCACAGGTCCATGTGGGAGTCGTAGTAGGAGTCCAACGTTCCGACGTCGCGCCAGTAACCGCTGTTCTCGGCATGGGTGCCCGGGACCTGGTTGCTCTGAAAGTCGTAGACCTGGGCGCGGCCCTGTTCGACCATCATCGGCATGATGTCGCCACCCATGTCGTGCTTGCTGAACTCGTCGGCGGCGTCGGCATGTAGCGCATCGATGAGTACCTCGGTCGAGAAGACATAGTTGCCCATCGAGACGAACGATTCGTCGGGGGCGTCGGGTAGGCCCGGCGGGTCGCTGGGTTTCTCCAGGAACGCCTCGACCTGCCGTCCGTCGCCCGCGGTTTTGATCACGCCGAAGGCACTCGCCTCGCCACGCGGCACCCGGATTCCGGCGACGGTGGCGCCGGCGCCACCGTCGAGGTGCTGCTTGATCATCTGCCGCGGGTCCATGCGGTACACGTGATCGGCGCCGAAAACCGCAACGAGATCGGGCTTTTCGTCGTGAATGAGGTTCAGTGACTGGTGGATGGCGTTGGCCGAACCCGTGTACCACTGCGGGCCCAGACGCTGTTGGGCGGGTACGGGAGTCACGTAGTTGCCGAGCAGGCTGCTCATTCGCCACGTCGTGGTGATGTGGCGATCGAGGCTGTGGCTCTTGTACTGCGTGAGGACGGCGATCCGCAGTACGCCGGCGTTGACCAGATTCGAGAGCGCGAAGTCGACGAGTCGGTACAGTCCGGCGAACGGCACCGCGGGCTTGGCTCGGTCGAGTGTCAGTGGGGACAGCCGTTTGCCTTCGCCTCCGGCCAGGACCAGACCGAGGATTTTCGGATCGGCCATGTGCATTCTCCTTCTGGGCAGCGGGCGACGGCTGGTGAACTCATGGATTGGCGAAAGTTGTTGCGTTGGCGGCAGATATCACGCCTGCTCCACGGTCACGCCGGCGGCGGAAAGCTCGGAGAGTTGCCGGCTGTCGACGCCGGTGTCGGTGATCAGCAGCTGGATGTCTTCCAGCCGGCCGTACTGGGCGCCGCTGACGGCCCCGAACTTGCTGTGGTCGGCGAGCAGGATGCGGCGGTGTGCGCACGCGAGCATGCGTCGTTTCACGGCGGCTTCAGACGGGGCGGGGGTGGTGAGCCCGCGGTCGATGCTGATGCCGTTGGCGCCCAGGAAGGCGACGTCGACGTTGATCTCGGCGAGCGCGCGGGCCGCCCAATCGTCCACCTCGGCAAAGGTCTTCGACCGGACCCGGCCGCCCAATGTGTAGACCGTCAGCAGTGGCCGGTTGAGCAGGGTCAGTGCCTGCGTCAACGAGTTGGTGTACACGGTGAGTTCGCGGTCGCCGGGAAACTGCTCGACCAGCTGCGCGGTGGTGGACCCGGCGTCGATCAGAACCGATCCACGTTCCGGAAGATGTGCGAGCGCGGCCTTGGCGATGCGGGCCTTCTCGGCGAGGAACTCGGTCCGGGTCTCGACGGCAGGTTCGTAGGGGAGGTAGTCGACGCGTACCGCGCCACCGTGCACCCGCCGCAACAGGCCCTGGCGCTCCAGCAGGATGAGGTCCTTGCGGATGGTCTCGCCCGTCACGCCGAGCTCCAACGCCGTCCGGGCGGCGTCGATTCGACCATCGCGGCGAAGCATCTCGAGTAGCTGCTGTTTGCGCTGGTCGGCGTAGAGAGCGCCCGCAGCATCGCGGGAGGCGGGTCCTGTGGATGCCACGACACCTCCCTCGATCTGTGATCTGCAACACTTGGATTTGATTGCTAATGATTGTGTTTTATTGGGAATCTGTCAAGGGCGCCTCGGCGCGCCATCAGACGGGCATACCCACAAACGCCGAATGGCCAGTCATCACAGCTTTCCGACGAAAGCGTGTGACAACTGGCCATCCGGCGCAGTGAGCTAGGGCTTGATCCGCATCTTCCCCGGTGACCACAGCCCGCTGTGGACCGCGGTGCCCAGGTCCAGCTCGGCCGTCGTCGCGTCGACGACGGTCGTGAACTGACGCAGCGAGCCCCAGTCCCGGCCCCAGTCGTCGGACAGGTACGTCGACATCACGTGGGCCTTCAGCAGCACGTCGGTGATGCCCAGCAGGCCGCCGTTGATGCCGTCCTGCCAGGTGTCGGTGTCCTGCTTCTTGGCGGTGTAGTCCGGTGTGATGCGGAACTTCGGCACCTCGGTCACGCCGTTGCGCACCAGCATCGGCTGCTGACACGGGAACGCCAGGCCGACAGCCCAGTCCATCAGCACCGGCTGGGTCTTGCCGATGAACTGCTCGACGGTCTTGAGCTCGGGCACGCGCGGCGGGGTGACGGCGATCCAGTCGCCCTCGTTGAGCGAAAGGTTCACCGCCACAACGCGGACGTAGGTGGCGTCGGCCGGAATCTCGCGACGGTCGAAGCGCAGGTTGCGCCACGACGGCGTGGGGCCGATGTCGTAGGGCGCGACGCGTCCGCCGGCGACGGGGTGCCCGTCGGGGCCGGTGCGGCCGTACTCCAGCTCGACGGTCTGACCCTCGGTGCGGCCCTTGAGCGAGCTGTAGCCGGTGATGGTGCCGGCGGCCGTGACGACCACGAGCGGATGCGCGGCGTCGGCGGCCGGCAGGCCGTACCAGGCCGACGTCAGCTTGGCCTGCGAGTGCGGGCCGGTGATGTACGTGCCGGCGACCGGCACCCGCGCGGGGTCCAAGCCGTAGGGCAGCGGCACCGTCGATCCGTTGATACCCGGTGTCTTGAGCTTCGTCGCGGCGTCCCAGTCGGCGTCGGTGCCCGGCATCGGGAAGTCCTGCCGAATTGCCTCGGCGACAATACGATCCGGCACGCCATTGGGGGTGAAGCCGACGGGGCCCACGCCGCCCAGCGCGCCGAGCGGCCCGTACTCACCGGGCTGCGGCGTCAGGAAGCCGGCGTTCGAATCCGGCTCGACCAGCACGTTGTCGGCCAGTCCGCAGCCACCCTTGAGCGCCCGCAGATTGCTCGCCAGGTTCGAGTACGTCGGGTACTCGCGCACCGCGCCGATCGCCATCGATGCCACGCACACCACCACCATGAACGCGGCGGCCAGGGGAATCGGGGCCGCCGTGACCAGCCGGGTGAGGCGGCCTTCGGGACGGTCGCTGTTGAAGTGCAGCCAGAACGCCCACACCGCGGTGATCACGAACAGCACCAAAAAGATTGTGCTGAGCTTGATTCCGCCGACAGCGACCATGTCGTTGTTGAACGGCACACCGTAACTGGACACGTACCACCAGCCGTTGGTGGTGGCCGAAACCAGCGCCAGCAGGAACAGCACCGCCGAGGTGACGGCCATGCGGTTGCGCGCCGACTTCAGTACCGACCGCGACACCAGCACGGTGGCCACCGCGGCCATCGCGGCGCCCACGGCCGCGAACAGGCCGAAGTGGTGCACCCACTTGGTCGGGGTGAACATCAGGCAGAACATGGTGGCGAAGATGATGCCCATCAGGCGCCACACCGGTCCGCGGGCGATACCGGGAACCCGCTTGCGCCGCAGGATCATGAACATCGACGTGAACAGGCTCAGCGCGGCCAACAGGAAGCCGAAGCGCCGGGTCATCGAGCCGTCGACCGTCGGCAGGAACAGGTAGTAGTACCGAAGGTTCTCGGTGTACCACGCCTGGCTCGGGCCGATCGCGGTGCGAATCCTGGTGGCCTCCAACACGCCTGCCGCGGTCTGGTTGACGAACACCACGGTGAGGACGACGAAACCGGCGGCCAGCAGTGGGAGCACCAGCGGCCAGGTGCCGACCTCGCGGCGCCGCTTCACCAGGATGCGCAGAATCGGTCGGCCACCGGCGAGCAGCGCCGCCACGGCGATCAGGCCGGTCGGCTGGATCCCGAGGGTGAACGCCGCACTGATGATGGCGAGCGCCGCCGGGGTCAGCCGGCTGGTGCCGATGGCACGTTCGATCAGGACGTAGGTGATCAGGGCGCCAGTGGCGATCTGGCCTTCGGGGCGCAGGCCGTTGTCGAACGGCATCCACGCGGCCATCAGGACCAGGCCCGCGGCCCACATGGCGGCCTTGCTGCCCACGACTGCGGGTCCGAGGCGGGGGAGCACCTCGCGGGACAGCAATAGCCAGCAGATCAGCGCACAGATCAAGTCCGGCAGGCGGATCCAGATGCTGGCGTCGCTGACGTGCGTCATCAGGGCCAGCACGTTGTAGTACCAGCCGAACGGATCCTCGGGGCTACCGAACCAGCGGAAGTAGTTGATCATGTACTGCGCATGCGGCGCGACGCGCGCCATGCCCAGGATGTAGCCGTCGTCAGATGACCCGGCGCCCAGCACATGCCACAGCAGGAACCCGCCGATCACGACGCCGTCGACGATGTTGAAGGTCCGCCAGCGGCTCGGGATGAGGCGCTGCATGCGACGTCCGTCGAGGCGGTCCAGCCGCCAAAGTGCCAGCAGCGCAACGATGGTCGCCGCGATGCCGCCGAACATGGCGGTGTACTTGATGATGGTCGGCCGGTTGATGAACCGGGTGTCGATGGTGGCGGACACCGAAAGTCCCTGCGGAGCAGCGCCCTTGAGGTCGGTGAAGATGCCGACGACGGTGGGCCGCAGGTTCGGGTCGGCGAACCCGGTGCGCAGTTCCTTGCCGTCGGTGCCGGTCAGCCCGACGAACGTCGCGAAGGTGCCGTTCTTGTCGGAGATGATCTCGATGCGCGAACAACCGGGATTACCAATGGCTTTCAGTCGCGGCACGCTGGCGATCACCACGTTGCGGTCGGTGATGTCGACGCGGCTGCTGGACACGTTGACCAGCAGGCCGTTCAGTGCGGCCTGCTTGCCGTCCTTGGGTACCGTGCCGAACACCAGCCCGCCCGAGGGCGGCAGCGTCCGCAGCACGTCGCACGGGATGGTCGCCGTCATCGTCACCGGCGTCTGCGAGATCAGCGGCGCCGTCACGTTGCCGAACTGGCCCTGTTGCGGCCAGTTCAGCTGCGCTGTCGTCTGCACCACCGGCAGCAGCGGCGTCAGTGCCGACAGCACGAAGCCGATCAGGCCCGCGACGATGGCCACCCAGCGGGTGACCTTGACTTGCTGTGCGTTCATTCCCGTCCCGGTCATCGGAAGACCCTGATCGGGCTTCATGGCAGGGCCCTGATCGGGCCGCGGCGGCTCCAGCCGTTGACGGTCATGGTGCCTTGGTCAATCGCTGCGGGCGGCGCCACTGACGGCGGCACCACCGGGTCGTACCGTTCGATGGAGCCCCAATCTCGGTACCAGTCGTTGCGCAGGTAGGTGGGGATGGTCGACGTCCGCAACAGCGCCTGGATGAACAGGAACGGGCCACCCTTCTGCGCGGACTGCCACATGTTCGACGACACCACGACCTGCTTGGTGTTCGGCAGGATGCGGTACTGCGGCAGCTCCGCGACACCGAGATGCTCGGAGAACGGGCGCTGGCACGGGAAGTTCGCGGCGGTGGCGATGTCCATGAGGATCGGCGTCTGCGAACCCAGGAACTGCTGCGCGGTCTGCAGCGTCGGGACCCGCGGCGGCGTGAACCCGAACCACTGGTCCTCCGACAGGTTCGGATCGTCGGCCACGATGCGGGCGACGTTGGCCTCCGGCGGTGCCCACGCGAGCGGGAATCGCAGGTTGCGCCAAGCATATTGGGCGAAGGTGTCGATGGGCTGCACCTCGGCGAGGGCCTGGTAGCTGCCGTCCGGCCGGTGCACGCCCCACTGGAGCTTGAGCGACTGGCCGTAGTGGAACTCGTGCTCTTCGTCGTAGTACCAGATGGCACCGGCCGCGGCGACGGTCACGAGCGGCCGGTCCGCACTGCGCGGCGGCAGTTGGTACCAGGCGGAGGTGGCCTTGGCGGCGACGCCGTTCTCCTTGAAGCTGCCCATCACCGGGGTGCGGGCGGGGTCCAGGCCGAACGGCAGGAACACGTTGGAGCCGTTGACACCCGTCGGGCCGTAGCCGCCACCGGTGCCGGCCGCGAAGGCGACGCCGACGTTGGGCTTGTTGGGCGACCCGTCGGAGTTCACGGTGCCGGGGTTCGCGACCACCGGATGCGGCGGTGCGAGCGAGTCGCTGATCCCGTTCGGCGTGAAGCCGACGGGGTTCTCGCCGCCCAGCGGTCCGTACTTGCCCCACGTCTGGCCGGGCACCGGCTGCAGCGTGCCGGCATTGGTGTCGGCTTCGACCAGCACGTCGTTGGCCATCGCGCAGCTCTTGTCGGACAACCCGAGCGCATCCAGGTTGGCCCGCGCGGTCGTGTACTGCGGGTAGCGCTGCACGAAGCCCTTGGCCATCGAGCCGACCTCGAGCACGACCATGATCACCGCGACGATCAGCAGCGGCGTCGACGCCAGCGCCCGGTTGCGGCGGGTCTCCGCGACCTCGGTGTGCCCGGCGTAGTCGATGCGGAAGTGCAGCCAGCCCGCAAGCAGGGCGGAGATGATCGCCAGCACCAGGAACATCGAGGTGACGGGGTGGCCGGCCAGCACGGGCTGCCGGTCGAACCACGGCACGCCGTAGTTGCCGACGTAGAACCAGCCGTTGATCCCGGACGTCGCCCAGGCCAGCACGAACAGCAGTGCCGTCACGTACAGCGCCAGGTTCCGCCGGCTGTGCAGCCCGACCGTCGCGAACGCGAAGGCGATGATCGCCCCGAACGCACCGGAGAGGCCCGCGAACGCACCGAACTGCACGGCCCACTTGGTCGGGGTGAAGTGCAGGAGCAGCAGGCCGAGCATGGTGCTGCCGAGCAGGCGCCACACCGGACCGCTGGCCAGGCCGGGGACCCGGCCTTTGCGCAGCAGGAGGGCGAGGGTGGCGAACAGGCACAGCAGCAGGATCAGCACGGAGAAGCGGCGGGTCATGGAGCTGTCGACGCTGTCTTCGACCGTGAGGAAGTAGTAGCGCAGGAATTCCTGGTACCAGGAGATGGTCGGGCCGACGGTGTACTTGATGCGCGCCGATTCGGCCACGGTCGCCAGGGTCTGGTTCCGGAAGATCACCGTCAGGATCAGCGACGCCGACGCGGCCAGCGTCGCGATCGGAGCCAGCAGGCCCGTCCCGGCCCGGCGGCTGCGGACCGTGCGGACCAGCGCGCGGGCGCCGACGAGCAGCGGGGCCAGTGCGATCAGGCCCTGCGGCGCCGTCGTCGCGGTGAACGCCGCCACGATGATCGCGACGGCCGCGGGCGCCAGGCGCCGGGTGGCGATGGCGTATTCGAGGAGCACCCAGGTCGCGATGACGCCGAAGGCGATCAGCGGCTCGGGACGCAGGCCGTTGTTGAACGGGTACCAGGCCGCCAGGAAGACAGCCGCCGCGGTCCAGATCGCGATGGCGTTCGACGACACCCCGCGGGCGCCGGGGCCGAGCCGCGGCAGCACCCAGCGGGACAGCAGCGTCCAGGTCGCGATGCCGGCCAGCAGTGCGGGCAGCCGCATCCACACACCGGCGGTGCTGATGCTCGCCATATGTGCGAGCACCGACTGGTACCAGTCGAACGGCGCCTCGGAGGTGCCGAAGTAGCGGTAGTAGTTGGCGACGTAACCGGCCTGGCTGGAGACCCGCGCGATGGTGAGGTTGTAGCCGTCGTCGGAGGAGATGGCGCCGATCAGGTGCCAGCCGGCCAGGCCGGCGAACACCGCGATGTCCGCGAGCCAGTGCCAGCGGCTGACCTTCCAGAAGCGCTGCCAGCCGTCGTGCACGCGGCGGCCGTCCAGGCGGTCCAGCAGTGCCAGCGCGACGATCGAGACCAGCGTCAGCAGCACACCGAGCGCCATGGCAGCCGACTTCACGAACGTCGGGACCACGATGAACCGGGTGTCGACGTCGACGCGCGCGGACAAGCCGGGCTGTGCGGGCACCTTGAGGCCGGTGAAAATGCCGGCCACCTGGGGCTTCTTCTCCACACTGCCGGTGCCGGCGGCTCCCGGCAGGCCGATGAAGTCGGCGCCGACGCCGCCGTTGGTCGCCCAGAGATGCAGGTTGCTGCACTTCCCGGCAGCGATGTCGGACCGCTTGGCGACCGCGGCGACGGTGTCCCGGAATGCGACGACGACGTCGGCGGCGTTGGCGCGCACGAACAGGCCGTTGCGGCTGGCGTCGATGCCGTCGGGCGGGATCGTCGAGAACACCAGACCACCGGCCGCAGGCAGGGTGGCGATGGCCGAGCACGGGATGGAGACATCCAGCGCCAGCGGCGCACCCGACACCAGCGGGGCGGTGAGATCGGAGACGTTTCCGCTGGCACCGGGGGCCTGGGGCCACAAGATGGTCGCGGTCGTCTGCTTGACGGGCAGCAGTGGGGTCAGCGCGCAGAGCAGCAGACCGGCAAGGCCCGCGATGATCGCGACGAGACGGGCAGTCCTGGCAGGCACGAGGCTCAAGACTAGGCGACAGTTATATGTGGCCTGGGCCACTGACGGGGAATGTCGAGCTAGTTGGCCGGAATGTGACCCTCAATAGAGCCCGCTGCCCTGGGCAGACAGCCGGACGGCGTACTCGTCGTGCGCCACTTCCGGGTGCGCACGATCGCGACAAATATGTCGGCGGCGAGACTGACGGCACGGCGATTTGTGGGCCGGTTTACCGCCACCTGGTCAGGAATGGCGTGCTCGCCTCCCGGGACAGCTCAAAAATGTGTCCGCAGAGCCGACACGCCCGCGGCCGTCCGGCGGCCACTGACTACGAGTGCCGCAGCGGCGCCGGGGCCCACAGCCCGCTGCGCGTGGCCTTCCCGAGGTCGATCTGGGCCGGCTGCGCGTCGGGGTAGTACTGCGTGAACTGCTGCAGCGAGCCCCAGTCCCGGAACCAGTCGTCCTTCAGATACGTCGGCACCGGGGTGGCCTTGAACAGCAGCTCGGTGATGCCGAGCGGCCCGCCGCCGAGGTAGTCCATGACGGGCGAGTTGGCCTCGGCGCCGAAGCGGTCCGGCAGGATGCGCCACTTGGGCACCTCGGTGACGCCGTTGTTGTGACCGAACGGGCGCTGGCACGGGAACGCCAGGCCGACGAGCCAGTCCAGCATCACCGGCTCCTTGGAGCCGACGACGTCCTGCAGTGTGCGCAGCTTCGGGATGCGCGGCGGGGTCAGGGCGATCCAGTGCTGCGGCGCGAGGTCGTCGTCGGTGGCGACGATGCGGATCAGGGTGGCGTCGGACGGGATGGCGGCCATCGGGGCGCGCAGATTGCGCCAGGCGGGTGCGGCACCGACATCGGCGAAGCCGACCGCGCCGGCGATCTTGCCGGCCGCGGCCTGGGCGTCGGTGGCGTACTCGACGCGCACCTCGCCCTGGTTGAAACGGCCTGCAGCGGCGACGACGAGCAGCGGTCCGGCCTGATCGCGCGGCGGCAGTTTGTACCAGCCGGAGCGCATCCGCGCCGGGATCTGCACGCCGGGGCGCCAGCTGCCGAGCACCGGGGTGGTGGCCGGATCGAGGTTGTACGGCAGCCGGGCCTTTGATCCGTTCACTCCCGCGGCAAAGGTGGTGCCGCCTTCGGTGCCCGGCTCCGCGCCGCTGACCGGGCCGCCGTCGTTGTCGGCGAAGTTGGTGCCGCCGGGCGGTTCCATGACGGGGTCCGCGGAGACGTCGGCGGGAATTCCGTTGGGGGTGAAGCCTTCTGCGCTGCCCGCGCCGAGGGCGTCGCCGACTGTCCCGGACTGCGGAACGAGCTTGCCGG
The DNA here is from genome assembly GCF_045311035.1 of Mycobacterium sp. SMC-13. NCBI lineage: Bacteria > Bacillati > Actinomycetota > Actinomycetes > Mycobacteriales > Mycobacteriaceae > Mycobacterium > Mycobacterium sp. SMC-13. Next base: position 255,136 of record NZ_JBJIAI010000006.1, read on the forward strand.
CGTTGGTGTCCTGTTCGACCATGACGTCGTCGGCCAGGCCGCAGGTCTTACCGGTCAGCGCCTGCAGGTTCGAGCGGCCCACCGACCAGGCCGGCCACTGCTGCGTCATACCGAGGGTCAGCGACAGCACCTCGAAGAACACCACGATCCACGACGCAATTGCCAAGGGCGCCTGAGGAATCCGGCGACTGACCGGACGCTCGGGATCGTGGTCGTAGAAGTGCAGCCACGCCGCCCACAGGAGCGTCAGGAACGACAGCCCGAACAGGAACGTGGTGAAGCCGAAGTGCCACTCGGGGAACTGATTCGACCACGGCACACCGAAGTTGGACACGTACCACCAGCCGTTCACCGTGGCGAACGACAGGGCCATGACGAACAGGACCGTCGCGGCGAACATCGCGCGGTTGCGGCGTGAGCGCATGGCCACGGTGCCGACCGCGATGGCGGCCAGCGCACCCAGCGAACCGGCCAGCCCGGCGAACACGCCGAAGTGGTGCGTCCACTTGGTGGGCGTGAACATCATCGCCAGGAACGAGATGATCGTGATGCCGACGATGCGGCGGGCCGGCCCGGCGGCGGTGCCCGGAATTCGCCCCTTGCGCAACGACATTGCGAGCGACACCGCCAACGCCAGCAGCAGCGTCAGCACCGCGAACCGGCGGGCCACCGAGCCGTCGGGGCTGGTGGTGAACAGGCGCTCGTAGCGGATGTGCTCGTCGAACCAGCTCAGCGCGGGGCCGACGGTGGTCTTGAAGGAGCTGGCGTCGAGCTCGGCGGCCAGCGTCTGGTCGCGGAAGATCAGGATCGCCGTCACTGTGCCCGCGGCGAGGATCGGTGCCAGCAGAGCCAGATAACCGAAGCGTGAAGTATGCCGCGCCACAATCGTTTTCAGCGGGCCGACGGCGACCAGCAGGGCGCCGATCGCGGCGATACCCGTCGGGCCGGAGAACAACGTCAGGGCACCGATGATGATGGCGATGGCCACCGGCAGCAGCCGGCTGGTCGCGACGCCGCGCTCGACCGAGCACCAGGTCAGCAGGATGCCGAGCGCGATGATGGGCTCCGGCCGGATGCCGTTGTTGAGCGGCAGCCAGAACGCCAGGAACATGCCGGCGGCCGTCCAGGCGGCGGCGCGGCTGTTCTTGACCGCGTGGCCGAGCCGGGGGAGCACCTCGCGGCTGATCACCCACCAGCACGCCAGCGCCATCAGGAGCGTGGGCAGGCGCATCCAGATGCTCGACGTGGAGACGTGCGCCCAGAGCGCCAGCAGGTCGTAGTACCAGCCGAACGGCGCCTCGGGGGTGCCGAACCAGCGGTAGTAGTTGGCCATGTAGCCGGCGTGTTCGGAGACGCGGGCCATGGTGAGGATGTAGCCGTCGTCCGAGGTGTTGGCGCCGACGAAGTGCCACCACACCAACGTCGTGATCACGACGCCGTCCAGCGGCTTCACCGACCACCAGCGCGATGGCAGGAACCGCTTGTGCGGGACGCCGTCGGCGCGGTCCAGCACGTGCAGGGCGCTGAGTGCGACGACGGTCAGCACCACGCCGAAGATCATCGCCAGCATCTTCAGCAGGGTCGGGGCCGTGCTGTAGCGCGAGTCGATGGTCGCCGAGAACGTCAGCCCCGGCGGCGCCGCACCGGACAGGTCGGTGAAGACGCCGACGATCTGCGGGCGGAAGTCGTAGCCGGTGAGCTCACCGCGCAGCGGCTTGCCGGGGTTCTTGTCCTTCGGTCCCTGCACGAGGCCGACGATCTCGCCGGTGACCTTGTCGGCATGTGCGGTGAATCGCAGTTCCTTGCACGCGGGGCTGAGCACCTGGGTCAGCGGTGCGCTGACGACCGGGGTGTTGCGGACGATCACCAGCAGGTCGCCGCCGACGCGCTCGATCAGCAGGCCACGGTCGACGGCCTTGGGTGCCTGCTTGGGCACGGTGGACAGCAGTGTGGTGGCCGGGCCGGTGAGGCCGGCCGCCGCCGAACACGGGATGGTGATGTCGAGGTCGGTGGCCACGTAGCCGATCAGCGGCGCGTCGACGCTCTTGAGCACGCCCGCCTGCGGCCAATTCAGCTGCGCCGTGGTCTGAGTGACCGGCAGCAGCGGCGTCGCCATCGCCAGGAACGCGCCGAGCAGTCCGGCCACGATCGCGATCCACCGCGCTGTGCGGTGATTGCGCTCTACCTCAGGTTCCCCGGCCACGGGCCTAGATGTTAGTGGCCGCTACGGATGGCCAGCACAAACGGGCCGATATCGGTGACCTGCCAGTGCTTGCTGTCGAACAGCCGCTCGTCGAGGGCCACCTGGTAGCGCCGCACGTTGGGCTGGTTGGGGTAGACGTCCTCGGCCAGGCGCAGCGTGTAGGTGCCGGTGCCGCCATGGCGCATCAGGAACACCGTCGGCGCCGGCCACAGCAGCGTGTCGAGCGCCTTGGCGAAGGCGTCGGGGTTGGTCATGGTCGCCCAGCTCTCGATGGCGCCGGAGCGTTCCTTGAACTGCGCCAGCGGGTTCGCATAGTGCGACGTCAGGCCCTGGAACCCGTAGTAGGGGTAGTAGGACAGGAAGCTGTAGTCGGCGGTCATCACGACGGTCTCGTTGCGGGGCCTGCCCGTCGCCGCGGTGATCTTGCGGTCGATCTCCTGGTAATACCGCTCGGAGCCCGGCGGCCGGCGGTCGGCGCGCTGGCCGGAACCGTCGGTGTCGGTGTAGGCGACGGCGATGTCGGCCCGCAGGATGTCCGGGATCGCCTGACTGAACGACACCGCGCCGATCGCGCCGATGACGGCGGCCACCGCGATGATCCGGTTGGTGGTCGGCTGCGCGTACCGGTTGGCCAGCGCGCGGGCGGCCTCCAGGAAGCCGAAGGTGCCGGCCGCGACGAGCAGCACCAGCAGGGTGGGCTGCAGCCGGAACGACAGCAGCGTGGTGCGGGCCAGGGTGGCGAGCATCGACAGCAGCGACCACGCGTACACCGACACGACCGCCATGCCCAGCGCGGCAGCGCGTGTCGAGCTGCGGCCCTTGACCACCAGCCACAGTGTGCCGACGAGGCACATGACGCCCAGCAGGGTGGCGTCGAGCATCGGGAAGGTCAGCTGCGCGCCGGCCATCGGCAGGTAGTGCTGCGCGGTGCCCTTGTCGGCGGGGTGCCCCTTGAGCACGGCGAGGTAGTACGGCGCCCAGTGGATGGCGGCGATGACGCCGGAGATGACGGCGATGACGGCTACCCGGATCAGCGGCTGGAGTTGGCGCCGGGACACCGCGAGCAGCAGCGCCATCAGCGTGAGAGTGAACGCCGCGTAGCCGAACAACAAGGTGTAGAACAGCGCGGCGATGCCGAGGAAAATCCCCGTGCCGATGATCGCGGCCCAGCCGCGGCGTCCGCCATCGCTCGCCTCCGGCGAGGAAGCCTTGAGCCCCGACCACGCCAGCACGAACACCGGCGGCAGCATGACGACGAGGACGGCCGAGTAGGGCTCAGTGGAGGAGTACGCCAGCGTGACGGCCGCGGTGGCCGTCGTCACCGCCAGGGCGTACTCGAAGCGAATCATGGCCGTCCACAACACGAATGCGGCCACGATCGCCGCGGCGATCGTGACGATCGCCCACGGCTTGAACATCTCCCATGCCGGCGTGCCGGTCAGCGCAGCCGCCCGGCCGCCGAGCCAGAACCAGCCCGACGGGTAGTACGGCGGCAGCCCCAGGTACGTCATGTCGTGCGGCACAGCGGTATCCGTGAGCCGCGTCAGGTACTCGGTGCGGAACTGCTGGTCGACCGAGATGCCGAACAGGTACAGTTTCGTCGCGCCCAACGGCATGCCGAGGGTGACGACCGAGAACGCCGCCAGGAGCGACGTGGCCGCGACCTTGGCGCTCTTGCGCCAACCGCGACGCCACGCCCACCCCGCGAGCAGTAGCCCGATGAGCACGGCGCACTGGCCGGCGGTGGTCAGGGCATGCAACTGGTTCGACGAGTTGAACGCCGGCCATTGCACGCGCGCAATCGCTTGCAGCGCAATGACCGCGATGATCACCGCCAGCGCCATGGCGGCCAGCATCTGGCCGCTCACCCTGGCGCTTGCGGCCAGCGCGCTGCGCATCAGAGCGGGAGTTTGCGGAAGATCGACCGGGGGATGTGCCGGATGACGGCCATCAGGTAGCGCACCGGATTGGGCGCCCAGATGAGCTCCTTGCCCTTGGCGGCGGCAGCGACGGCCTGGTTGGCGACGTCTTCCTTGTCGACCGTGAACGGCGCCTCCTTGGCGCCGGTGGCCTTCCAGTGCTCGAGCGTCGTGGTGGTGCGTACCTGGCCGGGGCGGATGACCAGAACGCGAACCCCGAACTCCCGCAACGCTTCTCCGAGGCCCAGGTAGAAGCCGTCGAGGCCGGCCTTGGTGGAGCCGTACACGAAGTTGGAACGGCGGACCCGTTCGCCGGCGACCGACGACATGGCGATGATCTGCCCGAAGCCCTGCGCCTTCATCTTGTCGCCGACCAGCACGCCGACGGAAACCGCTGCGGTGTAGTTGATCTGGGCGGTCAGCACGGCCTTGGACTGGTTCTGCCACAGTTCCTCGGCGTCGCCCAGGACACCGAACGCGACGATGGCGACGTCGACATCGCCCTGTTCCCAAGCGGATTCGATGACGGCCGGGTGCGACTTGGTGTCCAGCGCGTCGAAGTCGAGGTAGACAACCTCCTTGGCGCCGGCCGCCTCGATCTGGGCGATGGCCGCGTCGCGCTTGGGGGCGTTGGGCAGGTCGGCGAGGATCACGCGGGCCTTGGCGTTCTTGAGGTAGCGCTCGACGATGGCCAGGCCGATCTCCGAGGTACCGCCGAACAGCAGAATCGTCTGCGGGTTGCCGGTTGCGTCAATCACTGAGTCTCCTAGAGAAGTTCGAGGCGGCGGGCCATGTCGGAGGCGAACACGCCGTTCGGGTCGGCTTTGCGGCGGGTGGCGATCCACTCGTCGATCCGCGGGTACATCTTGTGGAAGCTCTCGGCGCTGACGCGGGAGTCCTTGGCGGTGTACACCCGACCGCCGAATTCCATTGCGCGCTTGTCGAGTTCGTTGAGGAACTCGTTGACGCCCGGCCGGTTCGGGAAATCGAGGGCGACGTTCCAGCCCTGCATCGGGAAGCTCAGCGGCGCCTTGTTGCCCGGGCCGAACAGCTTGAAGACGTTCAGCGCCGAGTACTGCTTCTGCGTGTGCATCCAGCGGATGATGCCCTTGAACTCTTCGAGCGCGTCGGGCGGAACCAGGAACTGGTGCTGCGCGAAACCCGCTGGGCCATAGGCATATTGCCAGCCCGAGGTGATGTCGAGCATGTGGTAGAACTGCGTCAGGTTGACGATCTTGCCCTGGTAGTTGCCGCTCATGCGGTAGAACGCCTCGCCGATCATGGACAGCGAGAGCTTGTTCATGAAGCTGACCGGGAACAGGTTCGGGATCGCCGGCAGTTGGGGCGCGGTGAACTTCAGCGGGTCCTTGGCCAGCTTGGCGGGCAGCTGATCCACCTTGGCCAGGCTGCCGCGGCTCACCGCGGCGCGGCCGAGCTTGGGCTCCGGGCTGATGAGGTCGAACCACGCGCTCGAGTACGTGTAGTTGTCCTCGCTGCCGTCCTGGTGCACGGCGACGGTCTCTTCGAGATCGTGCGTCGCGATGCCGTCGGCGATGAAGTAGGCGCTCTCGGTGCGCGTCATCTTGATGCGCGCCCGGATCACGATGCCCGTCAGCCCGTTGCCGGCGACGGTGGCCCAGAACAGCTCGCTGTCCGGTCCGTCGGGCGTGATGGTGTGCACCTCGCCGTCGGCCATCAGCAGGTCCAGTGACAGCACGTGGTTGCCGAAGCTGCCCGCGCTGTGGTGGTTCTTGCCGTGGATGTCGGAGGCGATCGCACCGCCGACCGTGACCTGCCGGGTGCCCGGCAGCACCGGAACCCACAGCCCGAACGGCAGCGCGGCCTTCATCAGCTGATCGAGGCTGACCCCGGCGTCGACGTCGGCGATGGCGGTCTCGGAGCTGATCGAATGGATCCGGTTGAGCGCCGTCATGTCGACGACGATGCCGCCGCCGTTGCACGCCTGGTCGCCATAGGACCGGCCGAGACCGCGGCCGAGGATGCCTCGCCGCAGGTGGGCGGGGCTGGAAGAGTTTGCGTCCGCGACCCGCTTGACCGCCTCGGCGATCACTGACACATCGGGTGTGGACAGCACGTTTGCCACGGACGGTGCCGTGCGGCCGAACCCGGTGAGGGCGCGGCGCGTCAGGGGCAGCGTGGCGTCAGGCTGGGTAGACATAACGGTCAAAGGGTACCGGCCAACCTCACTTCAGCCGGAAAATCACGGTTCGCTGCACCACGAAGTTGATGACGGTCGCCGTCCCCTGGGCAATGACAAAGGCCACAGGCCGCCGCCAGGACTCGCCGGCGAATTGCAGATAGAACAGCTGATTGATGCCGACCTGCAGTCCGAAGGTGACTGCGTACAAGATCACAACGGCGATGAAGCGCGCCCGGCTCGGTTCGGCCTGGAAGGTCCAGCGCCGGTTGATCAGATAGGCCGTCGTCGTGCCGGCGATGAAGCTGAGTGTCTTCGCGATGAGGGTCGCCCGGGCATCGGGCATGCCGTTGGCGACGAAAACGGCACTGAGCAGCGCGTACAGCCCGTAGTCGACGACCGCGGACAGACCACCCGTGACGACGAACCGCCACGCCTGTGTCACCAGGCCTAGAGACGCCTCGACGGCCTTCTCGGCACTGTGTTCGGCGTTGTGTTCGGCGGGGATGTCCACTGGCTCGGCCACGCGGGCAGCTTACGTGCACCATGGACACGTGACCGATTTGCTCCAGGCATGGCACACCCTGTTGGCGCGGCATTCGTCGTCGCCGCGAGTCGACGACGTCGGGGCGGCGCTGCTGGGCCGGTGGGCCGAGCCGCACCGCAGTTACCACGACCTGAGTCACCTGCGTGGCATCCTGGCCGGAGTGGACGCCCTGGAGGAGTACGCGGACGATCCGGACGCCGTGCGTCTGGCGGCCTGGTACCACGACGCGGTCTATGCCGGGCAGTCCGACGACGAGGAGAACAGCGCGCGGCTCGCGGAGTCGGACCTCACCGATCTGGGTGTGGCCCAGGAGTTCGTGGTGGAGGTGGGCCGCCTGGTGCGGGTGACCATCACCCACGATCCCGCAACCGACGACCACAACGGCCAGGTGTTGTCCGACGCCGACCTGGCGGTGCTGGCGGTGCCGCCGGTCGATTACCAGCACAACACCGCCCGGGTGCGGGCCGAGTACGGCCACGTCAGCGATGCGGATTTCGCGCTGTGGCGTGGCCGGATGATCGCGGCGATGCTCGCCGGGCCGTCGCTGTACCGCACGGAGGCGGGGCGGCGGCTGTGGGAGGACGCGGCGCGGACCAATCTGCAGGCAGAGCTCGCGGCGCTCAGCGGCTGACGGCCCTCAGCACGTCGTGCAATGCGTCGAGCGCCGCGGTGAACTCGTGGTCCGCGGGCGTGCCGAAACTGACCACCACGCCGTCCTGCTGTGGCGTGTCGAGTGCGGCATCCGGATGGCGCAGCAGTGCCAGTCCGGACAGTGCGATCCCGGCGTCGGCCGCGCGCCGCATGACCTCGTGTTCGGTACCGTCCGGCAGCCGGATCAGCGCGTGCAGTCCGGCGGACAGTCCACTGATCTCGACATCGAGCCCGGATAGCTTGGCCGCCAATGCGTCGCGCCGGCGCCGGTAGCTGTTGCGCATCCGGCGAATGTGTTTGTCGTACTGGCCGGATTCGATGAAGTCGGCCATGGTCAGCTGGTCGATGGCGTTGACGTAGAACTGTTGCCCGCCCGCCGCCGCCAGTACCGGATCGATCAGGTTGTCGGGCAACACCATCCAGCCCAGCCGGAGCACCGGTGCCAGGCTCTTGCTGACCGAGCCGAGATAGGCCACCCGGTCGGGATCCAGCCCCTGCATCGAGCCGATCGGCTGCCGGTCGTAGCGGAATTCGCCGTCGTAATCGTCTTCCAGGACATAGCTTTTCGTACGGACGGCCCATTCGAGGGCGCGGGTGCGCCGCGTGGGATGCAGTGGTACGCCGTGCGGGAAGTGGTGTGCCGGGGTGAGCAGAACCGCTGCAGCGCTGGTCTTTTCGAGGTCATCGATGATGGCGCCGTGGTCATCGATCCGGATGGGCACGGTGCCGGCGCCGCTGCCGGCGATGGCGTCCCGGAACAGGAACAGACCGTAGTTCTCGACCGCAATGGTGCCCGGCGCAAAAACTTTCGACAGCAATTCGACGGCGTGCCGGGTCCCGGCGCAGATGACGATCGATTCGGCCGTGGTGCGCACGCCGCGGGCGCGGGCCAGATAGGTGGCCAGCGCGGTGCGCAGTTCGTGGCGGCCACGGGCGTCGCCCGTTCGCAGCGCTTCGGTCGGCGCGTTGGTCAGGGCCCGTCGGGCCGACGCCAGCCAGGCCTGCCGCGGGAAGGCCGCGACGTTTCCCGAACCGGGCATGAGGTTGTGAGTGGCGGTGCCCGGTTTGGCGCGCTGGGTGGCGGGCGCCGATTCGGTGTGCGAGCCGACGACCCACGTGCCCGCGCCCTGGCGCGAGCCCAGCCAGCCCTCGGCGACCAGTTCGGCGTAGGCCTCGGCGACGGTGTTGCGAGCCAATCCCAGGTCGATCGCCAGGGATCGGGAGGGCGGCAGCATGGTGCCGGCGGGCAGTCGGCCCGATCGGACCGCGTCTCGTACGGCCTGGATCAGCTGGTCACGGGCACCGCGCCGGCCCGGTTTGACGGTCTGGCCGAGATCCAGATGCAAGTCCAGCCCAGCGCTGCTCGCCGCAGAATTGGCCCATGAAACCACGCCCAAATTGAACCATGTTCACGGGCTTTTGGTGGCTAGCGTGGACGCCATGACCGAGACACTGAACGCACCGACCACCACCGACCACGCCAAGCGGATCGACATCTATGGCGTCGCTCCCGAGCTCTACGCGGGGATGATGGCCTTCAGCAATGCCGCGTCCAAGGAACTTGATTCGACCATCGGCGAGCTGATCAAGATTCGCGCCTCGCAGATCAACCACTGCGCCTTCTGCCTGGACATGCACATCCACGACGCGCGCCGGTCCGGTGAGACCGAGCAGCGCCTGGCCCTGGTTGCGGCATGGGAAGAGGCCGGTGATCTGTTCACCGAGCGCGAGCGGGCCGCGCTGGCCATCACCGAGGCCATCACCGACCTGAGTCAACGGTCGGTTCCCGACGACGTGTACGCCCGTGCTGCAGCCGTGTTCACCGAGCGCGAGCTTGCGCACGTCATCGGCATGGCCGCCGTCATCAACTCCTGGAACCGGCTGAATGTGGCTACGAAGAAGGCCGTCCCGCGCCGCCGCTGAATGTGCGGATCGCAGAAGCGAATTCGTCGGGGGCGTCGGACTCGACATAGGTTCCGGCGCCCTCGACGATGACGGTCGTGTGGTCGGGGAACGTCGCCTCCAGCCGTTCGCGCTCCTGGGTGCGGAAGGCGATGTCGGCGTCGCCCCAGACGATCAGGGTCGGTAGGTGGGCGATGTCCGGCAGCCCGCGCTCGACCTCCGCGAAGAAGTCCCGGCTCGCCAGCACGCGGCCGGGAAGCACGGCCGACGCCTGGCGCCGGTCCGCGGTGTCCAGCGCCCGCCGGTAGTGGTCCATCTCGGCGTCGGTGAGCTTCCGTCTCCGGTGGCCGGTGGGGATGAACGCGTTGACCAGCAGATTGAACTGGCGGACCAGGAAGCGCGTCGGCGGCCCGCCCATGATGCGGCCGAACGCTTCGAAGTGCAGCTCGCCGTTGACCGGCCAGGCCCAGGTATTCGCCAGCACCAGCCGATGGAAGACCCCCGGCCGCCGCTGGGCCACCGCAAGGCCGATCATGCCGCCCCAGTCCTGTCCGACCAGCGTGACGTCCTTCAGATCGAGAGCGTCGACGAACGTGGTGACGACATCCGCGTGCTCCTCGGGCAGGTAGCGATAACCGGGCCTGGGCGTCGACAGTCCGAAGCCGGGGTAATCGAGGGCAATGCACCGAAAGTCCTTGCGCAGCAAGCTGATCACGTCGCGGAAGAGGAATGACCAGGTCGGGTTGCCGTGCAGCATCAACAGCGTGGGGCCGGCTCCCTCGTCGACGTGGTGGACGGTGTGGCCGTCGATCTCGATGAAGTGGCTCTCGAACGGGAACAGTTCGTCGTCGACCCAGGCGGGCCGTGTGGTCTGTGCGGTGTTGGTCATGGCAACCCCTGTTGGATCGGCTTTCCCGGTATGCTTGAACATCTCACAGTCACTTGAGAAATTCAAGCAGAAGGATGGCGATGCGGAGCTACGACCAATACTGTGGGCTCGCCCGTTCGCTCGAAATCGTCGGCGACAGATGGAATCTGCTGATCGTCCGGGAATTGCTCATCGCACCCGCCCGCTATCGCGACCTGATCGACCATCTCCCCGGTATTGCAACCAACCTGCTCGCGGATCGGCTCCGGGACCTCGAGGCGGCGGGCGTCGTCGAGCGGCGGTTGGCCGGCGAGGGGAGTGCGGTCGAGTACACCCTCACCCCGTGGGGCGCGCAGCTGCGCCAGCCGATCGAGAGCCTGCTCCGCTGGTCCACGCCGCTGATGATCAGCGGTCCCGCGGGCGGTGACTCCTTCCGGCCCGAGTGGCTGACCCTCGCTGTCCCGGCTCTGCTCAACGGCCGGGTCAAGGTCCGCTCCGCCGTGACGATCGGCCTCGTGGTCGACGACCGGACCCTGCAACTCCGCGCGACGCGCTCCGGCTTCGAGGTCGGTCCGCACGACGGCCGCAAGCTCGATGCCACCGTGACGGCGATCCCCGCCTGCATCCTCGGTCTCGCTGCGGGCGCACTCAGCCTCGGTGATGCGCGTGCGCTCGGGCTGGTCGAAGTCGACGGCGATGAGGCTGTCGCCCGATCGGTCCTCGGTGCGTGAGTGGTGGGTCGGGCTGACCCGGTAGCAACTCTCATGCCCGGGGCCCGGCGGTGCCGCTGGGCTCGGGAACGCGCCTCGCGGGGAGCGTGGGCCCGGGACGCCGACGCGGCGTAGTCGGCGAATCGCGGCCATCTGCGAGCGCCGAGCCGAGCAGTAGCTTGCGCAATATTTCCAATTGGCAGCAATTGGCGCGGCGGCGGCCGGAGCCAGAGAAAAATAGACGTAATAGTCAATTATGAATGCATCTAACTCTGGTTTTCGAACGCCAAATCTCGGCTGACCAGCTAATAACCTAGGCGTAAATGGGCGCTCCGGGTGGCCATTTCGCGGAAAATGAAACACGTTCCATCCGTCGATTTCCGGCAACTGCGCGGCAATATGGATTTATGGTGCTGTGGTCAATATCACATCTACCTTCGGGGAAGCACCATGCAAATTGCTGTTCGCTCCAGCCTCACGACGGGCGTCGCACTGATGGGTGCCGGGGTCATCGCTCTGGCTCCGGTCACCCACCAGCCGGCGCCGGATCTGCACCTGCCGGCACTGCATGCAAGTGCGGTACAACTCGCCGCGCAGGTGAACCCGATCACCCAATGGGGACAGATCATCACCGAGGCGCTGCAGAACACCAAGGGCATCGTCACCGGCGTGATCGCAGACCCGGCGCCCGTCCTCGGCCAGGTGGTGCGGAACCAGATCGCCAGTGCCGTCGCGGTCGGTGGATCCGTGCGGGACTATCTGGTTGCGGTCGGGCAGCAGTTGGGCACGACGCCGGAGTCCTTGAAGCAGGCGTTCCAGCAGCTCGCCGCCGGGCATGTCGCTGACGCGGTGCAGACGTTGTACAGCGCGGTGCTCACGCCCTTTGTCCTGCCGATCCTGACCACGAGCATCCTCACCGATGTGCAAGCGGCATTCCGTAAGCCGGTGCAGAACATGCTGAACGTGATCGACACGGCGATCACCTCACCGACCGGCATGGGCTGGGTTCTGACGGCCGGATTGCCATTGCTTGCGGTGATGAGTGACGTCGTGACCGCCACCGGCGACGGACTGCAGAACGTGGTCAACGCGTTCAGCGCGAAGAATCTGGGTGCTGTCGTGAACGCGATCGTTGCGATGCCCGGATCCATCACCGGTGCCTTGCTCAACGGTTACAACGGCGACGGCGCGGGCATTCTCGGGCCGAACGGCATCGTGCAAGGGCTGCGAAATGCGTTGGGCATCATCGCAACCGCGATCAAGCCGGTGACCCCGCCGCCCGCCGCCGCAGTCAGTGTTCCGTCGCCGGCGTCGGCGACGGTCTCCGTCTCGATTGACGCGAAGGCGGCGCTGACTGCCAAGCCGGCCGCGGCGGCAAGTCCGCTCGCGGTGGCTCCGGCCGCGTCGCCGGACAAGACGGCCTCCGAGAAGACCGGTGCGGACAAGACCGGAGCCGACAAGACCGCGGCCGACAAGACCGGGGCTGACAAGACCGGTGCCGACAAGACCGCGGCGGGCGCTGACGACAACGCTGCGGCGCCCGCGGCCGGTGCCGGTGACGACTCCGCGTCGGAGACCAAGCCGGCCGCGTCCGACAAGGGCGAGGCTCCGGCGGCTGATTCGGGTACCGACTCCGCCGCGGCCGCGGTGAAGCAGGATCGCCGGACGCGCGGTGCCAAGTCGTCGAGCAGCGCTACCGGAGCGTCCACCGCAGACGGGACCAAGAGTGCCGACGACGGGACGACGACCCCCACGCGCAAGAGCACCCCGAAAACCAAGCGGGACGCGAAGGCGAAGGGCGCGGACAACGCCGCGTCGGGCTCCGGTACCAACAGTGGTCACTCGCGTGATGCGGCCGGCAAGTCACAGGGTGCCGGCAAGAGCGATCATGGTTCGGCCAAGGGCGGCGGTGAGTAACAGCCGACTGGTGCCCTGAATCTGGACGCGCTGGTGCTCGGGATCGGCCCGCACTCCGACCGATCCCGAGCGTCGCGGTGAATCAAGCAGTGGTGTCGAAAGCGTCCCGGATGCTCTCGCGAGAGGCCGAGACCTGCGCTTCGATGGCCTCGCGGGCCGACGACGCGGTGGTGCGCAGCTCGCCCCACTCGCGCGAGGCGACCTCGCGGACGTCCTCGACGCCCTGGGCCGCGGTCCCGGCCACGGTGAACAGGCCGTCCACCGCGGTCGCGGTCAGGGCGCCCTGGGCGCGGACCAGCGAGCCGGCCACCTGCGACGCACCGGCGATGATGGCGTTGGGGCCGACGGCGTTACGGCCGACGTATTCGCCGACGGCGCTGCGGATGTCGCGTCCCGACTCGGCCAGGACGTCCTGGACAGCCGAACCGGTCTCGCTCACCGCATCCGGCAGGGTGGCGCCGTCACGGATGGAGGAGATCACCTTGGCGGGCGACTCGACGACCGCCTCGGTGGCGGCGGAGGTCGCGCTGACCAGTTGACGGGTGAGGCTGTGGCCGGCGTCGAGCTGACGCTCCAGCACGCCGCTCAGCACCTCGCGGATGGCCAGGCCGGTGTTGGTCGCCTCTTCGGCGGCGGCCTTGGTGGTCTCGACGAGCTCGGCCTCGATGACCTGCCCGTTCGCGGTGTCGTTGGTGGTGGGAGTTTCGGTGATGGTCATGGTTGCTCCTGTTGGAACGCGGAAAGCCGGTCGCCCCAATTGAACTCCGCGCCACCGAACCCGAGGTGACGCTCAGGTGACCGGCCGGATCCGTGGGGACAACCAGCTAATCCCGGCGCAGTGACCTGCGCGACACGCGGCCGGTGGATAACGCCGCGCCGGATCGGCGAGGTGGCGAACTACACCCAGTACGGCACGCGCGCGCGGTACTGCCGCATCGCCAGCGCGGCGACGATCCAGCCCGCAACGGTCAAGGTGATCACCACGAGCCAGTGCCGCAATTCCTGGGGTTCACCGAGCAGCGGCGCCCGCACGATGTCCACGTAGTGCAGAAGTGGGTTCAGCTCAATGATTTTCGACCAGGTGCCCGCACCCTGAAGGCGCAGTGTCTGGTCGTTCCAGATGATGGGCGTGATGTAGAAAAGCAGCTGCACCAGGCTCGCCAGCAGCGGACTGATGTCCCGGTACCGCGTCGCCAGGATGCCGAAACACAACGCGACCCAGACGCAGTTGGCCACGATCAGCGCCAGCGCGGGGATCACCGACAGGTCGGCCCACGACCACGGCTTGGGGAAGATGATCGCGATGATCACGAAGATGATGATGTTGTGCGCGAACAGCAGCACCTGCCGCCACACCAACCGGTAGACGTGCACCGACAGCGGCGTCGGAAGTTGTTTGATGAGGCCCTCATTGGCGATGAACACGTCAGCGCCTTCGAGGATCGACGCGTTGATCAGGTTCCAGATGATCAGGCCCAACGTCACGTAGGGCAGGTGCTCGGCCAGCGGTAGGTGGAACAGCTGCGAGTACAGGCCACCCAGTGCCACAGCCATGGTGCCGGTGGCGATGGTGATCCAGATGGGGCCGAGTACCGAGCGCCGGTAGCGTTGCTTGATGTCCTGCCAGCCCAGGTGCAGCCAGAGCTCGCGCTTGCCGAAGCCGGTCACCAGGTCGCCCCAGGCGCGGCGCAGCGTCTTGGACTGCGCGGCCGCGTCGGTGAACGTCATCGCTGTCCTCCTGTCGTGGGTCCGCCCGCACCGGGCCTGCTGAACTTCTCGTCTCGTCCCAAGCGGCGCAACCGCATCCACTCACGCAACCCGGCCGGATCACGCCGGGTGATCAGGAAGTACCACCCGAATCGCACCCATTCCTGGGGAACCAGCTTGCGCAGACCTGGTTGGGACTGCAGGTAGCCGCGGTTGCGGTACGTGAAATAGCGCTTGGTGGCGTCGTCGGGGTACTGCGTGTGCATGCGGCCGCCGAGGATCGGCTTGAACTCGTCGGACCCCTGCGGGTGCAGGTACACCGCGTTCAGGCACGTCCCGAACGGCAGGCCGGAGCGGACGAGCCGGCGGTGCACCTCGACCTCGTCACCGCGGACGAACAGCCGGATGTCCGGTACGCCAACGGCTTCCAGCGTCGCGGCCCGGAACAGTGCGCCGTTGAACAACGACGCGATGCCGGGCAGCAGGTCGACGCCGGCATTCTTGTCGACCTGCAACTCGGACACATAACGCCGCCACACCAACCCGCGGCGCAACGGAAAGGCCAGGCGGGCAGGTTCATTCAGGTCGCACACCATGGGGGACACCTCGGCCAGGTCGTGCTTGGCCGCACAGTCCAGCAGCGTCGCGAGTATGGACGAGTCGGCGGGGCGTCCGTCGTCGTCGGCCAGCCAGACCCACTCGGCGCCGAGGGCCAGGGCATGCAGGATGCCCAGCGCGAAACCGCCTGCGCCACCGAGGTTCCGGACCGAACCGAGGTACGTCGTCGCGACCGGCTGCGATTCGACGAGAACCCGCACCGCCGGGTCGTTGTCGTTGTCGACGACGACGACGTGATCGGGCAGTCGCGTCTGCGAGCACACCACGGCAAGGGATTTCGCCAACAACTCCGGCCGCCGGTGGGTGACGATCACCGCGCACAACATGTCGGTCACGCCTGGCGCTCGCGCTCGTTCTCTTCGAGCACCTCGCGCACGTGCCGCGCCGCGTCTTCGCCCTCATAGGCGCGCACGACTTCCTCGATGCCGCCGGTCATGCGGATGGTGCCGTGGTCGACCCACATCGCGGTCTGACACAGCCGGGCCAGGAATTCGTTGGAATGGCTTGCGAACACCAGGATTCCGGAGCGTTCCACCAGGGCTTGCAGCCGGGTGCGCGCCTTCTTCAGGAACTCCGCGTCGACCGCGCCGATGCCCTCGTCGAGCAGCAGGATCTCGGGGTCGATGCTGGTGACGACGCCCATGGCCAGGCGCACGCGCATACCCGTGGAGTACGTGCGCAGCGGCATCGACAGGTACTCCCCGAGTTCGGTGAACTCGGCGATCTCGTCGACCTTGGCCAGCATCTGCTTGCGGGTCTGCCCGAGGAACAGGCCACGGATGATGATGTTCTCGAAACCGGAGATCTCGGGATCCATGCCGACACCCAGATCGAAGACCGGGGCCACCCGGCCGCGGACGGTCGCCGAACCGCGCGTCGGTTCGTAGATGCCCGACAGCAGGCGCAGCAGCGTCGACTTGCCGGCGCCGTTGTGCCCGACCAAGCCCACCCGGTCACCCATGTTGAGCGACATCGTGATGTCCCGAAGCGCTTCGATCACAACGACATTCGATTCGTTGCGGTTGATCCCGCCGCCGGCCTTGCCCAGGAAGGCCTTCTTGAGCGAACGGGACTTCGCGTCGAAGATCGGGAATTCGACCCACGCGTTCTGCGTGGAGATGTGCGGTTCCGACACGGTCTACAGGTACTGACCGGTGCCGGACTGGAACGGGCCGCGGCCGCCGTCGGCGCCGGGGGGCAGGGCGCCCTGGCGCATCTGCTCGAGCTGTGCACGGGCCGCCATCTGCTGCGCGAACAGGGCCGTCTGGATGCCGTGGAACAGGCCTTCGAGCCAGCCCACCAGCTGGGCCTGCGCGATGCGCAGCTCGGCCGCCGACGGCACCTTCTCCTCGGAGAACGGCAACGACAGCCGCTCCAGCTCCTCGGTCAGTTCCGGGGCCAGGCCGTCCTCGAGCTCCTGGATGCTCGACCGGTGGATGTCGCGCAGTCGGTTCCGGCTGGCTTCGTCGAGCGGCGCGGAGCGCACTTCTTCCAGCAGCTGCTTGATCATGGTGCCGATGCGCATGACCTTGGCCGGCTGCTCGACCAGGTCGGTCAGCGACTTGCCTTCGTCGCCATGGTCGGGGTCCTGTCCTGATTCCCCGCCCAACGCCAGGTCTCCGCCGATGACCTCGATGTTGTCGTCGTCGTCTTCTGGTTTCAGCGTCATGCCTGCACTGTTCCTATCTGTTCGCCGGCGCGGCGTCGCCGCGCCACTCGTAGATACGGGACCGCCCGTTGTCGTAGATCTTCGCCCACGACTTCGACCTATCCAGCGACACTAGTCCGTCGGGCATCACGAACCCCTTGACGATGGTCGAGCTGGTGATCACGTACCTGATGTTCAGGGCGTGCACGGCCTCCGCGATGCGCCGGTCGGTGTCGGCGTCGTCGGCGTACGCCCAGAAGATGAAGCGGTGGTAGCCCGGGCCCTGCTGCTGCGGATAGTCGTAGTGGGTCCACAGCGGGTGCAGCCCGGCGACCGCGTACATCCATGACGTGCCGTCGGTGTTCGCGTTGCCGATCAAGGTGTCCTTGGCGCCCGGCAGCGTCGCCAGATAGGCGAAGGCCTCGAGGTTCTTGTCGTTGACCATGATCTGGTCGTACTTCTGGCCGATCAGGTAGCGGTGCCGCGGGAAGTAGTGCCAGGCCAGTCCGACCGTCGAGAAGGCGAGCAGGGCCACCGTCACCACGGCCCAGAACCGTTCGGTGCGGGGTGCCCGCTTCCGCAGCCAGTCGACGACGAACTTGATCATCGCGAACAGCGCGATGCCGGCGAAGGGCGTGATCAGCAGGGTGACCACGGCAGACAGCCGGCGTGGGTCGCTGTAGTAGAGGTCGGCGTACGGCCCGATCAGCGCGCCGATCGGGCCGCCGAACGGCGCACCGGAATGCACGATCGCGACCATCAGCACCACCCAGACCAACGCCGGCCACCAGACGCGCTTGATCAGCAGGATCAGGCCGCCGATGCCACCGAGCGCGATCAGCATGTTCTGAATCGGATAGTCGTTGAGGTGACGGGTGTGCTGCACGATGGCGTTGAACAGCACCCGAAGCCGGGTCTGATGGGTGACGAAGGCGTGCCCGACGATGATGTCGGCCTGCGCGAGCACCCCGATGAACTGGGGAAGCAACAGCACCAGCGACGGCACGGCGACGGACAGCAGGGTCAGGAAGTCGGCGAGCCGGCCGCGCACCGGATTGCGCAGGGTGTCGCACAGCCACCACGCGCCGACGAACGTGACGACCACGACGCCGCCGGTGATGTGGGTGGAGAACACCCCGATCAGGGCAATGACGGCCACCGGGATCCGGTCGCGGTGCCGCAGGCACGACATGATCAGCACGGTCGTCGGCCCGGCGAGACCGTAGGCCACCAGGTTGGGGACGGCGGCGACGTCGAACTCGACGTAGGGGACCGCGGTGAACGACGCCGCCAGCGCACCCGCCGCGGCCGCGGCTCCGGCGCTCCAGCGCTGGCAGGCGTGGGGTCGGACCATGGCCCACGTCAGGCTTGCCGCGCTGACGGGGAACAGCCAGATCGAGGCCGCCAGGGAGTGCAGGGTGTAGGCCGTCGCGGGGGCGGCGCCCGTGAGCTGGCAGAAGACGGCGGCCAGGGCGTGAAAGGTCGACGGGTAGTACAGCAACGCGTGCGTCTCGACGTTACGAAGCTCACCCATGTGCGTCGGCGAGGCCTGACCGACGTCGAGGATCCAGCGGATGGTGTTGCCGTGCCAGACCGAGTCCCAGGTGCTTGGAATGGATTGCCAATGCGGCATGCCGAGGATTGCTGAAATTGCAATCGCCGTCGCACCGATGAGAATGCCCGCGGCGACGAACAGGGCCGGGCCGCGGGTGATCGCGAGGGCTTCGGCCGCGGTGTCCCGGTAGCGCCGCAGCGCACGACGAAGCCCGGCCACCACTGCGACCACGATGACGAACGCCAGCAACGCCGTCCAGCCGTTCCACGGGACGCCGATGGCCCCGAGTGGAATGACGGCCAAAGCTACGATGCCGTAGGTCACTGCGGGGCCGACTGCGACGGCAACGGGCCAGGTTAGCTGTGCTACACGAGCGGTGATTGCTCCAGGGACCACCATGATCAACAGGGCGACAAGGACGCCGGACGCCAAGCTCACTGCACTAGTATGGCTGTTCGGGTAGCCCGGCTTTCGCCGGTGTGCAGCGGGGCGCGCCCGCCGGAAAAATTTGGCTGGCAGGCCTGAATCGCTCGAAGGTTGGCATGGCATGGCATACGACGTCGCCCGGGTGCGCGGTCTGCACCCGTCACTGGGCGGCGGCTGGGTGCACTTCGACGCGCCGACCGGCATGCTGCTGCCCGACTCGGTAGCGACCACTGTCTCGACCGCCTTCCGCGGATCCATGTCGTCGGCCGCTGGGCCGCATCCGGCCGCGCAGCGCAGCGCCGCGGTCCTGACCGCCGCGCGACAGGCGGTCGCCGATCTCGTCGGTGGCGACCCGCGCGGCGTGGTGTTCGGCGCCGACCGTGCCGTCCTGCTGAACTCGCTGGCCGAGGCGTCGGCGTCGCGGTCGGGGCTGGGCTACGAAGTGGTCGTCACCCGCCTGGACGACGAGGCCAACATCGCGCCGTGGCTGCGGGCCGCGAATCGCTATGGCGCGAAGGTGAAGTGGGCCGAGGTCGACATCGAGACCGGCGAACTGCCCAGCTGGCAGTGGGAGACGCTCATCACCCGGCCGACCCGGCTGATCGCGATCACGTCGGCATCCTCGAAGCTCGGCACCGTCACTGATCTGCGGCCCGTGACCAAAATGGCCCGGGAGAACGGCGGCATGGTCGTCGTCGACCACTCGGTGGCCGCGCCTTACCGACTGCTCGACATCAACGACGTCGACGCCGATGTGGTGGCGCTGAACGCGATCGCGTGGGGTGGCCCGCCGATCGGTGCGCTCGTGTTCCGCGACCCCGCGATGATCGACACCCTGGCGGCGGTTTCGCTCGATCCGAACGCCACCGGGGCCGCGCGCCTGGAAGTGGGCGCGCACCAGTTCGGACTGCTCGGTGGCGTCGTCGCCAGTATCGAGTACCTGGCGAACCTCGACGACGCCGCGACCGGCTCCCGCCGCGAACGGCTCGCACGATCCATGCAGTCGGCCGAGGCCTACCTCAGCCGGGTGTTCGGGTACCTGCGTAACTCGCTGCGGTCGTTGCCGTTGGTCATGGTGCTCGGCGCACCCGAGGCCGCCATTCCGGTGCTGAGCTTCGCCGTCCAGGGCGTGCCCGCCGACCGCGTCATCAGCCGGCTCGCCGACAACGGCGTACTGGCCGTGTCGGACGGCAACTCCCGGGTGCTGGAGGCCATCGGCGTCAATGACGTCGGCGGTGCCGTGACGGTCGGTCTCGGGCACTACACGACGACGGCCGAAGTGGACCAGCTCGTCCGGGCGCTGGCGTCGCTCGGTTAGTTACGCGTAGGCCAGAGCGTCGAGCAGCAGCTGCGGCGGTTCGACCTTCCCGGAGCCGTCGGTCGCGATACAGACGTAGACGGTCCGCGCGGTGACGATGGGCCGCGCGGAATCGCCTGCGTGGATGAGGAATTCGACGGTGAACGAGGTGCGGCCCCGGGCCGGCACGGTGACGTCGACGTGAATCTGGTCGCCCCACTTCAGGGAGCCTGACCAGTCCAGTTCGGTGTGGACCACCTGGGCGTCGACGCCCGCCTCGAAGATGTCGCGCCATGACGCCGTCCGGGCGATGAACGCGCCGAAGGCCTCGTCCATGTAGGCCAGGTACCACATGTTGAAGACCACGCCCTGCTGGTCGACCTCGAGATAGCGGACCGGCGCGGTGTACGTGAACGTCACTCTGCCAACCTATCGGCCTCGGTTGATCCTGCGTTCAGGGCGTTGCGCTTTCGGTGAGTTCATCGATTCCGCTCAGCGCCGCGAGCGTGACCTGGTGGCGGAAAACCGGCCTCGAAACCGCCATGTGGTCAGTTTCGGCGAGCTCAATCCCTGACTTGCAGAAGCACTTTCCCGGATACCGCCCCCGCCTGCAGGAGCTGGTGGGCTGCCGCCGCCTGTTCGATGGGCAGCTCGGCGCCGATGATGGGCTTCACCCGGCCGTCGGCAATCATGGGCCAAACATGTTGCACCACTTCGGAGATCACCGCGGCCTTGCCGGACGGCCCGTCGAGCGGGCGGGAGCGCAACGCGGTGGCGATGACGCCGGCCCGTTTACCCAGCAGCTTGGCGATGTTCAGTTCGCCCTTGACGCCGCCCTGCATACCGATGATCACCACGCGGCCGTCGGGCGCCAGGGCGTCGATGTTCCGGTCCAGGTACGCCGCACCCATGATGTCGAAGATGACGTCGGCGCCGCCCGCCTCGGTGATCCGCTCGACGAAGTCTTCGTCGCGGTAGTTGATCAGGATGTCGGCGCCCAGTTCGCGGCACAGCTCCAGCTTTTCGAGTGACGCGGTGACCGCGACGCGGGCGCCCAGCGCGTGCGCGACCTGGATCGCATGCGTGCCGATGCCGCTGGCGCCGCCGTGCAGCAGCACCAGCTGGCCGGACCGCAGGTGGGCGGTCATGGACAGGTTGGACCACACCGTGGCGGCGACCTCCGGCAGACCGGCGGCATGCTGCAGGCTCACCCCCGCGGGGATCGGCATGACCTGGGCCGCTGGCACGGCCACCTTCTCGGCGTAGCCGCCGCCGGCCAGCAGGGCGCACACCTCGTCACCGACAGCCCAGTTCCCGACACCGGCCCCGACCTCGGAGATGACGCCCGAAACCTCCAGCCCGAGAATGTCGCTGGCACCCGGCGGCGGGGGATAGAGGCCGGCGGCTTGCAGCAGGTCGGCCCGGTTCACCCCGGCGGTAGTGACGTCGATGACGACCTCGCCCGCTTTGGCGGTGACGTCCGGGACCTCGGACCAGGCCAGCTGACCTGGGGATTCGACGACGATCGCGCGCATAGCCGCAACGCTACACACGGACCCTCTGAGCTTGTTCGGGCCCGGACCCCTTAGGCTGTTCGGCGGTGGCGTGGCAGAGCGGCCTAATGCACTCGCCTTGAAAGCGAGAGTTGGTTAAACCCAACCGGGGGTTCAAATCCCTCCGCCACCGCCAAATGTTCGCTTCTTTGCGTTGAAACTGATCAGGACAGCGTTCTGGCGTCGTTGTTGCTGTTGAGCGCTTCTCTCGCCGCGTGACAGCAACGCCCGGATCGTGACTGTGTCCACCGAAAACAACCACGGCTTGACCTCGCCAAACACTCGCTCGAGCGCGGCACCGACTGAACCACAACAGTTCACCAAAGATGGAGGAATTACCTTGTCCCGCAAGGATTTGGCCGACTCCTCTTCCTCGAAAATGCACGGCACACTGACCTTGGTCGACGAGATCGGCACGCTCACCCTCGAGGAGCAGCAAACAATACCTGCATGGTGGCTCCAGTTGGTGACCGCCGATCCATTGAGCGCAGTACAGATCGCCATTGAACACTGGCGCAAGGCGTTGCCGACGCAGTTGCCCCGCTTTCTGCAGGTGCTCGAAAGCGAGGGCATCGATGTTGTGTTGGTGAAAGCGACATCCGACTTGTACGACGGTCTGGGTTTGCTCTACGCCATTGAAACTGCGGGGCGGGGTCAGAAGTTCATCATTGGGTACCCACCGACGGCGCAGCTCACGCCTCCGGCGACGAATTTTTCGCCAGAATTCCAAACCTTCTACACGTCACTACACGACGGCATCGGATACCACCTTCAAGTACCGATGGGCATCATTCGGAGCGGGGAACTGATCGACTGGAAGTCATGGAGTACCCAAGACAGTGCTGATGTTCGGTTTCAGACTCCCACGCCAGTACGGCTGCCGAACACTGAAACGCTCTTCATCGTCTATGACGAAAACACCTCCGCCTGCATCCTTGTGGACACCGACCCAGAGGACACCGACATCTGGGCTACCGATTCAGGCGAGTTTGTCTCCTACGCGGGAAAGCGCAATTCGGTGTGGGAACTTATCGACGACTGGATGCGTCTTCGTCATACGCCGTAGTGGCGGCCAAGCTGTCAAGCCAGTGCTCGACATTGGTCGTCCAGGTACTGCTCTGCACACGCGGGCTACTTCTGGTGCACCGGCGAGTGACGGCGCCGACTCCTGGCTGAACGATGCTGTCAAGCCCGTCCACTCAGAGGCGTACGGCCGGTGCCGCCGCTGCTCACCAGCGGGCACCATCGACCGTGGGCTTGAGACGGGCAGCACTGGGCATGACAGGCGGAGACATCGGCGTGCAAACCCAGTTTGAACCGGCCATGCTGCTAAGGCTGGAGAGAGGGTTCGAAGAACCTCGCCTTCCTTCCGCCAAGTCTCACCCCACATTCAGCTGCGTGTGCACCGGCGTCGCGGCGGTGGTCAAGTCCAGCACCGGGCAGTGCGCATCCACCGCGTCCTGAAGCTCCCGGTACCGCTCGGCGGTCTCCGGGCCCGAGACGTTGACGGTCACCCGGATCTGCTGAAAGCCGGGGCGGACGTTGTCGTCCAGCCCGAAGAAGCCGCGCACATCGAGGTCGCCTTCGGCGCTGGCGCTGAGGGAGTCGACCTGGATCCCGAGCCGCTCGGCCCAGAACCGGTAGGTCACCACCTGGCAGGACAGCAGCGATGCCAGGTAGTACTCGACCGGATTGGGTGCCGTGTTCTGCCCACCGAGGGCTGGCGGCTCGTCGACGTGCACCCGGTACTTGCCGAGCGCGATCTCACTACCGACGGTGCCTTCCGGCTGCGCTGAGGCCTTGAACACCACGGCGGCCGCGGCGGGATTGCCGGCGACGGCTGCGCGGGTGGCATCGGTGATCGCGTTGAGGGAAGTCACGGAAGCAGTCATGCGCCGACGTTATTTGCGTCGGCGTCGGGGTTCGACCGTTGCGCCCACGATGAATTCAACTTCCGGATTAGGCTTTCGGTCATGACGGCTCAGTGGTTGCCGCGCTACCTGCTGATCTATTCGTCGACGGAGCAGGCACGCGCGAAGGTGCCCGAGCTGTTTCCGGCGCACCAGGCGCACGCCGATCGGTTCCGGAAGGAACAGCCGGGAGTCCTGCTGATGCTGGGGCCGGTTCAGGACGCCGCGCCGGGGGAGTTCGGGGCGCTGGGGGTGTTCACCGACAAGGACGCCGCCGAGCGGTTCGCGGCGGCTGACCCGTTCGTCGTCGGTGGCGCGATGACCGACTGGACGGTGAAGACATGGTTGTTGTCAGAGTGATCGGACGAGAAGATGCCCCGTAACGCGGTTTCGGCCATGAGCAAGTTGATGTTTCGGGGCATGGACAAACTGCGCCACCGGGAGGCCTTCGACATCGGGGAGCCGACGGCCGCCGATTTCGCGGGCTTCGAGCGGGCGCGGCAGATCGTGCTGGTCACGTTCAAGCGGTCGGGTGAAGCGATGCCGAGCCCGATCAATCACGGTGTCGCCGACGGGAAGTTGTACGTCCGCACCGACGCGTCGACGGGCAAGGTGAAGCGAGTGCGCAACGATCCGCGCGTGGTGGTGGTGCCGTGCAATCTTCGGGGTAAGCCGACGGGACAACCGGCGGCCGGCATCGCCCGCATCCTGCCGGAGGCCGAGCACGCGCACGCTGACGCCGTGATCGCCGCCAACTGGTCGCCGGCCATGAAACTGTTCGAGCGGACTCTCGACAAGAGCAGCTCCGCGTTCGATATTCCGATGGCCTACATCGAGATCAGCCCGGCGCCAACGATTGTCAGCTAATGTCCGTCCATGCGGGTGCTGCGGTTCATCTGGAGTGGGGTACTGGCGTTTGACCGTGTCGGCAAACGCATTCCGCAGCTGATTCAAATCTGGCTCGGAGAGCTGTTTTTCGTCGTTCCGCTGATGTTCTTCATCGCCAAGATCATCGACATCCGTGGCGGCTTCGGGGTACCGGGCACCGGCGGGTCGCTGCCTGCGGTGTTCTGGGGCGCGCTGGCCGTATCGCTGGTGGCGGGCTTCTTCTTCGTAAGGGGACTGGTCCGGCCCCGGATAGTGGACGGGAGTTGGACGCCGGTCTCGACCGCGGACATCGGTGACTTCACCGTGGGCGTCGGGGTCAAGAGCTGGACCGTCGAATACAAGTACCTGACGAGCCACCCGTCGTATGCCCTGCTGCTGCTCCTCACCCTGCCGATTCCGCTGGTGATGGTGCTGGCGACCATCGACCACGGCGGCAGTACGTTCTACTTCCGGGTGGCCGGCATCGTCGGGTTGTGCATCCTGGCCGCGATGGCACTGGCGCGCGTATTGGCTTGGTACGTCTTCCGATTCGGCCGCAAGCAGCTGGACAAGCAGGGGCCGCGGCAGGCGTGGGAGATCGCGTGGAAACCCGTGCTGATGCTGCTGGTGATGATCTACGCCATCATCGGCATCCCACTGGGCTGGATGTGGTTCCAGGAGCAGCGCACCATCGCCGCATTGCCGGTGGTCTCCGTGCAAGACGGTGTCGACCACGTCGGTCAGTATCGCCGTGTCGACGGCGAGGTCGTCTCCGAGCCGGTGTACTGGGCGCCGCGCGGGACGGGGCGCGGCGGCGACAACTACGCGGGTTCCGGTGTGCTGGTCAAACTTTCGTCCGGCGGTGAGGCGCTGCTGCTGGCCGAGTCGATGTCGGTGCCCGACTTCATCGGGGTGATGCGGGATGTCAAGGACGGCAAGCTGAAGGCGCAGGGCAAGGTCATCGACACCATCACCGACACCCAGTCGGAGTACTACGGCTTTCAGGTGGATGCGTTTCCCGAGCCATCACCGGACGGCCGGGTGATGGTCCTGCTGAGCTACCCATGACCGAGGACGTGATGCGCTTCGTCATCGACCACCCCGAGGACGACACCGTAGTCGTGGTCGAACAATATTGGTAAGACCACTAGACCTCTTACCTTTCGCGCGCTAGTGTCGCCGTCATGGAGTTGACGTCGATCAAGCGGCGCTCGGCCGCCGACGAGGTGCACGACCAGCTGCTCAGGCAGCTCGTCGCGGGCGCACAGCCGCCGGGTTCGCGCCTGCCGAGTGAGCGCAAGCTGGCCGAGGTGCTGGGCGTATCGCGGCCGGTGGTGCGTGAGGCGATCCAGCGGCTGGTCGCGTCGGGGCATCTCGACGTCCGGCAGGGGGATGGCGCCGTCGTCAACGACATCACGCGTACGGGCGGGCTCGACCTGCTGCCCTACCTGCTGGTGGACGCGCCCGACGGGGCCATGGTGAACCCGTCGGTGGTGCGCAGCGTCCTGGAAGTGCGCGAGTACCTCGGACCGTGGATCGCCGAACGGGCAGCAGAGCGGTCCGGGAGCACGCTCGCCGAACCACTGGCGCGGGCCCTCGCCGACATCGAGCGCGCGCAGAGCGGCCAGACGCAACAACTGGCCGCGCTCGACTTCTGGGACTGCCTTGTCACCGGCGCGGATTCGATCGCGATGACGCTGATCTTCAACGGGATGCGCCGGGTGTACGAACCGATGCTGGCCGTGGTCGCCGACGCCGTGGCGGCCGCCGAGCCCGCAGCCGGGTACCGCAAGCTCGCCGATGCGGTGACGTCGGGCGCCGCGCTGAAAGCCCGCCGCGCCGCGTCGACGGTGCTCGGTGGCGCGACGACGGTGCTCACCGAATTTCTCGACCAGATGGAGGCACAGTGACGACCACCAGCACCCGGGGTGTGACCCTCGGCCAGGCGGCTCGCGAGTTCTGGCGCCATCCGACGCCGTGGATGATCCTGGCGCTCGTCATCGGAGCGGTCGCGGCGCGCAGCGTCGTCGGCGGTCTGGCGCTACGCGACCTGTGGGCGCCGCTGGTGCTGGCACTGCTGTTTCCGTTCGTGGAGTGGGTGATTCACGTCTTCATCCTGCACTGGCGGCCGCGAAAACTCGGCCCTGTCACCGTGGATACCCTCGTCGCCCGCGACCATCGACGGCACCACGCGAATCCCCGCGACGTCGACCTGGTGTTCATCCCGACGCCGACCCTGCCGTGGCTGATCGCGGCGATCGTGGCGCTGCCGCTGGGCATCGGCGCCCTCGTGGGTGCGCCGGTATCGGCCACGCTGTCGTTCATCGTGGTCGAGTCGCTGATCCTGATGGGCTATGAGTGGACGCACTACCTGGTCCACACCGACTACAAGCCGCGCCACCGTTTCTACAAGGCGGTGTGGCGCAATCACCGCCTGCACCATTTCAAGAACGAGCACTACTGGTTCTCGGTCACGACGTCGGGCACGTCCGACCGGGTGCTCGGCACCTATCCCGACCCCGCCACCGTCGAGACCAGCCCCACGGCGAAGAACCTGCACGGGTCACGGCTGTAGCTAGCCGCCCTTACACGAGATGTCCACCCACACAACGGTCATCTTCGTCCGGTCGATGATGGCGCCCGAGGAATCGACATTGTCGTTGCGCAGTCCCTCGATGCCGGTGACCTTGCATCCCGACAACGGATACACGATGGCGCCGTTGATCAGCACGGTGAACCCTTGTGCCTGAAGCGTATTGATGGTGTCCTGCGCATTGCCGAAGCCGCCGGGCCCACCTACCGCGCCGGCAGTTGCCGCCGGGGCCAGCGCCGAAGCGGCGACGATGCCCGCCGCCACAACGCCGGCCGAAAAGCGGATTCTGTTCATGCGAACAGATACGCAACGGGGTTACACCCCAGGGTATTTCAGTGCAGCGTCAGCCAGGCCAGACTGCCCAGACCAGCCACCAGGCAGTAAATCGCGAACGGTGTCAGCGTGCGGGTCTCGAAGTACTTCACCAGGAACCGCACCGACAGGTACGCCGCGACGAACGCCGCCGCGCTGCCGGCCAGCACCTGTCCGCCGATGCCGTCGCCCGCCGGCCCGAAGAGTTCGGGAATCTTCAGCGCCCCCGCGGCCAGGATCACCGGTGTCGCCAGCAGGAACGAGAACCGTGCGGCGTCCTCGTGGGACAGCCCGCGCAGCACACCGGCGACCATGGTGGCGCCCGAGCGGCTGATGCCGGGCAGCAGCGCGAGGATCTGGGCCGCGCCGATGCCCATGGCCTCCGGGATCGGCAGGCGGGCCAACCGCTCGTCGGAGTCGTTGAGGTTTTCCGAGTGCGCCGCGGCCGGTACGGCCGACGCAGTGCGGTGCCGAAGTTGTTCGCCCACAAAGAGAACGACGCCGTTGATCGCCAGGAAGGCTGCAGCCGGAATCGGCTTGCCCAGCGACGTGCGCAGCGCGTGATCTAGCGCCAGCCCGGCGATACCGACCGGGATGGTCGCCAGGATCAGCAGCCATGCCAGGCGCTCAGCGGAGGTGGTGATCTTCCGGTTCTTGATCGACGTCACCAAACCGCCGGCGACCGCCACCCAGTCCCGCCAGAAGAACACCAGCAGCGCCAGCGCCGTCGCGACGTGCACGGCCACCAGGAACGCGAGGTACGGCGACTTCTCGGCCGTCATGCTCAGATCCTGGGCCCATTGCCCACCGACCAGAGCCGGAACCAGGATCGAGTGGCCCAGGCTCGACACCGGGAACAGCTCGGTGACACCCTGGAACGCGCCGACTACGATCGCTTCGATGTAGTTGAGGCTCAAGGTGATTCGCCCTTACTCGCCCTTGAACTCCGGCGCGCGCTTCTCGAACATCGCGGTGATGCCTTCGCTCAGATCCTTCGACGCGATGAACGCCGAGTTCCAGGCCGCGACGTACCGCAGGCTGGCCGAAACCCGTTCCGTGCGTTGCTCATCCAGTACGTCTTTGACACCGCGCACCGTCAGCGGCGGGTTCGCGGCGATCTCACGTGCGGTCTCGTGCGCGGCAGCGAGCGACGCGTCGGCGTCGGCGTAGACGTCGTTCACCAGGCCGATCTTCTCGGCGCGGGCAGCGTCGAAGTCCTTGCCCGTCAACGCCAATTCACGCAGATGACCGTCGTTCAGGATGAGCGGCAACCGGGCCAGCGAGCCCACGTCGGCGACGATGGCCAACTTCACTTCGCGCACCGAGAACTTGGCATCGGCGCTCGCGTAGCGGATGTCCACCGCCGAGATCAGGTCGACACCGCCGCCGATGCACCAGCCCTGGATCGAGGCGATGGTGGGGGTGCGGCAGTCGGCGACCGCGGTGATCGCCTGCTGCATGGCCCGCAGCGCGGTGTGGAAGTCGGCGCGTTCCTTGGCCAGCCCGCCCCCGAGCATGGGTGCCAGCATGCCGCCCATCGCGGGCAGATCCAGTCCATAGCTGAAGTTGCGGCCCGACCCGGTGAGCACGATGGCCCGCACGTCGGGGTCGGCGTCCAGGGCGGCGAAGGCCACCGGCAGCTCGGCCCAGAAGGCCGGACCCATGGCATTGCCCTTGCCCGGCCCGAGCAGCGTCACCTGTGCGACGTGGTCCTTGGTCTCAATGGAGAGCGATTCGAAGCTTCCCGAGGTTTCACCCATGATCGGCAGGCTAGCCGGTCAACCTGGGCGTAGCGTCTCGCCCATGACGATTCCGTCCGATGTGATCGAGGCCGGCGAGGCCAGTCTGGACGTGCTCGAGCGGGTGTTGGCCGGTCTCGGGCCTGACGATGCGGCGCGGCAGACGCCGTGCACCGAGTTCGATGTGGCGGCCCTCACCGATCACCTGATGAACTCGATCACGGTCATCGGCGGGATCGCCGGCGCGCAGCTGCCCGAGCGTGACGCCGCGGCGCCGATCGTCGACCAGGTCACCGCCGCAGCCCGGCCTGCTCTGGCCGCGTGGCGCAGCAGGGGGCTGGAGGGCACCGTCGCGGCGGGGCCGGGGGAGATGCCCGCCGCGCAGATCGCCGGCATCCTGCCTCTCGAATTCCTCGTCCATGCCTGGGACTACGCAACGGCCGTCGGCCGCGACGTGGACGCCCCGGAGGACCTGGCCGAGTACGTCCTCGTCATGACCAGGGCTGTGATCAGTCCCGCGGCGCGCGCGGCCGTCGGGTTCGACGACCCCGTCGAGGTACCGGCTGATGCGAGTGCACTGGATCAGCTGATCGGCTTCACCGGCCGCCG
The DNA here is from genome assembly GCF_045311035.1 of Mycobacterium sp. SMC-13. NCBI lineage: Bacteria > Bacillati > Actinomycetota > Actinomycetes > Mycobacteriales > Mycobacteriaceae > Mycobacterium > Mycobacterium sp. SMC-13. The sequence continues at coordinate 284,845 of NZ_JBJIAI010000006.1, forward strand.
CCGCGCCACCTGACCGCGAAGTCGAGGAACAGGTCGTTCTCGTGCGGCACCGTGACGGTGACGCGCACGCCTTCCCCGCCGTAGGGCCGCACCAGCAGCTTGTTGTCGGCGGCCGCGTCGACGAAGTCGGCGGTGTCTTCCGGGCTCAACGGCAGCCAGACGAAGTTGGCCTGCGAGTCGGGCAGCTCGAACCCTGCGTCGCGCAGGGCGGCGCTGACCCGGGCCCGCTCGGCCACCACCGCGTCGGTGCGCGCCAGCAGTTCGTCGGCGGCGTCCAGGCAGGCGATGGCCGCGGCCTGGCTGACGCTGGTCGCCGTGAACGGCACGTACACCTTGCCCAGCGCGGTGACGATGTCCTCGTGTGCGACGGCGTAGCCAATCCGCAGTCCGGCCAGGCCGTAGGCCTTCGAGAAGGTGCGCAGGACGACGACGTTGGGGTGCTTGCGCACCAGCGCCAGACTGTCCGGCAGGAGGCCGTCGCGGATGTACTCGACGTACGCCTCGTCCAGGACCACCAGGATGTGCGGCGGGACCTTGGCGACGAACTCGGCCAGCTTGACCGGGTCGACGACCGTCGAGGTGGGGTTGTTGGGGTTGCAGACGAAGATCAGTCGCGTGCGGTCGGTGATCGCGGCCAGCATGGCGTCCAGATCGTGCGTGTAGTCCGTCAGCGGGACGGGCACGGGCGTCGCGCCGGCGGTGCGGACCTGCAGTGGGTAGATCTCGAAGCTGCGCCACGCGAACAGCACCTCGTCGCCGACCGAGGCGGTGATCTGGACGAGCTGCTGGCACAGGCTCACCGACCCGCAGCCCACCGAGATCTGGTTGGGCGCGAACCCGACGTAGGCCGCCAGTCGTTCACGCAGCGCCGCGTAGCCGTTGTCCGGGTAGCGGTTGATGTTGTCCATCGCTTTGACGATGGCTTCGCGGACGCTGGGCAGCGGTCCGTCGACGGTCTCGTTGCTGGCGATCTTGATGGCGCCGGGCACTGTGCGGCCGGGGGTGTAGGCAGGCAGAGCGTCCATCTCGGGGCGCAGGCGGGCGGTCACCCGGGACAGTCTAGGTGGACGGCAGATGGCGCTCTGGCGTCGCGCTTTGCCTTTGTGGGCGTTGACTGTGTACCGTATGCCCTCGGCGGTTCCGGGGTGCAAGAGTCCGGTACCCTCGGATCGTTCAGGAGGCGTGCCAGAGCGGCCGAATGGGACTCACTGCTAATGAGTTGTCCCCCTTACAGGGGACCGGAGGTTCAAATCCTCTCGCCTCCGCCACATAACTGAATAGTTGTACCCAATGCGCCCGTAGCTCAACGGATAGAGCATCTGACTACGGATCAGAAGGTTAGGGGTTCGAATCCCTTCGGGCGCACCACAAACAACAGGCCAGAAGCTCACGCTTCTGGCCTGTTGTCGTTGGCGGGTGAGTGCGGTCTCGTCAGCGCACCCTGAGGGCGCCCCTGATTGTCCCCATGACCGCCATTTCGAGTTCCTTGCGGGACGCCGGCCGGCCGATGGTGGTGTGCGTGACGAGCACGCCGAGGACGAGATGAAATATGGCCTGCGCGTCGCCATCTGGATCGCGCGATGAGACGCAGCCGGATCGGCAACCGTGTGCAATGGCCTCCCGCAGCGGCGCGACGAGTTCGTCGGACGGCGTGACGATGAGGCCTGAGCAGAACCAGTCAATCAAGGCCGCCGTGTACGACTGGATGCGTTCCAGCGGGTCCCCTGGTGCTGCCGCCTGACGCAATTGCCCTGCGGCGCTTCGTAGATCATCGTCCACCGCGACCACCGGTGGTCGACGTCGGCGAGTGGGTTCATGCGAGTGGCCTCGCGGGCATCGGTGAGATGCTTTCGCAACGCCGGCGCCCAGAACGGGACGGCGAGAACGGCGTCGCGTCGCCTTCGGTCGGCGGCGATGGCCGCTTGGCCGAGCGGATCGATCACCGGCGACCACAGCACCACGGCTCGCGGCAGCGGCAATCCACTGTCCTTCACCTCGTTGACCAGGCACGCCGCGAGATGGCCGCCGGCCGAATCGCCCGCCACCACCAGGGTGGCGGGGTCGACACCAGCTGCCAGCAGCGCGCGGTAGACGGCGACAGCGTCATCAGCCGCAGCCGGGACCGGATGTTCGGGCAACAGGCAGTAGTCGGGCACGCAGACGCGTAGTCCGCTGGCAGCAGAGATCCGCGCGGCAGTCCCGGCTGCTGCGTGTGCGGAGCCGACGAAATAGCCGCCACCATGCAGGTAGAGCACCACGCCGTCGCGGCCGGCGCCGTCTGCGGTGACCCAGGCGCAACGGACGCCGTTTTCGACGGTCGATTCGACGTCGGTGCCGCGATCGGGCCGAGGAGCGAACTGTTCGACCACGAACCGCAACGCCGCCAGTTGGATGCCGCTGGGTTCGCCGATGACGAACATCGGCCGGAAGAACATGTAGAGCAGACGCTGAACGAACTTGCTGCGACGACTCGGGCGGTGACCAGACATCCCGGCTACCGACGCGGTCCCGCCGGCAGCAACACGGCTTTGACGACATCTCCGCGTTGCGTCGCCGCGATGGCGTCGTTGATCTCGTCGAGCCCGAACGTGGTGATCAAGCGGTCGACGGGTAGCGCACCGCTGCGGTACAGGTCGATGAGCGTCGGGATGAAGCGGCGTGGCACCGCCTGGCCTTCGACGACACCGCAGAGGGTCTGACCCTTGCCGACGAGCTTCGCGAGGTCGACCTGGATGGGGGTGCTCAGGCCCTGCAGGCCGACGACGGCGCAGACGCCGGGCGACGCCAGGCTGGCGATTGCGGCGCGCGCGGATTCCGGTTTGCCGATGCAGTCGACGGCGTAGTCGACGCCGGACCGGACGGCGCTTCTGGCGTAGGCGGGATCGACGGCGTCGGTGGCGCCCAACGACACCGCAAGCTCCCGCCGTTGCGGTTTGGGGTCCACGGCGATGATCCGTTCGCAGCCGGCCACCTTCGCGGCCATGATGGCCGACAGCCCCACCGAGCCCGCGGCGAACACCGCGATCGATGAACCCGGCTCGGGGCGCAGCGCGTTCAGTACCGTGCCCGCGCCGGTCTGGACGCCGCAACCGAGGGGAGCGAGTACGTCGAACGGCACGTCCTTCGGGACGCGTACCACGGTGTGAGCGACGGCGAGAGCGTATGTGGCGAAAGAGGATTGGCCGCAGAAGCGGGCATGCACCGGCGTGGTGCCGATCCGCATGCCACCGCTGCCGTCGAGCCGGGCGCCGGTGAGGTTGAGCATGTTGGACCGCGAGCAGTACGCCATCCGGTCGCGTCTGCAGTTGGTGCACTCGCCGCACCACGCGTAGCTGAGCACGACGTGATCGCCGGGCTGGAGGTCCGTCACATCGGTCCCGACGGCCTCGATGACGCCCGCGCCTTCATGGCCGAGAACCATCGGAAGTTGTTGGGGCTGAGCCATTCCGGCGATCACGAGGTCGCTGTGACAGATGCCGACCGCCTCGATACGCACGAGAACCTCGTCGGGGCGCGGACTTTCGAGCTCGACCTGGGTGACCTCGAACGGTTGGCCCGGTGCGCGCAGGACAGCGGCGTCCGCGGTGCGGGCCGGTTCGCACGAGACGAACTCGGGATTGCGCGGCCGCTCGATGGTGTCCATCCGGGTCAGGTAGAAGTAGCCGGCCCGGCTCTGCCCCGGCGCTTCCATCGCCCCGATGAGGATGGTGTCGGAGATCTTCCGGAAATGATCCGCCATCGGCAGGTCGTGGTAGGTCATCGTGGCGGTTGCGCTGCCGCGGTAGTCCGTCAGCCGCAGGCTCGCGCCCCCGAAGATGGGGTTCACGAAACGGCGTCCCGCGTCGTCGAAGCAGACGATCGGTGCGACGTCATCGGCGGCGCCGAAGGACTTGCCGGCCCATTTGATCGCCTCCAGCTGCGCTTCGGCGGGGTGGCCCAGGCCGAACACGCCGCCCGCCCATTCGCCGAGCACATCGTCGACGCCGACGGCGGACGCGTCGTCGTACAGCGCGTCGAGCTGGTCGAGCGTCGGGGCGACGCCGCGGTCGATCAGGTCCTGGAATCGGTCGGTGAGGTTCATCGGCGGCCTTTCTTGGCGTGCTGTGGATGGTGGCCGGTTCGGGCCCGAAGTAGGAACAATGGTGTTCCTGGAACAGCGCTGTGTCAAGATTGAGATATGACGACCGTGACGCGGCCTTTCCGTGGTGTGAAGGCCGATCAGCGCGTGCAGGAACGCCGGAATCGCCTGATCGCGGCGGGCCTGGACGAAGTCGCGGAGGTGGGCGTCGCCGGGTTGCGGATGAACACCGTCTGTCGGCGGGCGCGGCTCAGCCAGCGGTACTTCTACGAGCATTTCGCGAACCGTGACGAGCTGCTCGCCGCCCTGTTCGACGACGTGATGCGGGACGTTTTCACGCAGACGCTGGCGGCCGTGGACGCCTGCGGGCCCGACATCGTCGAGCGGGCGAGCGCCGCGCTGGCCGTGTTCTACGACGTCATCATCAGCGATGTACCCAGGGCGCGGTTGTACGCCGAATCCGCCGGCGTCGCGGCTGTCGCGGCGCGCAAGCGGGTGGCAACCGATCAGTACGTCGCGTTCGTGACCGAGCAGGTGGCCGCCGTCGTCGGCCCCATGGACGACCGGACGACCGGCCGTCTGGCGATGGCGACGCGGGTACTCGTCGGCGGCCAGGTGGATGCCGCGGTCGCGCTCGCTGCCGGCGACGTCGTCATTTCCCGCGCGGACTACATCGCGCTGTGCGCGCGCATGCTCAGCGACGCCATCGCGGCCGCGGCGGGCTGACTCAGCGCGCCCGCTTGGTGGGGGCGTAGGTCTCCAGATAGGCGGTACTCATCCGTCGCACTTCATCGATGACGACCTCGTCGCCGGTCGGCGACTGTCGGAAGGCGACGTCGAGAAGTCGGTTGCCGGCTTCGAAGGTCAGCAGTACGACCAGGACCGGTGTGTCCGGATGCAACAGCTCGCGCTCGATGAGGTACCGCCAGAACTGTTCGGCCCACGCTTCGTCGGCAGCGCGGGCGGATTCGCCAACGGCAGACGTGCGTTCGACGAACCACAGCGCGATCAGGCTGCGGTGCTCACGGAAGTAGTCGACCATGGTGTCGATCAGCACGTTGATGGCGCCGCGCAGGGTGCGGGCGCGGCTGCGCTCGAGCGCAGCCGTCAGGATGTCGTCGAGCGCGGCGATATGCCGTTGCACGAGTTCGGCTTCGAGCTGATGACGGTCCGCGAAGTAGTGGTAGACCGACGCGGTCGGGATGCCGGCCAGCTCGCCGACGGCTTTGAGCGTGGCGGCCGCGTAGCCCTGCTCGCTGAGCAGCGTTTCGGCCGCGTCGAGGAGCGCCTGTGTGCGCTCCACGCCGCGGCGCTGAACTGCTGCCGGACGGGACCGTCCGGCGCTTGAAGGCGGGGTGGTGGGCATCTTTCGAGAGCATAGCCGCCTTCATTGACGGCGCCCGGCGCACTACCTAAAGTCGAACACGAATCGAATTCGCCTTTGATGGGAGCAACAATGACAGATCAATACGACGTCGCGGTGATCGGCGGTGGCTTCGCCGGCGTCATCGCGGCGCGCGACCTGAGCCTCAAAGGGCACTCGGTGGTGCTGCTCGAGGCACGCGACCGGGTCGGCGGCCGCACGTGGACCGGTCCCGGCCTGGGCCGGCAGTTGGAGTACGGGGGCACCTATGTGCACTGGACGCAGCCCAACATGTGGCAGGAACTGCAGCGGCACAACATTCCACTCCAGATCCCTGTCGTGCCCACCACGATGTACTGGATTGCCGAAGGCGCAACGCATTCGGCGTTACCCGAGGAGTACGGCGCGGCGCTCGAGCCGCTGATGAATCAGTTCTTCGCCGACGCTCGTGCTGTGTTCCCGCAACCGTTCGAAATCGGCCTCGTTGACACCAGCGCAATCGAGAAAGAGACCATTGCCGACCGGCTCAACGCACTGAATCTGCCGCCCTACGAGCATGACCTGCTCGACGGTGCCATGGCTGCGCTGGTGACGTCCTACGAAGATCACGGTGTCGCCCAGTTCCTTTCGTGCGTGGCGACATACTTCGGCAGTTGGGCGGCGTTCTTCGAGACAGCCGGCACCTGGCCCATCGAGGGCGGCACCAGAAGGCTGCTCGACGCCATCATGGCGGAGTCGACGGCGAAGGTGAGGTTGTCGACTCCGATCGCCGCAGTCGAGGACGACGGTGCCGGCGTCACCGTCACCACGCGAGACGGTCAGCGGATCCGGGCGCGTGCGGCCGTCGTCGCGGTGCCGCTGAACACCTTGGGGGACATCGCCATCACCCCCGAGGTCCCGGCGGCGTCGCGTCGCATGATCGAGGAGAAGAATCCGATCGTGGGCTCCAAAATCTGGGTGCGGGCCAAGGGCGTACTCGAGCCGTTCCAGGCCGTCGCGCCGCTGGGACAGAACCCCATCAACGCCGCACGGGTGGAGTACCACGAAGACGGCGACACGTTCATCATGTGTCTGTGCTCCACGGGCGCCGCGATCGACGCCAACGATCCCGCCGCGGTGCAGCAGGCGTTGCGGGCGTTCATTGCCGACATCGAGGTGCGCGAAACCGCCTGCCATGACTGGGTTACCGACGAATTCTCCAAGGGCGGATTCATGGTGCACCGGCCGGGACACTTCACCGGCGGTGCCGCGCAGCTGCGGGAAGCCCATGGGCGAATCCACTTCGCCGGCAGCGACATTGCCGGGGTCGAGGCCGGCGCCATCGAAGGTGCCATGGACACCGGTGCGCACGCGGCCCGGAGCATCGCTGCCGGACTGGCCGACGGCGCGTACTGACGAAGTGCAGAAACGGCCCGCGGGATGTACCCGCGGGCCGTCACTGTCTGCGAAGTGCTATGCGGTAAAAGCCTTTTCGGCCGGGATTCGCGCGGTGTGATTGTCCAGCGCGCGGTAACCGTAGTAATACACCGTCATCTGCGCCGCCCAGGTGGTCAGCGCCAGGATGTAGAAGACCGTGTGGTGCTGATCGTCGCCCGGGATGCGGTAGAAGTCGTACATTCCGGCAATGGCAGCCGCCGCGATCGTCACGGCGGCGACGGCCATCGCGTTACCTTGTGCGCCGATCCGCCACAGTCGCCAGGCGAAGTAGAACAGGAACAGCGTCGTCAGGGCGTTCATGACCACGTAGAAGATGGCCCCGGCCACGCCGAAATCCGCGGCGAACAACGACATCACGAGTCCGCCGATGACCGCGAGCCCGAACACTCCGATGTCGACGGCGATCGACGGCCGGTACCCGTGCGTGACCTTCATCAGGCCCAGGACGAGGATCACGGTGATGCCGATCGACCGCGAGAAGGCGTCGAGAAAGAACGCCGCGTGGAACATCGGACTGGTTTCGTCGGCGCCGACCAGCCCATACACCAGGAAGTTGGTGCCGGACGACGCGACGATGATCCACTCGAGGCCCAGCAGGTAGTTCTGGTAGTTCCGAATGAACTTGAAGCCGTACGTGAAACCGGCGACGATCATGAAGATGTCGGCGAGTGCGTACAACGCGGTCTTCAGATCCATGACCAGCCCCTCTAGTGCGCGCCGACGGGAAGTTCGGCGCTCGGCGTGCCGACCCGCTTCAGTGCCGAGTAGAACTGCGCCGGTTCGGCCCATTCCTCGGGCGTGAAAACCCCGGCGCGGCTGCCGGATTCGAGTGCCACCACCATGAACGCGGCGCACGCGGTGCCCGTTGCGGCCGCCATGTCGGTGAACAGATAGGTGCCTGGGCCTGCGACCGGCGTGCGGCGGCTGGCGACGGTGGGGATGCCGTCCTTGAGGCCGGTCACCTCGACCTTCAGCCCAGATTTGTACGGAAAGGTGTGGCCCGCTGCAGCTTTGGCGAGGAACGTGAGCAGCTCGAGGCGCGTCGACTCACCCGTGCGCACCAGGTCCCACATTCCCGCCAGGCCGTGGCGCCAGCCGGCGACACTGCCCACTCCGCCGGTGAGCAGGGATTCCAGGAAGTCGATGGCCTTCTCGACGGGTATCTGACCCTTCTGCACGGCCAGGCCGACGCCCCGGACCAGGCCGTTGTAGGGCGCCGGGTCCAGGCCGCCGAAACAACGAATGTTCTTGGCATCGGGGTACTTCCGCGGCAGTGTCACGGGTTCGGGATGGGCCGTCTCGTGCACCAACGTCAGGCCCAGCCCGCCGCCCAGGTCCGTCCACCGGGTCTCCAGCCAGGACTGGTGCATGACCGGTCCGCCGTTCTCCCACGTCATGCAGGGACCCGCGGCGACGCGCAGCATGTGGTCGAGCACCGCGCGACCGATCGAACCACGCTCGTCGCCGACCACCCAATAGACGTCGATGTTCTCGACGGTGTCCAGTTCGGCGGCGGCGTCGGCGGCCAGCACGTTCGTGATGCCGGGCGAGGCGCCGCAGCCGATGTACATCGGAACGCCGGCCGCCTTGGCGGCGTCGCCCAGAGTCAGTGCGTGCAAGGTGCTTTCGATGTCGTCATCGAAATCGAGGTACGGCACCCCGGCGGCCAGGCAGGCTTCCATCACCGGACCGGCGGTGCGGTTGTACGGGCCGGCGCCGAGCACGACGAGTGCCGCGCCGTCGATGGCGGTGCGCAGGCCGTCGCGGTCATACAGATCGAGCCGGGCGGCCGTCGCCAGCCCACTCGGCAGCTTCTTGATCAGCGGCTCGAGCAGTTCTGGCCGGATGTCGTAGAGCGCGAGCTCCCAGTCGCCGGCGGCTACCGCGAACCGTTCGATGGCCAGGCGACACATCTCACCGGCCGCGCCGATGAAGACGACCCGCCGTCGGGTGTTGGCCATGTTCTTCTCCTTCTGATGGGGATCGCCCTGTAATACTCAAAGCCAATATCGAATCGAAATCGAGTTTAGGTTTCGCGCGGATGCACTGTCAATGCCCGCGGTGACGTGCGCTTTCGGCGCTAGGCTGCGGATCATGTCGCCGAAGGCTGCGTCCGCCGAGAGTCTGGCGCGCCGCCGACGCGTCCTCACGGTGGCCGCCAGGATCGGTGCCGTCGTCGCCGCGTTCCTCGGGACGCTGTCGATGCTCGCCGGCGAGGCCGGCATCTGGATCGGTGGCCTCGCCGTCGTGTGCGCCCCGGTCTATCTCGCGATTCCCCGCTTGTACCGGTACGGCGAACTCGTCGCGCCGCTGACCTTCATCGGTATCGCGTACTCCTTGACGACGCTCGTGACCGTTTATGTCGGAAGAGGTTCCGGCCAGCAGCTGTACTTCCTGGTCGCCGCTTCGCTGGTGGTGCTGATCCTGGGGATCGAGCACATCGTGGTGGCATCGGCGGTGGCGGCGGTGGGTGCGGCACTCATCATCGCGCTCCAGTACCTGGTGCCCGCGGACACCGGTGTCCAGCCGCTGTGGGTCACGACTGCCGGATTCCTCATCTCGGTAATTTCCTCATGGGTGCTCGTCCTCGCGACCGTCTGGTACGCACTGCGTGAAATCAGCCGCGCGGAATCGGCTTTGGCTGCCGAATACGAGCGCTCCGAGTCGCTGCTGGCCAACATCTTGCCCTCGAAGATCGCTCAGCGGTTGAAGGATCCGCACCGCGACGTCATCGCTGACAGCTACGACGACGCCTCGGTGCTGTTCGCCGATATCGCCGGATTCACCCAGCGCGCAAGCGATACCACGCCCACCGAGTTGGTCAGGTTTCTCGATCACCTGTACACCGACCTGGACACGCTGGTCGACCGGCACGGCTTGGAGAAGATCAAGACGAGCGGCGATTCCTACATGATCGTCAGTGGGGTTCCCGAGCCGCGGCCCGACCATCTCGAGGCGCTGGCCGATCTGGCTCTCGACATGGTCGACGCGGTGGCCGAGTTGACGGACCCCAACGGCCGGCGGGTGCCACTGCGCATCGGGCTGGCGGCCGGACCGGTGGTCGCGGGTGTGGTGGGCGCACGCAAGTTCTTCTACGACGTGTGGGGGGACGCGGTCAATGTCGCGGCGCGAATGGAGACCACCGATGTCGAAGGTCGAATCCAGGTGCCGCACAACGTCTATGAGCGGCTCAAGGACGCGTTCGTGCTGGAGGAGCGGGGTGCCGTCGAGGTCAAGGGCAAGGGGGTCATGCAGACCTGGTACCTGATGGGGCGAATGTCGTCAGGTACGCGGTGAGCATGCGCCGACCCTCGTCCATGGTGGCGTCATCGCCCTTGGGGGAGCGCTGGAACGCCACGTCGAAGAGCCGATCACCGACCTCGAACATCAACTGGACGGCGAACAACGGGGTCGCTGCGGTGATGAGTTCGTGCTCGATGAGGAAGTGCCACAGCTTTTCTGCCCAGGATTCGTCGAACAACCCACCCAGCTCGGACAGTGTCGCGCTGCGGCCCGCGAACCACAGCTGCACGAATCCGGGATTCTCCCGGAAGTAGGCGAGCAGTGGGTCGATCATCGCGTCGACGCCGTCGCGCAGCGTCCGGATCTTGTTGCCGTACAGCGATGCCGCGAAGCGCTCGTCGATGACCGGGATGTGGCGCCGCACGAGCTCGGCCTCGACCTGCCTCCGGTCCGCGAAGTAGTGGTAGAGCGATGCCGTCGGGATGCCGGCATGCTCGCCGATCGCCTTGAGAGTTGCTGCGGCATAACCTTGTTCGGCGAGGATCGTCTCGGCGGAATCGAGGATCGCCTGGGTGCGTTCGATGCCGCGGCGCTGCACCGCGGTGCGAACAGCCGGCTGGCTCACCGACGAAGACTCGATCACGGATCGAGATTCTATCAGCGGCCTATGCGGCGGCCCGCTCCAATTCGTCGAGCGCCTCGCGGGAGTAGACCGCCAGGCGCTGCAGATGCGGCATGGTGTCTCGGCAGCCGACGAAGCCGAGGATGACCTTGTCGGTGTAGCCGACCAGGGTGATGTTCAGTCCGTAGCCGTCGCACAGGAAAGAGACCGGAGCGATCAATTCCAGCTGTGCGCCACCGAGGTACAGCGGTTCTCTGGTCAGGACCACGTTGGACACCGTGAGGTTGAACAACGGCGGAATCTTGGTCAGCGCACCGGTTTTCTGCCCGATCGTCAGTGGCAGCAACCCCATCAACGTGTAGTGGTTCAGGGCATTCGGTGACATCGCGAGCAGTTCCTTCTTACCGCGCGTGGTCGAGGCGTTGATCACCGCCAGCCGCTGCAACGGGTCCGATTCTGTTGTCGCCAAAGGGCAGACGAAGCCCGCGGCCGCATTCAAGGTGTCCTCGTCGCGCTCCCAGCCCACCGGCACCGAGGCGGTCAGCGTCTGCTCGGGCAGCTCGCCCTGCTCGTCGAGGTAGCGGCGCAGCGCCGCGCCACACACGGCGAGTGTCACGTCGTTGACGGTTGTCTCGGTGGCCTTGGCGATGGCCTTGAGGCGGCCCAGTTCGAGCACCTCGACCGCGAGCCGGCGCTGCGGCGTGAGGGTGGCGTTGAACGGCGCGCGCGGCGTGCCCAGCGTGGCGCCGACGTGGCTGTTGTCGCCGCCGATCATGCCGACCAGGCTCTTCACCAACTCGGCAGAACCCGCGACGCCGTCCGTCGTCCGGTTCCACAGCTCGTAGGCGACCGACGCGACCCGGTTGCGGTCGGGCACCTCGGCCTTCGGTCCGGCCTCGGACAGCGGCACGTAGCGGTCCGGCTCGGTGCTCAACCACTTCTTGATGGTGTTGATCGCGCCCATGCCGTCCACCGCACAGTGGTGGGCCTTGAAGTACATGGCGAAGCGACCGTCGGACAGGCCCTCGATGAAGTGTGCTTCCCACAGTGGCCGGCGCATGTCGAGCGGGTGCGCGTGCAGCCGGGCGACCAGGGTGCCCAGATCGGCCTCGCTTCCGGGGTACGGCAGCGCTGACAGCCGGACGTGGTACTCCGGGTCCGGGCGGACCTCGCGCCACTCGGGCAGCAGGCCGTCGACGACGGCGCTGTCGAACGGGAACGGCAGGAACGACAGTTCGGCGAATGCGTTGTACAGGGTGCGGACGTAGTCCGGCCCGGCGCCGTCGGGCAGCCGGAACGTCAGCAGGGCGCCGATGTGCATGGGCGTCCGGTCGGACTCCATCCGGTAGAACATCGTGTCGACAGCACTCAGCAACCGCATGGCAGCACTATGTCAGGCTCACCAGCTGGAATGCGGCGAAATCCGCGAGCAAGTCCACGCCCGACGCGAATTCCCGGTCCCGGTCGAACCGGGCGAGAAATGGTGCGCACGCAACCACTTCCGGGAGCGCGGAATCTTCCAGTTCGGCCTGCCGGGCAGCGATGTCGGCGGACTTTCCGCTGCCGAAGGTGGGGCCGGCGGACACCTCGCGCAGCAGCATCCCGACGACGGCGGCCACCAGGACACGGGTGAGTCGCACGGCGAGCTCGGGGGCGGCGCCGGCCCGATGCAGGATCGACAGGAGAGCCTCGACGGGCGCGAGTCCGGCGAGCGTCGTCATCTGCCGGGTCAGCACGAGCGTCGCGGCCTCCGGGTGGGCGAGGGTCACGCGCCGGAACTCGTAGGCGAGGGCCCGCAGGTCGGTCCGCAACTCGCCGGTGGGTGCCGGTGGTCGCAGCTGCCCGAGCAGATGTTCGGCGACGGCGTCCAGCAGATCGTCCTTGTCGGCGACATGGTGGTAGAGGCTCTTGGCGTCGACGCCGAGCAGGCGGCTGACGGACCGCATGCTGACCGCGGCGATGCCGTCCTGGTCGATGACGGTCAGCGCCGCTTCCCGGATCGTCGATCGCGTCAGCTGTGCCAGCGCCTTCGGCGGCCGTCCGCGGCGGGGAGTCGGGGTGGCCGCGTTCATGGCCTCATTCTGGCCCAGACCCTTGCAAATTTCCACACCGTGGGATTATTGTCATATTAATCCCACGGTGTGGAAATACTTTGCAGTTCGAGGAGGACGCCATGACGCACCGCTTCGCCATCCCTTCCGTCGAGGTGTTGCAGGCTCGCGAAAAGCTCGTCCTCGACCACTTCCACGACGAGGTCCGACAGGACTGGGACGACGTGCTGGCCACCTTCCCGCATCCGCACTACGAGATCATCCCGACGCTCACCGTCCACGACGGTGACGTCGATGTGCGTGGCTACTACCACGACACCCGCGTCGCGTTTCCCGACCAGGATCACGAGATCATCGCGCTGCGACACAGCGCTGATGCCGTGATCGTCGAATTCTGGCTCCTCGGAACGCATCTCGGCCCGCTCGGCGGCATCCCGGCGACGGGCTCGCGGCACCGCACCCGGATGACGGCCTATTTCGTGTTCGACGAGAACGAGGACCTGGTCGCCGAACGCATCTACTTCGACACGCTGACGATGCTGAAACAGCTTGTGGGAGGCCTGAATCTGCGTGACCCGCGAAACTGGCCCGCCGTCATCCGCGGACTGCGGGGGCTGCTGGCCATGTCCAGCCAACCCGATGCCCGGCTCATCGGGACGGCCCCGGCTGACCTGACATGAGGGTCCACCACCTCAACTGCGGCACCATGCATCCGCGGTTCGTGCCCGACGGATTGGTCTGCCACGTACTCCTTGTCGAAACGCCGGGCGGTCTCGTGCTTGTCGACTCCGGGTTGGGGCTGCGGGATGCCGAGTCGCCGGGCAGTCGCTTCGGCCCGGCCCGCTTCTACGTCCGCCCGGTGTTCGATCCGAACGAAGCCGCCATCAACCAAATTCGCCGCCTCGGGTTCGAGCCCAGCGACGTGCGGCACATCGTCGTGACCCACTTCGATGCCGACCACGTGGGAGGTCTGGCGGACTTCCCTTGGGCGCAGGTTCATCTCACCGATGCCGAGGCATTCGCGGCACTGCATCCGAAGACGCTCGTGGAGAAACAGCGCTACCTGCCGGCCGGTCACGCGCACGGCCCGATCCTGGTCGAGCACTCGCCCGCGGCCTCGGAGTCGTGGCGCGGCTTCCCCGGCGCCAAAGAGTTGGCCGAGATCGCTGACGGCATCGTCTTGATCAGCCTGCCCGGGCATACGCGCGGGCACGCCGCGGTGGCCGTCGACGCGGGGGACCGCTGGATTCTGCATGCCGGCGACAGCTTCTACCATCGTGGCCAGCTCGACGGCAGCAATACCGCGCCGCGGGCCCTGCGTCTGATGGAACGCTCAGTTGCCTTCGACTGGGCGAAGGTGCAGGCCAATCATCAACGGCTGAGCGAACTTTGGGCTTCGGATGAACCTGATATGTCCCTCGTCAACGCCCATGATCCGCAGCTGCTGCGGCAAGCGGTCGGCGGCTAGGCCGGTTGGGCGTCGCGATCGGCGCTTGCTCTCTCGCCTAGCGCGCAGTGACCTAGCCGCCACTTCGCGGCTCGCCCTCTGGCATGCCGGAAAGTTCGGAGCGATAGATCCGTTGCCTTTCGAACGTATGTGGCGCTCCACGGGTTTTCGTGGGCGCCTTTGCGCTGTTCAGGGGCTATTTTAGGTTGTGCGCCTGGGGTTTT